>NZ_CP042582.1:4049375-4368437 GCF_008728835.1 Hypericibacter adhaerens
TCCATGACCCGGAAGCGGGAGACGCGGAAATAGTCGGGAATGCCGCCCAGCTCGCGGCGCGCCAGAAGCTCGAAGCTGGCCTCCGCCCCGTCATAGGCATAGCCGTCATATTCGCGCACCTTCACCAGCTCGACGAGGGCCGCCACCTTGGGATCGTCGGCTTCGATCGAAAGCCCGATATCGCGGAAGCGCGCCAGGATGTTGGCGCGGCCGGACTGGTCCGACACCACGATATGGCGGCGATTGCCGACCAGCGAGGGCTCGATATGCTCGTAGGTGCGCGGATCCTTCTCCACCGCCGAGACATGGAGGCCGCCCTTGTGCGCAAAGGCGGATTCGCCGACATAGGCGGCGTTGCGCAAGGGCGCGCGGTTGAGACGCTCGTCGAGCAGCCGCGAGAGATGGGTCAGGCCCTTGAGCGCCTCGCGATCGATGCCGAGCTTGAAGTCGGTCTTGAGCAGGAGGCTCGGGATCAGCGACACCAGGTTGGCATTGCCGCAGCGCTCGCCCAGCCCGTTGAGCGTGCCCTGGATCTGGCGCGCCCCGGCATGGACCGCAGCCAGGCTGTTGGCGACCGCATTCTCGGTGTCGTTGTGGCAATGGATGCCGAGATGGCTGCCGGGGATGGCCTTGGTCGCCTCGCCGACGATGCGCTCGATCTCGTGCGGCAGCGTGCCGCCATTGGTGTCGCAGAGCACGATCCAGCGCGCGCCCGACGCATGGGCGGCCTTGATGCAGTCGAGCGCGTAGGCGGCATTCGCCTTGTAGCCGTCGAAGAAATGCTCGGCGTCGAACATGACCTCGTCGACCCGCGTCTTCGCATGCGCCACGCTCTCGGCGATCATGTCGATGTTCTCGGACCGCGAGATGCCGAGCGCCACATCGACATGGAAATCCCAGCTCTTGCCGACCATGCAGACCGAGCGGGCCTTGGTGCCGGTCAGCGCGGCCAAGCCCGGATCGTTGGCGGCGCTGCGGCCCGGCCGGCGGGTCATGCCGAAAGCGACGAGCCTGGCATGCTTCAGCGCGGGCGGCGCGGCGAAGAACGCATCGTCCGTCGGGTTGGCGCCGGGCCAGCCGCCCTCGACATAGTCGACCCCGATCTTGTCCAGCGCCTGGGCAATGGCCTGCTTGTCCAGAACGTTGAAATCCACGCCCTGGGTCTGCGCGCCGTCGCGCAGCGTGCTGTCGAAGAGGTATACGCGTTTGTCGTCCATTGCCGAAAAAGGTCCGAAAAAGCAGGCGATTGGCGGCTGCCCGGTCGCGAGGCCGGTGTCTTTCTGCCCCCTGGAACCAGCGCCGTCAACCAGCGGGTCCGGGCCAGGTCGTCGCGCCCTGACAGCCGCGGGTCGAACCGCTATCCTGGCCCCTTGCCCACGCCCCGGCAGGATGGCGATCCTCCGCGGCCGGCAGCCCGCCCGGAATGACCCTTTCATGCCGCATTTCCTGCCCGACCTCGCGACCCTCCTCCCCTTCCTGGCCGCCGCCCTCGCCCTCAACCTGACGCCGGGCGCCGACATGACCATGGTGCTGGCCCAGAGCCTGGGCCGCAGCCGGCGCGCCGGCATCTGGGCGGCACTGGGCGTCGCCGCGGGCAGCCTGATCCATTCGCTTCTCGCCGCCTTCGGCGTCTCGGCCCTGCTGCAGCAGTCCGAGACCGCCTTCCTCGTCGTCAAATATGCAGGCGCCCTCTACCTGCTCTATCTCGCCTGGCGGGCCGCGACCGATCGCTCGGGCCCGCTGCAGGCGGCGGCACTGCCGCCGCGGCGCGCCCACCGCGCGTTCCTCGACGGCGTGGTGACGAACCTGTTCAATCCGAAGGTGGCGCTGTTCATCCTGGCCTTCCTGCCGCAATTCGTGGATCCGTCGCGCGGCTCGGTCGCGGCGCAGATCCTGTTCCTGGGATTGCTCTTCAATATCGGGGGAACGAGCGTGCTGCTGGCGGTGGCGTTCTCGGCCGGCGCCGCCCGCGAACGGATCCTCAGCTCGCGCCGCGCCGTGACGGTGCTGCGCTGGATCACGGCCAGCCTGTTCGTGGGCCTCGCCGCCCGTGTCGCCCTCAGCGAGCGTTAACCCGGGAGCGTCTCACCTCGATCATGAAACCGGATCCGCGACCAGGCCCTCAGGAGATCGGAATCCCGCCCCATGGCTGACGATCCCGTCTCCCTCAGGCGCAAGCCCAAGGCGACCGGCGCGCGGCTGTCGACCGCGACCGCCCAGATGGAGCGCCTGTCCTTCGAGGAGACAAGCTCCGCCATGATCCGGCAGCTCGCCGCCTACTGGGCCGAATTGCGTGGGGACAAGCCCCTGCCGCTCAAGAAGGACTTCGATCCCGCGCGCGTCGTCAATCTCCTGCCCTATCTCATCGTCGCCGAATATCACCTCGACCCGCTGCGGATCCGCTATCGCCTCGTCGGCACCGAGCAGGTCCGTCATGTGGGCGAGGACTATACCGGCAAGTGGCTGCACGAGGTGCTCTGGGACCCGCGCTATATCGAGGTCTGGCTCGTTTCCGTCGGCGAGATGATCGAAAGCCACCAGCCGATCTTCGGCCGGGACTTCCTGCTCTGGGCGGACGGAAAGATGAAGAACTACGAGTGGGCCATCTTCCCGGTCTCGGCCGACGGCGCCCGCGTGACGCACGGCATCGGCATCGAGGATTTCAGCACGATGGAACGCCAGCGCGGACTCTTCGCGCCGGACCGATAGCGGCGCACGCCACTCGGAACGCGATCAGCCGGCCCTGCGCCAGGTGGTGCCCTGCGGGCCGTCATCGAGCAGGATGCCGCGCGCGGCCAGGTCTTTGCGGATACGGTCCGCCTCGGCGAAGTTGCGCGCCTTGCGTGCCGCGGTGCGCGCCGCGATCGCGGCCTCGATCTCGGCACTGTCATCGGCCCCGCCGCGCAGCCAAAGCTCCGGCTCCTGCTGCAGCAGCCCCAGCAGCGCTCCCGACCGAGTCAAAGCCTGGACGGCGCGCTCCCGCTCCGTGTCGCTCGGCGCCTTGTTCAGCCGATGCACCAGCTCATGCAGGTGGCTCAGCGCCAACGGCGTGTTGAGATCGTCCTCGAGCGCCGCCATGACATCGAGCGGCGCCTCGTCGATCGCGTCCTGCGTCGGCAGGGCGGCACCGCCCGCACGGGCGAGCGCGGTGTAGAAGCGGTCGAGCGTGGCCTTGGCCTCGACCAGGCCCTCGCGCGTGATGTCGATGGGCTGCCGGTAATGGGCCGAGAGCAGCGCCAGGCGGATGGCCTCGCCGCGATGGCCTTCCTCCAGGAGCTCATGCACGGTGAAGAAGTTGCCGAGCGATTTCGACATCTTCTCGCCGTTCACCTGGACGAAGCCGTTATGCATCCAGTAGCGCGCGAAGACCGGTGTGCCGTGGGCGCAGCGGCTCTGGGCGATCTCGTTCTCGTGATGCGGGAAGATGAGATCGATTCCGCCGCCATGGATGTCGAAGACCGGTCCCAGCAAGGCCTCCGACATGACGGAGCATTCGATATGCCAGCCCGGCCGCCCGCGGCCCCAGGGGCTGTCCCAGCCGGGCTGGTCGGCGCTGCTCGGCTTCCACAGCACGAAATCCGCCGGATGCTTCTTGTAAGGCGCCACCTCCACCCGCGCCCCGGCGATCATCTCGTCGAGCGTGCGGCCGGAGAGCTTGCCGTAATCCGGCATGGAGGGCACGTTGAAGAGCACATGGCCCTCGGCCGCGTAGGCATGGCCGAGCCCGATCAGGCGCTCGATCATCGCGACCATGCCGGCGACATGCTCGGTCGCGCGCGGCTGATGCGTCGGCGCGAGCGCGCCCAGCGCCGCCATGTCCTCCTGATAGGCCTTGGCGGTGCGCTCGGTCAGGTCCCGGATCGTCTCGCCGCGCTCGTTGGCCGCGGCGATGATCTTGTCCTCGATGTCGGTGATGTTGCGCACATAGATCACGTGCTCCGGCCCATAGACGTGCCGCAGCAGGCGGAACAGCGTGTCGAACACGACCACGGGCCGCGCATTGCCGATATGGGCGAAGTCATAGACCGTGGGCCCGCAGACGTACATCCGCACCTGCTTCGCATCGAGCGGAACGAACGCCTCCTTGCGGCGCGTCAGCGTGTTGTGCAGATGGATCGGCATGTCTCGACGGTCGTGAAGCCTGGGTCAGCCCTTGCCGCGCAGCAGCCGGGCCGAGGCCCGCGCGCGGCCGATGAGAGGTAGCAAAAGCCGCATCTCCGGTCCATGGTCGAGGCCGGTCAGGGCCTGGCGCAGGGGCTGGAACAGCGCCTTTCCCTTCTTGCCGGTGGCCGAGGTGATGGCGCCGGTCCAGTTCTTCCAGGTCTCGTCGTTCCAGGGCTCGGGCGGCAGCTCGGCCGCCGCGATCCGGGTCAGGTCGACATCGTCGGTGCGGGTGAGGATCTCGCCCTGGCAGATCCGGGCCCACTGCTCGATATCGGCCAGCTTCTGGAGATTGCCGCGGACCGCATTCCAGAGCCGCTCGTCGACGCCGCCGGCGGCGATGCGCGAAGCCACTTCCTTGAACTCGGTCTCGTGCAGCAGGCGGGCGTTGATCTGGGCCAGCTCCTCGCGGTCGAAATGGGGCGAGGCCGCGCCCAGCTTGCCGAGATTGTGCTCCGGGACGAGTTCGGCCCAGGAATGGACCGGCTTCATCGGATCGCCGGTCCCGAGCCGCGCCAGATAGCTCGCCAGCGCCAGGGGCTCGATGCCGGCGGCGCGAAGCTCGCCGATCGAGAGGCTGCCGATGCGCTTGGACAGCTCCTCCCCGCCCTTGCCCTTGAGCAGGGGCAGATGGCCGAAGCGCGGCACCGTGCCGCCCAGCGCCTCGTAGATCTGGATCTGCGCGCCGGTGTTGGTGACGTGATCGGCACCGCGGATCACGTGCGTGACGCCGAGGTCGATGTCGTCGACCACGGAGGGAAGCGTATAGAGATAGGTGCCGTCCTCGCGGATCAGGACCGGGTCGCTCTGGCTGGCCTCGTCGATATGCTGCGGGCCGCGCACCATGTCGATCCAGCGCACCTCCTTGAGGTCGAGCCGGAAGCGCCAATGCGGCAGGCGTCCCTCGGCCTCGAGCTTGGCGCGATCGGCCGCGGACAAGGCCAGCGCCGCGCGGTCATAGACCGGCGCCCGCCCCGACTGGAGCTGCGCCTGGCGCTTGAGCGCCAGTTCCTCGGCGGTCTCGTAGCAGGGATAGAGCCGCTCGGATGTCTTGAGCCGCTCCGCCGCCGCGTCATAAACGGCGATGCGCTGCGACTGCGAGACCTCGCGGTCCCAGGCCAGACCGACCCATGTCAGGTCCCTGCGGATCGCCTCGGCGAACTCGGCGGTCGAGCGCTGCAGATCGGTATCGTCGAAGCGCAGCAGGAACTCGCCCGCCTCCTTGCGCGCAAAGAGCCAGTTATGCAGCGCCACGAAGATGTTGCCGACATGGAGATGACCGGTCGGGCTGGGCGCGAAACGGACGCGGACCGTCATCGGCACCGTCTCCGGCCCGGGGAATCAGGGATTGAGCGCGGGGTCCGGGTCCGCTGCTTCCGGCATTCGCCAGGGGCCCCGGCCGGATCGAACAGGGCCAGGCTCGGCATGGCTCGCAGTTTCATGATGGCAAGAGAGATACAACAGCCCGGCCGGATTGACCACGGCCACGGAAGCGGCATGATGGCGGTCCCTCATTGCCCAGTCCTTAAAAAGGACCGCCGTTTCAGTCCCCTTCGAGGTTTTTCATGACCGAAGCCGATGCCGCGCGCCGCATCCTCAAAGCCGTCGATGACGGGTTCGACGATCAGATCCGCTTCACCGCCGACCTCACGCGGCAGCCCTCCTTACGCGGGCAGGAGGCGGCGGCCCAGGATATGATGGCCCGGGCCTTCCGGGATCGGGGGCTGGGCGTGGACCGCTGGCTGATCGATGTGGAGGCGATCCGCAACCTGCCCGGCTTCTCGCCGGTCATGGTCTCCTACGAGAACGCCTGGAACGTGGTCGGCGCCTGGCGGCCGCAAGGCGCGCGGGGCCGCTCGCTCATCCTCAACGGGCATATCGACGTGGTGCCGACCGGCCCCGCCGACATGTGGACCAGCCCGCCCTTCGAGCCGCGCATCGCCGATGGCTGGCTCTATGGCCGGGGCGGCGGCGACATGAAGGCGGGTCTCGTTGCCGGCATGTATGCCTTCGATGCCGTCCGTCGCGCCGGCTATGCGCCGCAGGGCGACATCTATATCCAGTCGGTGGTCGAGGAGGAATGCACCGGCAACGGCGCGCTCGCCTGCCTGCAGCGCGGCTACAAGGCGGACACCGCCATCATCCCAGAGCCCAGCCAATGCAAGCTGGGCGCGGCCCAGGTCGGCGTGATGTGGTTCCAGGTCCATGTCCAGGGACGGCCCGTCCATGTGGCGCGCGCCGGCTCCGGCTCGAACGCCATCGAGGCCTGCTTCCCGATCATCCGCGCGCTCCACGAGCTCGAGGAGGACTGGAACAAGCGCGGGCACGCGGCCTTCGCCGAGCACAAGCACCCGATCAATTTCGTCGTCAGCAAGATCCAGGGCGGCGACTGGACCTCGAGCGTGCCGGCCTGGTGCGTCTTCGACATGCGCGTCAGCCTCTTCCCCGGCATGGACCTGGCGCAATGCCGGCGCGAGATCGAGGAGACCGTCGCCAACGCCGCGCGCAAGGATTCCTTCCTCGCCAATTCCCCGCCCCGGGTCGTCTATCACGGCTTCCAGGCGGAAGGTTACGTGCTGGAAGGCGGGGCCGAGCCGCAGGCGCTGCTGGAGCGCTGCCACCAGACGGTCTTCGGCCAGAAGCTCGACCGCATGACCTTCACCGGCACCACCGACGCCCGCTTCTTCGGCCTCTATGCCGACACGCCGGCGATGGTCTATGGCCCGGAATCGGAGGACATCCACGGTTTCGACGAGCGGGTGAATATCGAATCGATCCGCCGCGTAACGCAGTCGATCGCCCTCTTCATCGCCGACTGGTGCGGCGTGAAGGCGGCCTGACGCGATCTTTCAGGCGCCGGCCAGCTCGCGCCGCAACCGCGACGCGGTTTCGGCCAGAACCGCATCCGGCACCCGGGGCGTGGCACGGAAGGTGATCTTCTCCTCCGCGATATAGCGCCGCGAGGTGATGTCGGTCGGTGCGTGCATCGGCAGCAGATGGGCATGCGCATGCGGTACGTCGCTGCCGGTGAAGCAGAAGGCGACGCGGCGCACGCCGTAGAGGCGCTTCTGGACGGCCGCGAGACGCTGGCCCAGATGCAGGATGCGCGCGGCGAGCTCCGGCGGCAGATCGTCGAAAAACGCATAATGCGCCCGCGGCACGATCTGCGTGTGCCCTTCGCGGATGGGGTTGATGTCGAGAAAGGCGACGATCGCCTCGTCCTCATGGAGGATATGGCCGGGCAGCTCGCTGGCGGCGATCTTGCAGAAGAGACAATCGGCGGTCATGCGAAGCCTCGGTCCAGCAGGGAGAGGCTTCCTTCATAGCGGGAGCGATCGCTCTCGACCAGGAGGCCGAAGGATCAGGCTGCGCCGAACTCGAAACGGCAATGGTCATGGCCACCCTGGGCGGCGCATTGGATCTCGCGGCACTCCGTCTCGACCGGGGTCGCGCTGCCTTCGAGCAGGAAACGGAAGGCCCCCGTCATGAAGCCCTCGAACATGTAGCAGACCGGGCGTTCGGCGCCGGCCGGCCGTTCCAGCACGAAGACCGAATGCCTGAGGCTGATGCGGCCTTGCCGCCGTTCGGGGTCCAGCTCGTCGATCGAGAACTGCCCCCAACCGCGCTGCGACAGCCGTTTGAAGTAATGTCGGAACGTCGCTTCGGCGGCGAGGCCGTGCGTGCGCGCCTCGGCCCGGCACCACTGGATCGCCGATTTGGCGGTGGCCGCCCGCAGGATCCCGCGATAGGCCTCGAGGCCCAGCGCCTCCTCCACCGCCCGGTGATTGTTCACCAGGAAATGGCGCGGCAGATAGACCATCGGCAGGCCGTCGGTCCGCCAGATGCCGGTGGCCGGATCGACCTCGATCGGAACCTCGGGTGCGGCCATGGCACGCGCCGCTATTCGGCCGCCCGCTCCTGCGCCCTGGTCTGGGCGATGTTCTTGTAGAGCGCGCCGTCCTTCATGATGACGAGGAAGCTCTCTTCCGGCACCATGATCGACAGATCCTTGAGCGGATCGCCATTGACCAGCAGCAGGTCGGCGAGGAAGCCCTCCTTCACCTGCCCCAGCTCGTGGCCCATGCCCATCACCTGGCCGCCGATGCGGGTGCCGCATTGCAGCGCCTCGCTCGAGCTGTAGCCCAGGAGATCGACGAAATGCTTGAGGTCGCGCGCGTTGGTGCCCTGCGGCGATTGGACGAAGCCGTAGTCGCCGCCGATCAGCGCCCGCACGCCGCGCTTGCGAAGCTCGGAATAGACCTTGTGGCTGTCGTCGATCACGCGCTGCATGCCGATATGGATCGCGAACTCGCGGCTGAACCAGGGCTCGCCGTCATAGAGCGTGCCGTAGATCACGCCGATCGCCGGGCCGACGAAGATCCTGTCCTTCACCGATTCCAGCATGTCGAGCGCCTCCTCGTCCGAGGATTCGCAGTGGTAGATCACGTCGACACCGCAGCGCACCGCGCGCTTGACCGACTCCGCCGACCGCGAATGGCAGGCGACCACCTTGCCGAAATCCCGGGCGACCGAGACTGCGGTCTGGACCTCGTTCTCGCGCATGACGGTCATGCCGCCATGCGCCTTGGGGCCCAGATCGTCGCCCGAGATGTTGATCTTGATATTGTCCACGCCCTCCCGGCAGCAGAGCCGGACGGTGCGCGCGATCTCGTCGGGACCGTCGGCGATCATGCCGAAGCTCTCGTAATACATATGCTGCTTGCGCTCGTCGCCCAGCCCCCCGGTGACGGTGATCTCGGGGCTGCAGGCGCGAATGCGCGGCCCCGGCAGGCGTCCGGCTTCGACCTCGTTGCGGATGACGACATCGAGACGCAGCTTCGAGCTGGCGGCGCTGAAGGCGCTGGTGAAACCGTGATCGAGCAGCGTCTTGGCGTTGCGCATGGTGAGCAGCACATGCTCTTCCGGCGGGATGTTGCCGAGGTCGGAATCGTTGACGGCGCCGCCATAGGAAAGATGAGCATGGCCTTCGACCAGCCCCGGCATGAGCGTCTTACCCTGGCAATCGATGACGGTGGCGCCGTCGGCCGAAAGCTGGCCCGTGCTGCGCGCGACGGTGCGGATGCGGTTGCCCTCGACCAGGACGTCCGCCGGGAAGGGATTGGCACCGCTGCCGTCCCAGACCATCGCATTGCGGAAGAAGACTCGGCTCATGGGGTTCTCCTGTCCTAGGGCGAGAGGCTCCGCTCTCTGTTGCTTCAGGCGTTCGCCGCGACGGGTTCCGCCACGGCGGCGCCGATCTCATCGGCCACGGGGTTGCGCAGGGTACCGATGCCTTCGATCTCGACCTCGCAGACATCGCCGTGCTTCATGAAGAGCGGCGGCTTGCGGGCCATGCCGACGCCCGAGGGCGTCCCCGACACGATGATGTCGCCGGGCCAGAGCGTGATCGCCTCGCTCAGGATCGAGATGAGGGCCGCGACGTCGAAGATCATGTCGCTGGTCGAGGCGTCCTGCACGACCTGCCCGTTGAGGCGGGTCTGGATATGCAGGCCCTTGCCGCCGGCCGGCAGCTCGTCCGCGGTCACCATGACGGGACCGAAGGGGCCGGTCGCGTCGAAATTCTTGCCGACGGTCCATTGCGGCGACTTGGTCTGGAAATCGCGGATCGACGCGTCGTTGAAGATCGAATAGCCGGCGACGTGATCGAGCGCCTGGGTCCGCGCGATATGCCGCCCGGCCTTGCCGATGACCGCAACCATCTCGCCTTCATAGTCGAGCTGAACGGACGCGGCCGGGCGCCGGATGGGAGCGCCATGGCCGATCAGGCTCGAGGAGAAGCGCACGAAGATCGTCGGATAGGCGGGCGGCACGAAGCCGCTCTCGAGCGAATGGTCGACATAGTTGAGCCCGACGCAGACGATCTTGCCGGGAGCCGGCAGCGGCGGCAGCCATTCGATGGTCGAGCGATCGAGAGCCCTGCCCCTGGCAAGCGACGCACCCGCCGCACGCAAGGCCGCCGGGCCTTCGGCGATCAGGCGGCTGAGCGGGCCGGGGAAGCCGGGCTCGTCATGGAGCAGCCCGCGAAGCGCGCCTTCCTCGGATGCAACCGCCACCCCCACTTTGCTGCCGGACCGATAGGTCGCAAATCGCACGCCACGCCTCCCCGCTGTTCGGCCTCGACCTTGCGCTCTATGATATATATCCGTCAACAGATAATATATTTTCTGGGCACGGGAGCCCATGACATGGAAAATATATTACCTTATAGTTCATCGTCGTTGGCAGCTTCGAGGCGTGGAGATGGCCCGGGATTCCGCCGTGAACCTCACCCAAGGGGCCTATGAGCAGCTCCGCGCCGACCTCCTCGCCTGCCGCATCCTTCCCGGCAGCCGCCTCAAGATCCAGGAACTCTGCAATCGCCTCTCGGTCAGCCTGGGCGCGATCCGCGAGGCGCTGTCCCGGTTGACCTCGGAAGGGCTGGTGGTGGCGGAGCCGCAGCGGGGATTCCGCGCCGCGCCCATCTCGGAAGCCGACCTGCAGGACCTCACCAAGGTGCGCATCGAGATCGAGAGCCTCTGCCTGCGCCGCGCGATCGAGGTGGGCGATGTCGACTGGGAGGCGCGCCTGGTCGCGGCCTTCCATCGCCTTTCCCGCACGCCCGAGCGGGTCGAAGCCGACCCGGCCCGATCGAGCGACGAATGGGCCGAGGCCCATGCCGCCTTCCACACCGCACTCGCCGATGGCTGCGACAGCCCCTGGCTGCTGCGGCTGCGCCGCCAGCTCTACGACCAGAGCGAGCGCTATCGCCGCCTGTCCGTGCCGCTGACCACGCGCACGCGCAATATCGGCGCGGAACATCAGGCCATCGTCGATGCCACGCTGGCGCGCGATGCCGACAAGGCGGTGGCGCTGCTGTCGGCCCATCTGAGCGCCACCACACGAATCCTGCTGACGGCGACGCTCGAGGGCGAGGCCGAGAAGCAGCGCGAGCTGGCGGGGTAAATCCGCGCCTCAGAGCCTCATCCAGCGCCGCGCGATCTCGGTATAGAGCGCGACGGACTGCTCGATCTTCGAGACCAGGCAATATTCGTCGGTCTTGTGCGCCATGGCGGTCTCGCCGGGACCGAGGATGACGGCGGGCACCTGATCCATGGCGGGCACCAGCACCGAGGCGTCGGTGAAGAAGGGTGCGCCGCGCGGATCCATCCGCCGGCCAGTGATGCCTTCGCACAATTCGAAGACGCTCGCGACCCAGGCGTCGTGAGGATTGCTGGCAATCGGCCCGACATCGACGATCCGCGCGAGTTCCGCCTCCTCGCCCAGCAGCGTCTGGATCTCCTGCCAGACCGCCATGTTCGACTGGCCCGGCACGGTGCGGATATCGACCTGGATCTGGGCGTGGTCAGGCACCGAATTGACATTGAGGCCGCCATGCAGGGAGCCGACATTGAGCGTCGGGCGGCCCAGCTGGTTATGGACGACCGCCTTGAACTCGTGCTTGCCCAAATGCAGCGCGCCGCGTGCCGCCTTGTAGACGGCATTGTCGCCGAGCTCGGGCATGGAGCCGTGCGCGGTCACGCCGCGATAAACCGCCTGCAGCCAGATCGCGCCCTTGTGCCCGATGAGCGGATCGTTGCCGGTGGGCTCGCCCACCACCAGGGCGCCCGCCCGCGGCAGGACCTTCTCCAGCCCGGCCAGGAACCGCGCGCCGTCGCAACCGGTCTCCTCGCCGGCCGTGAAGACCAGCACGAGGCCGGCCTTGCGCCCGGGCAGCCCCGCCACCGCCATGGCGGCCGCCGCCATAGCGGCCACGCCGCTCTTCATGTCGCTGCTGCCGCGGCCATAGAGCCGGTCGCCGTCGATCTCGGCCCCGAGCGGGTCGCGCTGCCAGGCCGCATTCCCCAGCGGCACGGTGTCGAGATGGCCGGTGAAGCAGATCGGCGCCGCATCGGCCGCCCCTTCGAGGCGGGCGATCAGGCTGGTGCGGCCTTCGGCATAGCTGTAGGCCGCGACCTCGAAACCCACCGGCTCGAGCAGCCGGCCCAGATGCTCGGCGCAGGCCCGCTCCTCCCCCGGCGGATTGATCGAGCGCAGGCGCACGAGCTCTCGCGTGAGATCGACCGCATTCACCTCGCTTCCGGCCATCGTCGGACTCCCCTCCCTTGGCGCAGCACGCCACGTCCCCATGAAAGCAGAAATGCCGCCGGCTTGCGCCAGCGGCATTTCCGGTCGCCAGAGAGGGTTACTGGCGCAGGCCGGTCCAGATCTTGTCGTAGGCGCGGATCGCCTTCTCGTCGCAGGAGGGCGCGAAGGTGATCTTGAGATCGGCCGGCGGATTGAACTCCGGCGAGTTGCCGATCTCCGGCGGCAGGAACTTGTTCGAGCCCGTCACCGCGGTCTGGTAGCCGGTCGATTGGGACTGCAGCGCGATGTTCTGAGGATCCATGAGGAAATTGAGGAATTTCTTGGCGTTCTCGAGATCGGGCGCGTCCTTCGGCACGGCGACATTATCCATCCAGCCGACCACGCCCTCCTTCGGGTAGACATAGACGAAGGTCGATTTCTCGGTGCGCGTGGCGAGCGCCTTGCCCGACCACTGCTCATGCATCACGGTCTCGCCCGAGACTTGGCGCTCGACGGTGCCGTCCGAGTTGTAGACCTTCACGAAGGGCTTCTGCGCCTGCAGGAGCGCGTTCAGCGCCTTGAGGTCGTCGGGATTGGAGTTGCATTGCGGCTTGCCGAGATAGACGAGCGCCAGCGACATGACCTCGGTGGGCGAACCGAACATGCCGACCTTGCCCTTGAGCTCCGGCGGCGGCTCGAACAGCGGCTTCAGGCTGTCGGTCGGGCCCTTATAGACGGCGGTGTCGACGGAATAGGAGGTCGTGCCCCAGACCCACGGAACCGAATATTGCGCATCCGGGTCCCACGCCCGCTTCTGCCATTGCGGATCGAGATTCTTGAAGTTCGGCATATGCGCGACATCGACCTTCTGCAGCAGGCCCTGCTTCACAAAGATCGGTATGAAATCGTTGCTGATGATGATCACGTCGTAGCCGGCCGCGCCCGAGCTCAGCTTGGCGAGCGCCGTCTCGTTCGAATCGTAGGTGTCGATCGTGACCTTGATTCCGGTCTCGCTCTCGAACTTCTTCACCATGTCCGGCGAGGTGTAGTCGGTCCAATTGTAGATATGGAGCTCGCCGGCGCCGGCCTTCGCCAGTTGCGGTGCGGCACCGATCAATCCCGCCGCCAGCAGCACGCTGGCCAGGCTCGTTTTCCAGTTCCTCATGGTTGTCCTCCCTTTCCGATTGGTCTTGAGGCCGGTCAAAAGGCGCGCCGATATCGCCGGCCGACCAGGAGGGCGGTCACGACGAAGATCAGCGAAATGACGAGAAGGATGGTGGAGATGGCGTTGACCTCGGGCGTCACGCCGAGGCGCATCATGCCGTAGACATAGACCGGCAAGGTGGTCGAGCCCGCGCTCGAGACCATCATGCTGATGAGGAAATCGTCGAGCGAGACGACGAAGGCCATGATGGCACCGGCCGCGATCGCCGGCGCCAGCAGCGGCAGCGTCACATGGCGGAAGAGCCGCCATTCGTCGGCATAGAGATCCCGGCCCGCCTCCTCGAGCATGCCGCCCATGTCGCGCAGCCGCGCCTGGACCGGCAGGAGCGCGAAGGGGATGCAGAAGACCGTATGGGCGATGATCAGGTTGACGAGGCCGTAATGCATGCCGAGCAGCGAGAAGAAGACCAGGGTCGTGATCGCGACCACGATCTCCGGCACCACCAGAGGCATCGCGATCATGCCGGTGACGAGGCCGCGGCCGAACCGAAGGGTCCCGCGCTCGAGCGCGAGGGCTCCGGCGGTTGCGATCACGGTCGAGGCGATGGTCGCGGCGACCGCGATGATCACGCTGTTGAGGGCCGCCGCGCGGATGTCGTCGTTGTTCGCGACCTGCACGAACCAGCGCAGGCTGAAGCCGGTCCAGACGGTGACGAGCTTGCTGGCGTTGAAGGAATAGAGCACCAGGATCAGCAGCGGCGCATAAAGAAAGACGAAGATCGCCGCCGTGAAGGAGGGAAGACCCGGCGTGCGCCGCCAGTCGAAGGTTTTCGCGGTCATGCCCGGCTCTCCCGGGGCGCCCTGCGCCGCGCCCGGAGCGCGAAGACGAGAAGGATGGTCAGCGCGATGGCGGTCGAGAGCGCGGCGCCGAACGGCCAGTTCCGCGAGGTGCTGAACTGCATCTGGATCAGGCTGCCGATCAGGAGCTTCTTGCCGCCGCCCAGCAGGTCGGGCGCGAGGAAGGAACCCAGCGCCGGCGCGAAGACGAGCCCGACGCCGGCCAAGGCACCGGGCTTGGCGAGCGGCCAGACCACGCGGCGGAACACCGCGACCCGGTCGGCATAGAGATCGTAGGCCGCCTCGATCAGCCGGAAATCGATGCGCTCCAGCGTCGAATAGATCGGCAGCACCATGAAGGGCAGGAAGGTATAGACCAGCCCCAGCAGGATCGAGCCGTCGTTGTAGAGCAGCGGCAGGGGTTCGGCGACGAGCCCGATCGCGCGCAGGCCGTCATTGATCAGCCCCTCGTCGCGCAGGATCAGGATCCAGCAATAGGTGCGGATCAGCGTGTTGATCCAGAAGGGCAGCGTGACGAGGAACAGCAGGAGGCGCCGCCGCGCTTCGTTCTGGCAGACGATGTACCAGGCGATCGGCAGGCCGAGCACGAGGCAGATCAGCGTGGTGGCGACGGCCAGGTAGAGCGAGCGCAGGATGATGAAGATGTAGTCGGGCGCGAAGACCAGCGCATCGTCGAAATCGCGCTGATAGAGGAACTGGACATAGGCGTCGAAGGTCAGCGGAAGATGGACGCCGCCATAGGGATTGGCGGTCATGAAGGAATAGCCCATGGCGATGAGCATCGGGATCAGCATGAAGATCCCGATGACCAGGACAGCCGGCGCGATCAGGAGGCAGGTGCGTTTCTCTCCCATCGTCCGGTTCCGCTCAGTTCACCAGCTGGCGCTCGACGCCGTCCGGCCAGTCGACCGCGACGCGATCGCCCGGCTGAAACCGCTCGACGCCATCCCGCAGCCGCGCGCGCAGGCGGGCGCCTTTGGGCAGCGTCACCTCATAGAGCGTGTCGAGTCCGAGGAAGGTGACGTTGGAGACGACGCCCTCGACCCGCGCGTCGCCGGCCTTGCGGCCCGGCCGGATCGAGATGCGCTCGGGGCGCACCGTGACGGTGATCGACGAGCTCCTTCCCAGCACATCGCCCGGGATCAGGTTCGCCTCGCCGATGAAGTCGGCGACGAAGCGGCAGTTCGGGTTGTCGTAGATGTCGCGCGGGTCGCCGACCTGGAGGATATGGCCGTCGCGCATCACGGCGATGCGGTCGGACATGGCGAGCGCCTCTTCCTGGTCGTGAGTCACCAGGATGAAGGTGATGCCGGTCTCGCGCTGCAGGCGCTTGAGCTCGTTCTGCATCTCCTTGCGCAGCTTGAGGTCGAGCGCCGAGAGCGGTTCGTCGAGCAGCAGCACGCGCGGCTTGGGGGCAAGCGCACGGGCCAGCGCCACGCGCTGCTGCTGGCCGCCCGAGAGCTGGCCGGGCTTGCGCGCGGCGAAGCCCTCGAGCCGCACGAGCTGCAGCGTCTCGGCGACGCGCAGCTCGATCTCGGGCTCGGACCAGCGCAGCATCTGCAGGCCGAAGGCGACGTTCCCGGCGACTGTCATGTGCGGGAACAGGGCGTAGCTCTGGAACACCGTGTTGACCGGCCGCTTCTGCGGCGGGAGGCCCGCCACGTCGAGCGAGCCGATCCGGATGGCACCTTCGCTCGGGCTGTCGAACCCGCCGATGAGGCGCAGCAGCGTCGTCTTCCCACAGCCCGAGGGGCCCAGCAGCGTGAAGAACTCGTTGGCGCCGATCTCTACGCTCACGGCCTTCAAGGCATGGACCGTGCCGGCATCCTTGGTGGCGAAGCTTTTCGAGACGCGCTGCACGTCGATCATCGTCGAACCCCTGACTGGCGCGGCGTTGCCGCCGATCGGCCGGGCGTCCTTCTGGGCGGGACCTGTGCGGGTTGGCGTCTGCTGCCACGGGCTGATGAGCCCAAGCCGATCTCGGGAAGCTTCGCACCAAAATTATATTTGTCAAAGGAAAATATATTTTATGCTTCTTAGAATTTAAACCAGAGATAATATATCTGGTGGCCGGCAGCGACCGGTGCGGGAAGCAAACGGGGACCTCGATGGGGCGGGATGCCGCGCCAAACCTGACGCAAGGCGCTTATGAGGGGCTGCGGGCCGACCTCCTGGCCTGCCGCATCCTTCCGGGCAGCCGGCTCAAGATTCAGAACCTGTGCGACCGCTTCTCGGTCAGCCTGGGCGCCGTGCGCGAGGCCCTCTCCCGCCTGACCTCGGAGGGGCTGGTGACCGCCGAGCCGCAGCGCGGTTTCCGGGCGGCGCCGATCTCGGTCGCGGATCTGCGGGACCTGACCATGGTGCGGATCGAGATCGAGCGGCTCTGCATCGCCCGCGCGCTGGCCGTCGGCACCGTCGAGTGGGAGGCGAACATGGTCGCGGCCTTCCACCGCCTCTCACGCACGCCGGAACGTGCCGCGACCGACCCGGTCCGGTCGAACGACGAATGGGCCGATGCGCATGCGGCGTTCCATTGGGCCCTGGTCGAGGGCGCCGACAGTCCCTGGCTCCTGCGCATCCATGGCCAGCTCTACGCCCAGAGCGAACGCTATCGCCGGCTCTCCGTGCCGCTGAGCATGAAGGAGCGGGATGTCGGGCAGGAGCATCAGCGCATCATGGAAGCCGCCCTGCGGCGCGACACGAAGGAGACGGTGGCGCTGATGACGCGCCATCTCGCCGTCACCACGGAGATCCTGCTCGCCGCCGACATCGAGAATGCCGCGGCCAGGCCGGGCGGCGAAGACGCGGAATGAGCACTGCCACGCCCGGGACGTGACGGTCCCCTCGTTGGCCGTCACACCTTCATCGGCAGGATGAGCATCGGGATCCCGCGCATATGGAGCTCGCGCTGCATGGCGAGCGCCGTCTGGTTGTGCAGCAGGCGCGTCACCAGGTTTTCGCGCTGGAAGAGCAGCTTCGAGGCGAGGAACACGCAGTCGGGATAGTCCGCCAGCACCTTGTCCGCGAGCTGGGTGAGCTCGGCCATCACGTCGGCGCCCAGCCGGTAATAGCCGGCCGCCGCCATGCCGCGGCGCTGGCAGTAGTTCACGAACTGGTCGAGGCTGGCCTTCACCTCCTGCTCGAGCTGCTTGACCGCATCGTCGCTGCGGAAGCTCGCGGAATCGATCTCGCCCACGCGCAGGAAGATGTAGTTCTTGAAGCGGTCGCCGAAGAGCTTGCGCGCCGTCAGCAGCGTGTGCATGCCGGCGCCCGTGTTGGCGCCGATCAGGAAGACGGCCGTGGGCTTCTTCGGATCGAGCGGCGGGGGGTTGTCCACCGGCCCGCCGGGCGCGGTCGCCGCAAACAGCGCGTCGACCTTGGCCATCTGGCGGCGATGGTCCTCGTAGTACTGGCGGATCATCAGGCAGAGGCCGATCACCAGGCCGGTGATCAGCACCGTCATCCAGGCGCCCTGGGTGAACTTGGTATAGAGCGTGACACCCAGGATGCCGCCGGTCACGATCGTGCCCAGGATCGCGAGCAGCAGCCGGCCGATGCGTGGCCGGCCATGGCGCAGCTCGACCAGCCAATGCACCAGGAGGCCGGCGAAGCTGAGGGTGAAGCTGATGAAGACGTTGATGCTGTAGAGCACGACGATGATGCTGACCTGGCCGCCGGTCAGGATCAGCACGCCGACCGCCGAGAGCCCCATCATCATCACGCCGTTCTGCGTCACCAGCCGGTTCGAGAATTGCGAGAACTGGTGCGGGACCCAGCGGTCGGCCGCCATGTTGGCGAGCACGGCGGGACCGCCGAGAAAGCCGGTATTGGCGGCCACGAACAGCAATCCGGCGGCGAAGGCGAGCGTCATCAGCATGACCACGGGCAGGATCGGCGAATCTGCGCCCAGGAGTTGCTCGAGGATCAAGCGGAAGGTGGCGGCGTTGAGTGTGCGGCCATGCTCGGGCACCACCGACCAGAGCAGGTAGAGGATGATCAGCCCGCCGGCGGTGAAGGCCAGCGAGGTCGCCATATAGGCCATGGTCCAGCGGGCGCTGCGCACCCGCGGCTCCTTGAGCATATGGACGTTGTTGGAGACGGCCTCGATGCCGGTATAGGTGCCGCCGCCGAGCGCGAAGGCCTGAAGGACGATCGCCAGCATCGCCGGCAGGCCGATGGCGCCGATCAGGTTGCTGGATTCGGAGATCGTGTCCGGGATCAGCGTCGGCAGGCGATCGGCATGGAGCGTCATGCCGATCACGATCAGCCCGCCATGGCTGATGAGGAAGCCCAGGAAGATCGGCATCAGCACCAGCACCACTTCCTTGATGCCACGCAGGTTGGCGATCAGCAGGGCCAACGTGATCACGATCTCGACCGGCAGCTTCCAGGGCTGCCAGGCGACGGGCAGCAAGCTGAACAGCGCGTCGACGCCGCTGGCGATCGAGATGGCGATCGTCAGCATGAAATTGACGATCAGCGCCGAGCCCGACACCAGGCCCGCCTTGGGACCCAGCAGCACCGAGGCGATGCGATAGCCGCCGCCGCCCTGCGGGAAGAGCTCGATGACCTGGATATAGCCGAGGCAGATGATGAAGACGGTGAGCGCCGTCGCGACGGCAAGGTAGAGGGCCAGGTGGTTGTAGCCGGCGAGCGCGAGGAAGGATTCCTCCGGGCCGTAGTTCGCCGAGGAGAGCCCGTCCGCGCCCAGCCCGACCCAGGCCAGGAAGGCGACCAGCAGCATGCCTTCGCGATGCTGGGTCGCAAGCGGATTGCGCGGCGCGCCGATGACGAGGCGCTTCAGGCGCTTGAAATAGGCCCTTCCAAACATGCTCGCCGGCCAGCCCTGACGGGCGACCATCCCTTGTCGTTTCTTGGTCTTCTTATCTGCGCAGCAGGAACTCGCGGCCGACCTTCACCATCGGCTTGCCGTCATACTCGATAATGTCGGCCGTGGCGTAGGTCTCGGGCCAACGCTGGGGCAGGTAGGAACCGGTGCCGATCACGTCGATCGGCGCCTTGGCGTCGGCCATGACCTTGCATTTGGCCGGATCGAATCCGGAAGAAGCCACCAGCTTCACCTTGGGAAAGCCGGCTTGGTCGAGCGCGTCGCGCACATGCCAGCAGGCCGCCGCCGAGACGCCGGCACCGACCAGATAGCGCAGCTCGGCCTCGGAGCGATAACC
Source organism: Hypericibacter adhaerens (assembly GCF_008728835.1). Lineage (GTDB taxonomy): Bacteria > Pseudomonadota > Alphaproteobacteria > Dongiales > Dongiaceae > Hypericibacter > Hypericibacter adhaerens. The sequence continues at coordinate 4,068,830 of NZ_CP042582.1, forward strand.
GCGGATCGAGGCCGGAGCATGGCGCTCGAGCGCCGCATAGGAGGCCGGCGGATCGAGCCCCTCGACGAAGCGGCTGCCGGGTGTGTCGATGCGCACGCCGAGCCGGCCCGCTTCGGCAAGCTCCGGAAAGCGCCGGCAGACCGCCAGCGAATCCGTGACTTCGCGCGCGAAATAGTCGACCAGCACGGTCATGTCCTGGTCGGGAAAGCTCTCATGGAACATCTCGGCCGCGCGCAAGGTGGAGCCGGCATAGCCGATGAGCGCGTGCGGCATGGTGCCGAGGCCGTGCGTCAGGCCGAAATAGCCGGCGGTCGCGGTGGTGGCGTTGCCGATGAAGCCCTTGGCGTTGACCTTGCGGCGCGCGCGGTCAGACCCGACGCTGGCGGCATAGGCCATGATCTCGGCCATCTCCATGCCGGCGCAATGACGGGCATCCATCGCCAGGAAGGCCACCTTCGGCAGGTCCGCGCACATGGTGTAGGCGTTGAAGGCGGCGACGCAGGCGGGACCCAGCTTCTGCAGGAAGATGGTCTCGAGATCGCAGAGATGCAGCAGCGAACCGCCGAGATAGAGGATCGGCTCGCCGGCGCCGACCCAGCGCCCCTCGGCATAGTTGATCTCGATCTTGAACTCGGTGCCGCGCGCCTTGGCCATGGTCTGGAGCCATTCGACCGCGAGCCGCGGCGCCGAGACGACGGGGCGGCGCATGAACACCGCATAGGTGACGCGCCGATCGCCGAAGCGCCGGACCACCTCCTTGGTGCGCACGAAATACTGGTCGGTCCAGGCCGCTATCTCGTCGGGCTCGGGATTCATGACCGCGTCGCTGTGGGAGCGGGGATCTTCGGGTTCCGTCAGGACGCCTGGGCGACGCGCTTGCCGGCCGCCAGCCGCTCGCGCTTGAGGGATTCAGCGATGAGGAACGCCAGCTCGAGCGACTGGCTGGCATTGAGACGGGGATCGCAATGGGTGTGATAGCGGTCCGCGAGCCGTTCGTCGGTGATCGCCTGCGCGCCGCCGATGCATTCGGTCACGTCCTGGCCGGTCATCTCGAAATGGACGCCGCCGGCATGGGTGCCTTCGGCCTGATGCACGGCGAAGAAGCCCCGCACCTCCGCGAGGATGCGGTCGAAGGGCCGCGTCTTGTAGCCGGTCGAGGATTTGATGGTGTTGCCGTGCATCGGATCGCAGGACCAGACCACCTTGGCGCCGCTGCGGGCGACGGCGCGGATCAAGGGCGGCAGCTTGGCCTCGACCTTGTCATGGCCCATGCGCGCGATCAGCGTGAGGCGGCCGGGCACGTTCTGCGGATTGAGGATCTCGATGAGCCGCAGCAGGTCGTCGGTCGGCATGGTCGGACCGCATTTCAGCCCGATCGGGTTGCCCACGCCGCGCAGGAACTCGACATGCGCGCCGTCCGGCTGGCGCGTGCGGTCGCCGATCCAGAGCATATGGGCCGAGCAGTCGTACCACTGGCCGGTCAGGCTGTCGACGCGGGTCAGCGCCTGCTCGTAGGCGAGCAGCAGCGCCTCGTGGCTGGTGAAGAACTCGGTCTCGCGGATCTGCGGCGTGGTATCGCCGGTGAGGCCGCAAGCCGCCATGAACTCCAGCGTCTCGCTCAGCCGGTCGGCGAGCTCGGCATAACGATTGCCCTGCGCGCTGTCGGAGACGAAATCGAGGTTCCAGCGGTGGACCTTGTGCAGATCGGCGAACCCGCCTTGCGCGAAGGCGCGGAGCAGGTTCAGGGTCGCGGCCGACTGGTTATAGGCCTGCACCAGCCGCTCGGGATCGGGCTTGCGGGCCTCGGGCGTGAACTCGATGCCGTTGATATTGTCGCCGCGATAGCTCGGCAGCTCGACGCCGCCGATGGTCTCGGTCGGTGCCGAGCGCGGCTTGGCGAACTGGCCGGCCATGCGGCCGACCTTCACCACCGGGCAGGCGGCGCCGAAGGTAAGCACCACCGCCATCTGCAGCATGACGCGGAAGGTGTCGCGGATGTTGTTGGCGTTGAACTCGGCGAAGCTTTCCGCACAGTCGCCGCCCTGGAGCAGGAAAGCCTGCCCCTCGGCCACGGCGCCCAGCCGCTCGGTCAGACGCCGGGCCTCGCCCGCGAAGACCAGCGGCGGAAAGGCACGCAGCCGCCGCTCGACTTCCTCGAGCTTCGCCGGTTCCGGATAGTCCGGCACCTGGCTGATCGGCTTGGCGCGCCAACCGTCGGGCATCCACTTCGCGGTCATCAAGAAGGTTCCTTTCCTGCCCCATCCCGAGCAAGGTCCCCGCATATACGCCCTCGCGGCTGTCATTTCAACCAAGCCCCCGGCAGGGCAGGATTGACCCCCGGGACAGGCCCGGCTGCACCCCCGGCAGGGCTCTCGCCCCTCCCCTGTAAGCACTTGAGATCGCGGTGTTTATCAGCCGCCGAACGCCGAGGGCTCAGCTCTTCGGATCGGGCTCGGGCGTGCGCAGCGTCACGAATTCCTCGGCCGCCGTCGGATGGAGCGCCATGGTGGCGTCGAACTGGGTCTTGGTCGCTCCCATCTTCACCGCGATCGCGATCGCCTGGATGATCTCGGGCGCGTCGGCGCCCACCATATGGGCGCCCAGCACGCGCTGGCTGGCGCGGTCGACCACCAGCTTCATCAAGGTGCGCTCCTCGCGGCCCGTGAGGGTGTGCTTCAGGGGCCGGAAGCTGGTCTTGTAGATGTCGAGCGCACCATGGCGCCCGCGCGCCGTCTCCTCGCTGAGCCCCACCGTGCCGACCGGCGGCTGGCTGAAGACGGCCGAGGGCACGGTCTCGTGGCTCATGCGCCAGGGCTTGTTGCCGAAGACGGTATCGGCGAAGGCATGGCCCTCGCGGATCGCGACCGGTGTCAGGTTGATGCGGTTCGTCACGTCGCCGATCGCGAAGATATGCCCGACGCTGGACCGGGAATCATCGTCCACCACCACGGCGCCCTGGGCGTCGAGCGCGACGCCCGCCGCCTCGAGACCCATCTTCTCGGTGTTGGGAACGCGGCCGGTGGCATAGAGCACCTGGTCGAACGTCTCCTGCCGACCGTCGGCGAACTCGACCGCGATGCCCGCACCGTCCCGCTTCAGGCCTTTGAGGCTGGTCTCCAGCCGCAGATCGATGCCCTTCTTGCCGATCTCGGCCGCCAGGAAATGGCGCAGATCCTTGTCGAAGCCGCGCAGGATCTGCTCGCCGCGATAGGCCAGCACCGTCTTGACGCCGAGCCCGTTGAAGATGCCGGCGAACTCGACCGCGATATAGCCACCGCCCACGACCAGCACGCGCCCCGGCAGATGCTCGAGATGGAAGGCCTCGTTCGAGGTGATGCCGAGCTCCGCGCCCGGGTGGGTCGGGCGCTGCGGGCGCCCGCCCGTCGCGATCAGGATCCGCGCTGCGGTGAAATGCCGGCCGCCGAGATCGACGGTGTGTGGATCGGTCAGCCGCGCGCGGCCCTCGAACACGTCGGCGCCGGCGCTGGTCAGCGCCTTGCGGTAGAGGCCCGAGAGCCGTTCGATCTCCTTGTCCTTGTTGGCGACGAGCCGGCCCCAGTCGAAGCGCGGCCCGGCCGGCAAGGTCCAGCCATAGGCGGCCGCGTCCTCGAAATCCTCGTGGAAATGGGAGGCATAGACGAAGAGCTTCTTCGGGATGCAGCCGCGGATGACGCAGGTGCCGCCATAGCGATATTCCTCGGTGACGGCGACCTTCGCGCCATGGGTGGCGGCGATGCGGCCCGCCCGGACCCCGCCCGAGCCGCCGCCAATGACGAAGAGGTCGTAATCGTAGCCCGACATCGCGAGGTTCTCCCGTAGGGCGGCCTAGGCCGCGTGGGGCTGCGCCCGCGGCAGATCCCGGGACGCGAGGCGGGGCGCCAGAGCCCGCCAGCGCCGCCAGGTCAGGACCGCCATCAGCACCACCTCGGCCAGCGGAATGCCGATGGCGATGCCGGGACCCTCCAGCGGCCAGGGCAGAAACACGGCCTTCATCCAGCCCGAGCCCAGGAAGCCCAGGATGCCCGGGATCACCCAATAGAGGATCGCGAGATAGATCAAGGCCGCGAGATCGGGATTGCGCGCCCGCTTGCCGAAATTGAGGAACAGCAGGATGAGAAGGTCGCGCAGCGCGAAGAGGATCGCGGCCACGGCCCAGGCGGTCGCCGGCAGGACCGAGACGTCGGCGATCTGGAGGAAATCGTGGAACAGGGGCTGGATGCGCGTGGGATCGCCCTGGTCGGTGCGCAGGCCCAGGGCCAGAACCAGCCCTGCCATCAGCGGCAGCGAGGGCAGCCAGAGCGGCATGAGCCGGGCGGCGCGGGCGAGGTCGCCCGACTTCAGCGACAGCAGGAACCAGCGGTAGCGCACGCTGTCCTTGTTGTCGGCGAAGATCGCCACATAGTACAGCACCGCCGCGACCGGCACCGCCACCACCAGCCCGTCGATGCCCATGGTCCGGGCCGAAGCGTCGGGGAAGCCCGCGAAGAAGGCGATCGTGTAGATCGAGAACAGGATCCACGCCCAGGGCCAGACCCGCTTCTGCAGATCGGCGCAGAGCGCGCGATAGACACCGAAGAGCGCCCAGACCAGGAATCCGGCCGCCGCAGCCAGGAAGAATTCGTTGGGACGCGCCTCGAGCCCGTACCAGTCGACCATGAAGCTGACTTCGATCCGGCCCAGATGGAGCAGACCCGGGCCCGCGGGCGACAGCAGGACGCCGGCGACGATGCCGAGCAGCTGGGCGATCAGGGAGGAGCTGCGGCCGCCGGCCCGCGCCCGGCCGCGCTGCAGCAGCACCGTCAGCAGCGACACGGCCAGCGCCGTGGCGCCGGCGATCGGATGCAGGAGGAAGACCTGCCAGGGCTGGTCGCCTTCGAGCGCCAACACGGCGAGGCAGATCAAGGCGCAGTACCAGACATAGCTGGTGGCGCCGAAGAGCTTGCCCCAGGCCATCGACCAGGGACCCAGCGCCGACATGCGCTGGCTGTCCCAGGTGCGGTTGGCGATTTCCTCGCCCAGCGAGGCCGCCGCGCGGCGCGTGCCCCAGAGCAGCATGATGGCGTAATAGAGCCAGAGCGCCGCTTGCGCGACCCGGTCGATATCCTTGCCGCCGACATACCACGCCAAGAGGAAGAGCGCGCCGATGACCAGCGGCGCCACGATCAGGCGCGGCAGGCCCAGCTCGATCCAGAGATTGCGCAGGAGCTCGGGATTCATGGCACCGGCCCCGCCGGCGCGGGAGCCTGGATCTTGGTCCCGTTGACGTGAGGTGCGGCCGAGGCGCGGGCCCGGCTGTCCTTGAGCAGGGCCAGATAGGCATCCTGGAGATCGGCCTTGGTGGCGGCGAAACCCGCGACCGGCAGGCCGGCCTCGATCAGCCGGCGCAACAGCGCGGCCTGGACCGCGGCGTCGCCGGCCATGGTGAAATGCGCGAGCCGGCCCTCGATCCGGACATCGCCCAATCCCGCCGCCGTCAGGACGGCCGCCAGGTCGGCACGCGGCTCGACCAGCTGCAGCTCGAAGCGCCGCGCCGCATTGGGCGCGGGCGCGCCGTCGAGCGCGTGATAATCGAGGATGCGCCCCTGCTCCAGCACCAGCAGATGGGTCGAATAATCCTCGAGCTCCGCCAGGATGTGCGACGACACGATCAGCGTCATGCCTTCGTCCTTCAGGCCGCGCAGCACGGCGGCGAGGCCGAAGCGCGCCTCGGGATCGAGGCCGGAGGCCGGTTCGTCGAGCAGGATGACGGCGGGCTCATGCACGATCGCCTGGGCGATGGCGAGACGCTGGCGCAGACCCCGCGACAGCTCGCCCGCCCGCTGCTTGAGCCGGTCGGCCAGCCCCAGCCGCTCGGCCGCGCGCTGCACCGCCGCCGCGCGCCGATCGGACGGAATGCCTTGCGCGCGGGCACGATAGTCGAGGCAGCGCTGGACGCTCAGCTCGCTGTAGAGCCCGAAGAAATCGGAGAGATAGCCCATGCGCGCATGGGCTTCGCGCGGGGTGCGGTGGACATCGATCTGGTCGAGCTGGACGCGGCCGGCGGCCGGCAGCGCCAGGCCCGCCATGCAGTTCAGAAGCGTGGTCTTGCCGGCACCGTTGGGGCCGACCAGCGCCGTGATCGAATGGGGCTCGACGGCGAAGGAGACGCCGTCGAGGGCCCGAAATCCCGGATAGTCGAAGACGAGATCCTCGACCCGGATCATCGGGCCCCCGAGCTCATGGCGCGAACGGGCGTTCGTCGATCAGAACCTGGCGATCAGACGCCGCCCATGCAGAGATACTTGATCACCAGGAAGTCATCCATGCCGTATTTCGAGCCTTCGCGGCCGAAACCCGACTCCTTCACGCCGCCGAAGGGCGCCACTTCCGTGGAGATGATGCCGGTGTTGATGCCGATGATCCCGCTCTCCAGCCCCTCGGCCACGCGCCAGACGCGGCCGAGATCGCGGGCGTAGAAGTAGTTGGCGAGACCGAACTCGGTGTCATTGGCGAGCTTGAGCGCGTCCTCATCGGTCTTGAAGCGGAACAGCGGCGCCACCGGCCCGAAGGTCTCCTCGTGCGCCACCGCCATCTCGGTGGTGACGCCGGTCAGGACCGTCGGCTCGAAGAAGGAGCCACCCAGCGCGTGGCGATGGCCGCCGGCGATGACCTTGGCGCCCTTCTTCACGGCGTCGGCGACATGCTCCTCGACCTTCTCGACCGCCTTCATGTTGATGAGCGGACCCTGCTGGGTCTCGCCCTTGAGGCCGTCGCCGACCTTGAGCTTCGCCACCGCGGCGGCGAGCTTCTGGGCGAACGTGTCATAGACCTTGTCCTGCACCAGGATGCGGTTGGCGCAGACGCAGGTCTGGCCGGTGTTGCGGTACTTCGACATCATCGCGCCCTCGACCGCGGCATCGAGATCCGCGTCGTCGAACACGATGAAGGCGGCGTTGCCGCCGAGCTCCATCGACATCTTCTTGACGGTGTCGGCGCTCTGCTTGAGCAGGATCTTGCCGACTTCGGTCGAGCCGGTGAAGGAGATCTTGCGCACGATCGGGTTGGAGGTGAGCTCGCCGCCGATCTCGCGGGCGGAACCCGAGATGATGTTGATGACGCCGGCGGGGAAGCCCGCGCGCTCGGCGAGCTCGGCCAGCGCGAAGGCCGAATAGGGCGTCTCGGTCGCGGGCTTGATCACGACCGGGCAGCCGGCGGCCAAGGCCGGGGCGCATTTGCGGGTGATCATCGCGTTGGGGAAGTTCCAGGGCGTGATGGCGCCGACCACGCCGACCGGCTCCTTGATCACGACGATGCGCTTGTCGGCCTGGTGGCCCGGGATGGTGTCGCCATAGACGCGCTTGGCCTCCTCGGCGAACCATTCGACGAAGGAGGCGCCATAGGCGATCTCGCCCTTGGCTTCGGCCAGCGGCTTGCCCTGCTCGGCCGTCAGGATGACACCCAGGTCATCCTGGTTCTCCATCATCAGGTTGAACCATTTGCGCAGGATGTTGGCGCGTTCCTTGGCGGTCTTCTTGCGCCAGGCCGGCCAGGCGGCATTGGCCGCCTCGATCGCGCGGCGGGTCTCGGCGGTGCCCATGTTCGGGATCGTGCCCAGCACCTCGCCCGTGGCCGGGTTGGTCACGTCGATGGTCTTGCCGGAATCGGCATTGGCCCATTTGCCGTTGATGTAGGCCTGCTGACGGAAAAGTCGCGGATCCTTCAGCGGCAGCTGAGAGGCAACCTTCATGGCGACCTGTTGCATGGTGTGTCCTCGGAACAAGGGGTTGGCGGGAGGTTGGGCGGAGTATAGCGGTCGGCGGATCGGGCGCAATCCAGTCAATTCCTTGAACGGACGGCCATTGTCGCAGCACAGGACAACCCGCCGCATCCCTCCAGATGGGTAGCCGTTCCTCCGCCCGCAAAATCGCGGGGCGCATGACAGGGATGCCGGCCGGGGGTGGCGGCCCGGGCCGGATTCATGCTATCGCCGGTGCGGTTTTTCGCGCCGACGCCCTCCGGCCGGACAGCTTCCGCTGCCGGTCCAGACCCTGACGGACGGGCCGGCCTTCCGAAGGAGACGAGACCCATGGCAACCAACCAGGAAATGCTGCAGCGCCGCGCCAATGCCGTGCCGCGGGGCGTGGGCACGGCGATGCCGTTCTATGCCGCCAAGGCGGAGAACGCCGAGCTGTGGGATATCGAGGGCAACCGCTATATCGATTTCGCCGGCGGCATCGCGGTGCTCAACACCGGTCACCGTCATCCCAAGGTGATGAAGGCGGTCGAGCAGCAGATGGGCAAGTTCACCCACACCGCCTTCCAGGTCGTCGCCTATGACGAATACATCAAGCTGGCGGAGCGGCTGAACAAGGCGGCTCCCGGCAATTTCCCGAAGAAGACGATCTTCTTCACCACCGGCGCCGAGGCGCTGGAGAACGCGGTCAAGATCGCGCGCCACTACACCAACCGCGCGGGCGTCGTCACCTTCGCGGGCGCCTTCCATGGCCGCACCAGCCTGACCATGGCCATGACCGGCAAGGTCCAGCCCTACAAGGTGGGCGGTCCCTTCGTGCCCGAGGTCTATCACGTCCCCTTCCCCAACGAGCTCCACGGCGTCAGCGTCGAGCAGTCGCTGGCCGCGCTCCAGACCCTGTTCAAGGCCGACATCGATCCCGCGCGCGTCGCCTGCATCGTGATCGAGCCGGTCCAGGGCGAAGGCGGCTTCAACATCGCGCCGAAGGCCTTCGTGCAGGCGCTGCGCAAGATCTGCGACGAGCACAAGATCCTGCTGGTCTCGGACGAGGTGCAGGCCGGCATCGCGCGCACCGGCAAGATGTTCGCGATCGAGCATAGCGGCGTGGCACCCGACCTCATCACCTCCGCCAAGAGCCTGGCCGGCGGCTTCCCGCTCTCGGCCGTGATCGGCCGCGCCGAGGTGATGGATTCGGTCCCGCCGGGTGGCCTGGGCGGCACCTATGCCGGCAGCCCGCTGGGCGTGGCCGCCGGCAATGCCGTGCTGGACGTGATCGAGGAGGAGAAGCTGCTGGAGCGCGCCGACAAGATGGGCCAGCTCATGACCGAGCGGCTCAAGGCGATGGCGAAGAAGAACCGCTTCTCCTGCATCGGCGACGTGCGCGGGCTGGGCGCCATGATCGCGGTCGAGCTGGTCAAGGACCGCGCCACCAACGAGCCCGATGCCGACCTGACCAAGAAGGTCGTGACCAAGGCCCAGGAGAACGGGCTGATCCTTCTCTCCTGCGGCGTCTACAGCAACGTGCTGCGCCTGCTGGTGCCGCTCACCGCCAGCGACGCGCTGGTGAACGAGGGCCTCGACATCATCGAGAAGTCGCTCGACCAGGCGCTGAACTGATCGGACAGCCGGCTGAAAACGAAGAGGGCGGCGCCCCGGAAGGAGCGCTGCCCTTTTTCATGGAGTATTGTCGCCGGCGTTACTCGACCGTGACGCTCTTGGCGAGGTTGCGGGGCTGGTCCACGTCGGTGCCCTTGGCGACGGCGGCGTGATAGGCCAGGAGCTGCACCGGGATCGCGTGCAGGATCGGCGCCACGAAGGAATCGACCTCGGGCAGCGCCACGGTGATGGCGGCCTTGCCGCCCAGCTTCTTGGCGCCCTTGCGGTCGGAGAGGAAGATCACCCGGCCGCCGCGCGCGATCACCTCCTGCAGGTTGGAGGCGGTCTTCTCGAAGAGCTCGTCGGAGGGCGCCACCACCACGACCGGCACGTTCTCGTCGATGAGCGCGATCGGCCCGTGCTTCATCTCGCCCGCGGCATAGCCCTCGGCATGGATGTAGGAAATCTCCTTGAGCTTGAGGGCGCCTTCGAGCGCGATCGGGTAGCTGGTGCCGCGGCCGAGGAAAAGCACGTCTCGCGCCTCGGCGATGTCGTAGGCGATGCGCCGGATGGATTCGTCGTGGTTGAGCACCTCGGCGGCGCGGGCCGGCACCTCGAGCAGCGCCTGTGAGAGCTCGCCTTCGCGCTTGTGGTCGATGACGCCGCGCGCACGGGCCGCCGAGATCGCGAGGCAGGCCAGCACCGTGAGCTGCGTGGTGAAGGCCTTGGTCGAAGCGACGCCGATCTCGGGGCCCGCCAGGGTCGGCAGCACCAGGTCCGATTCCCGCGCGATCGTGCTCTCCGGCACATTGAGCACGGAAAGGATCTTCTGGCCCTGGCTGCGCGCATAGCGCAGCGCCGCCAGCGTGTCGATGGTCTCGCCCGATTGCGAGATCACGAGCGCGGCACCGCCCGGAGGCAGCGGCGCCTCGCGATAGCGGAACTCGGAGGCGATATCGAGCTCGACCGGCACCCGCGCGATCTGCTCGAACCAGTATTTGGCGACCATGCCGGCAAGATAGGCGGTGCCGCAGGCGACGATGGTCAGGCGCGGCAAGGTCGCGAAATCGAACGGCAGCGCCGGCATCTCGATCGTGCGCGCCAGGGGATTGACGTAGCGCTGGAGCGTGTCGCCGATCACCGCCGGCTGCTCGTAGATCTCCTTGAGCATGAAATGGCGGAAATTGCCCTTGCCGACGCGGGCCCCCGTCATCGCCGTCTGCTTGATCTCGCGCTCGACCTTCTGGGCGCCGTTATAGATCTCGCCGCCCCTGGAGGTGACGACGACCCAGTCGTTCTCCTCGAGATAGCAGATGCGCGAGGTGAAAGGGGCGAGCGCCAGCGCGTCGGAGCCCACATACATCTCGCCGTCGCCATAGCCCACCGCGAGCGGGCTGCCGCGCCGGGCGCCGATCATCAGGTCCGAGCGGCCGGCGAAGATGACGGCGAGCGCGAAGGCGCCTTTGAGCCGCTCCATCGCGATGCCCATCGCCTGCTGCGGCGTCTTCTGCTGGTCGAGGAGATGGGTCAGGAGATGGGCCACCACCTCGGTGTCGGTCTCGGTCTCGAACCTGCGGCCGGCCGCCTCGAGCTCCTCGCGCAGTTCCTGGAAATTCTCGATGATCCCGTTATGCACCACGGCGACGCGGTCCGTCGCGTGCGGATGGGCATTCGTCTCGGACGGCCGGCCGTGGGTCGCCCAGCGCGTATGACCGATGCCGATGGTGCCGGCGAGCGGGCTCGATCCGACCAGCGCCTCGAGCCGCGCGATCTTGCCCTCCGCGCGCCGGCGCTCGATATGGCCGTTGACGAGCGTGGCCAGACCTGCGGAATCGTAGCCGCGATATTCGAGCCGCTTGAGGCCCTCGATCAGCAGCGGGGCGACGGGTGCCTTGCCGATGATGCCGATGATGCCGCACATGAGTTCCGACCTCCTCGATCTGTCCCGCCCGGCACCGGGGTGCGCGGACGGGCGTTCTCATCCCTTGCCCGGCTTGCGTTTCGTTCCGGCTTTCTTGCCGGCCTTTCCCGCCGGCTTCGCCCGACCCTTGGCCTTGCCGCGCTGGGCGCGGAAGCTCTGCGCACGCCCCGAGAGATTGACCTGGCGGCCGCGCGCGATCGCCATGGCATCGGCCGGGACATTCTCGGTGATGACGCTGCCGGCGCCGACGATGGCGCGGGCGCCGATCGTCACCGGAGCCACCAACGACGTGTTGGAGCCGATCGAGGCGTTGGCGCCCACGACGGTCCGCGACTTGCTGAAGCCGTCATAATTCACGGTAATGGTGCCGGCGCCGATATTGGTGCCACCGCCGATCTCGGCATCGCCGATATAGGTGAGATGGTTCGCCTTGGCGCCCGGCCCAAGCCGCGCGTTCTTCACCTCGACGAAATTGCCGATATGCACGTCCGGTCCGATGGCAGCCCCGGGGCGCAGCCGCGCGAAGGGACCGATCCGGGCGCCGGCGGCGATGCGCGCGCCTTCGATATGGCAGAAGCCCTTGATCTCGACATCGTTCTCGATCGTGACGCCGGGCCCGAAATAGACATGCGGGCCGACCACGACGTCCTGACCGAGCGCGGTGTCATGGCTGAAATAGACGCTCTCGGGCTCCAGCAGCGTCGCACCTCCCTCCATCGCCGCGGCGCGGGCCCGGCGCTGATAGGCCTGTTCCGCCACCGCCAGATCGGCCCGGCTGTTGACCCCCATCAGTTCCTCGACCGGCGCCTCGACCACGGCGCAGGACCAGCCGCGAGCGCGCGCCAGCGCCACGAGATCGGTCAGGTAATATTCGCCTTTCGCATTGTCGTTCCGCAGCTCCTTGAGCAGCGGCAGCACGCGCTCGGCATCGAACGCCATCACGCCGGAATTGCAGAGCGTGATCGCGCGCTGCGGGGGTGTCGCGTCGCGCGCCTCGACGATGGCGTCAAGCCCGCCCGTGGTATTGAGAACCAGACGGCCATAGAAGCCGGGTTCCTCGGGCCGGAACCCGAGGACGACGACGGCGGGATCGTCGGCCTCGTGCCGGCGCTTCAGCATCGCCTCGAGGGTCGCGGTCGCGATGAAAGGCGTGTCGCCGTAGAGCACCAGGAGATCGCCCGAGACGCCTTTGAGCGCGGCACGCGCGGCCGTCACGGCGTGGCCGGTGCCGAGCTGCTCACGCTGGATCGCGACCTGGGCCGGATGGGCCGCCTCGGCCACCGCTTCCATGCCGGGCGCCACCACCAGCACCACCGGATCGCAGCACAGCGGTTTCAACGCCGCCATCACGTGACCGATCATCGGCCGGTTGGCGATCTCATGCATGACTTTGGGCTTGCGCGACTTCATGCGGGTGCCCTTGCCCGCGGCAAGGATGATGGCGGCGGGGCGTGATGTCGGCATCGCGGACGAGAATGAGGTTGGTGCAAAGAGATTGAGGACTGCCGGACTCTAACCGATTCGCGAGACCGGCAGCAGGGCCGCCGAATCTCCAATCTAATGCCGGCCGTTCAAGGATTTGCGCCGACGGCGCGCACCCTGCCACAGGCCGATTCACGTCCCAAGGGACCATGCTGTGGCGGCGATTTCATGGCGCTGACATGGAAAAGCGCGGTCCGGACCTTTCCGCTCGTATTTGCGGAACGCCGCCCCATCGGTGCCTGTCATCAAGAAGCCCCGTCACGAAACTGCTGCAAAAATGGGCAATTGCCTTTGGAACGTGCAGAGAAATGGGGATAACCACCGGATTTCTTTGAGCTTTCTTCAAGCGGGGAAACCAGTCCGAAAGAAAGCGTCGACTATCTTCGGGCTCCGCCTGCAGCCGCCAGCCCGCGGCGCTCGCACCCGAATGAAAATCGATCTCCCCGGACCCTGCCGATGACCAAGGCCCTCGCTCCCATCCCGACATCAGGAAACCCCGACGCCGCCGGCGACACGGCCAATGCCTCGCCCGAGCGGGTTCTCGAGCTGGCCGATGCGGCCGGGCAGATCGCGGCCGAGAAGAGCCGCGCGATCCAGGGCATCACGCGGCAGACCAAGATCCTGGCGCTCAACGCCACCATCGAAGCGGCGCGGGCCGGCGAGGCCGGCAAAGGCTTCGCGGTGGTGGCCGCCGAGGTGAAAAACGTGTCCGCCGAGATCGAGCGGCTGGCCGCGGAGATGCAGACCGGGCTCGCCGGGAGCCTCTCGCAGCTTCATGCGGTCGGCCGACGCATGATCGAGGAGACGCGCGGCCAGCGCCTCGTCGATCTCTGCCTCAACGCCATCGAGATCATCGACCGCAACCTCTATGAGCGCACCTGCGACGTGCGCTGGTGGGCGACCGATGCGGCGATGGTCGAGGCCGCGGCCGATCCTTCGCCGGAGCGCATCGCCCATGCCGAGAAGCGGCTGGCCGTGATCCTCGGCGCCTATACCGTCTATCTCGATCTCTGGCTCTGCAGCCCCGACGGCCGTGTCATCGCGCATGGCCGGCCCGAGCAATATCCCGCCGTCAAAGGCCATGACGTCTCGCGCGAAGCCTGGTTCCGGCAGGCCCTGGCGACCGCCACCGGCGACGACTACGCGGTGGCCGACATCGCGACCTGCGTCCCGCTCCAGAACAAGCCCGTCGCGACCTATGCCGCCGCGGTGCGCGAGGGCGGCGATCTCAAAGGCCGCGTCATCGGCGTGCTCGGCATCCATTTCGACTGGGGGGCGCAGGCCAACACGGTCGTCAAGGGCGTGCGCCTGGCCGAGGAGGAGGCACGCCGCTCGCGCGTGCTGCTGCTCGACCACCATCACCGGGTCATCGCCGCCACGGATGGCCGCGGCCAACTGTCCGAGCGGTTCCCGATCGAGACGGGCGGGCGACCGGCCGGCAGCTATACGGACAAGGAGGGACGCACCGTCGCCTTCCACCTGACGCCGGGCTACGAGACCTATCGCGGCCTTGGCTGGTATGGCTGCATCGTCCAGGACAACGGCACCTCATAGCAGCCCTGCCGCGCACGCGCTGGCCGGCGCCAAGCCTTCGATGCTATGCGAAGGGCCCTTGTCCCTACTGCCAGGCGGAGATGCGCTTGCCGGCCCGATATGACGCGCTTCTGTTCGACCTCGACGGCACGCTGATCGACAGCGCGCCGGACATCGCGCTCGCGCTCAACCGGCTCATGGCCGATTTGGATCGTCCCGAGCTCGACCTGCCGGCGGTGCGCAGCATGATCGGCGACGGCGCCGGCACGCTGGTCGAGCGGGCGCTGACCGCCGCCTCGGTCGCGCATCGGCCGGAGGAGCTGGGCTCCTATCTCAAGCGGTTCCTGGCTCACTACGAAGCCGATCCCGTCCAGCTCACCAAGCCCTATCCGGGCGTGCCCGAGACCCTCGCCGTCTTGGATGCGAAAGGCTTCCGCTGCGCCATTTGCACCAACAAACCGCAGCGCGCGACCGAGATGATCCTGGAGGCGCTCGACCTCGCCCGTTACTTCGATCCCATCCTGGGCGCCGATGCCGTCGCCAACCGCAAGCCGCATCCCGATCATCTGCAGGCCGCGCTCACGGCGATGGGCGCCAAGCGGGAACGCGGTGTGATGATCGGCGACAGCACCAACGACGTGGCGCCCGCCCAGGCCCTCGCCATGCCCGCGATCGTCATGGCTTATGGCTATGGCCGCCGGCCGCTGAGCGCGCTGGGCGCCGACCTCATCCTCGAGGATTTCGCGAAACTGCCCGAAGCTTTGCAGAGCATCGGCGCGATGCGCTGAACGGGCCGGGCCTCGTCCTTACGACAGCCAGTCCGGCGCGATCTCGACGAGCGCCCGCTCCGGATGGGCGGCCAGTTCGTCGAGCCGGGCTGTCTCCCGCTCTTCCACCACGCGCCGCGCCGCCGGCGCCGCCCGCCATCCGTCCCAGGCCGAGGTTACCCGGCCGTTCAGGACGTAATGGTCGCGGATCAGATTGACCTTCATGAACCACGGGCCCGTGACCTCGCCATGGCCGAAGCGATCGGGATCGGCCTTCCCCTGGCGGCAGTCCATCCAGGCTTGTCCGGCGGTCACGAAGGAGCGGCGCGGAACATCCGCGGGATCGAAGCCGATGCGGTATCGATCCTTCAGCAGGTCATCGATCTGCGGGTCGCTTAACCGCCAGAGCCCGCTCCGCCGGTCCCAATATTCGCAGACCCAGTGGTCCTCCCAGTCGTCACCGAAATAGGCGGCGAAGCCGCAGCGCAGCCGCGCCGGCATGCCCTTGCTGCGCAGGACAGCGCAGAGCAGAAGCGCGAAATCCCGACAGGTTCCCATCGCACGCCGGGCCGGCGGCCGGCGGACATCCAGAGGCTGCGCATCGCGCGCGAAGATGTCGCTCAGCCGGTCGGCGACAGGCAGCGTTGTGCGGGAGGCAGTGTGCAGCAGGCTCTCATCCAGCCCGTAGGCGGCCAGCCAATCGGAATGAACCAGCAGGCCCTGAATGATGCCATTGAGGCTGCCGATGTCCGACGGAAGCGCCGCGATCGCGGCCGCATGTCCCGCCGGATCGGACATGGCATTGTGGCCGAGCCACTTCTCGACGCCTTCCATGGTCGAAACGCCTTCTCGCTCCACAGATTCAGATCAGGATGCCACGATGAAAAAATGAACGTCTAGGCCGCGCGCAACTCCTTGGCCAGCTTGTCAGCGCGCTCAATCCTTGCCGTCGACACTTCGTCCTTGGCGATTTCGAGATCGTGGTGCGCTTGAAGATTCATCCAGAACTCAGGCGTCGTCCGGAAGGCACGGCCCAGTAAAATTGCCGTCTCCGCGGTGATGGAGCGCTCTCCGTTGATGATCGACGAAATGCGGTTCGCGGGCAGATCCAATGACACCGCAAGACGATTCGCGCTGATGCCGAGGGGCACCAGAAACTCCTCCTTGAGGATCTCACCCGGGTGGATATGGATCTTCTTATGGACGCTCATCGTTCCGTTTCCTCTCAATGGTAGTCCGCAATCTCGACCTGTTCCGCGTGGCCGTCGACCCAAACAAAGCAAATCCGATAAACGTCATTGATCCGAATGGCGTGCCGGCCCTTTCGCTCCTTCTTGAGAGCTTCGAGCTTGTTATTTGGGGGCGCCTTCAGATCGGAAAGCTTGGATGCAGCATGAATCATGAGCAGCTTGCGCAAGGCCACGCGTTCAAAACTGCGCCATCTCTTATCGCATCCTCTTCCGTGGAAGATATCCTCGGACGCCTTGTCCCTGAATGATTTGATCACAGAATAGTACCTTTTACGTTTTACGTAAATCGTAAAACTACAACGCCCGCAAAACCATCAATTTCAGACCGAAGCGGGGTCTCCAAGAGAGTATTATTATTCATAATAAACTATAAGTTGAAAACATACGAGCGAGAGCGAGCACCCGTTCCGGGGCTTGACTCATCGAGGGAGAAGCAAGTCGGTGTTTTATCGAGGACTTCAGATCACGGCGCCGCGCTGGCGACGGCGGTCGCCTGGACCAGCTCGACGCGCATCAGCCCCATCCGGCTCTGGGCCAGCACACGAACCGGCAGCAGCGGCAGGTCCTTCACCGCGCGGCCCAGCCAGAGATCGGTCTTGGTCGGATAGAAGCTCGAGCTGATCGCGTTGGCCTGAAAACCGGCCACGAGCTCGGCCGTGGCGGCGCAATGGAGCGCCTGCCCTTCATAGGTGGAGAACAGGGTGCGCTCGACCACGTCGGGCCCGACCGAGCTGAAGTTGAGATTGTAGCGCCGCGCGCCGTCGAACACCGGCAGCGAGGTCTCGCAGCCGCCGGTCCGCAAGACGGTATCCACGATCGCGACCGCGGCGCTGAGCGGGTCCATCGTGTGGAGGCCCAGCCCCTGCTCGCGCGCCAGGCGGGCCTCGACGGTGGGTGGGGTGCTCACCGCGTCGACCTGCCCGTCCGGATGATAGGCGATGGTCATGCTTTCATGATTGCCCAGGAGATCCATCTGGCTCTGGTAGCTCGAGGGCAGAACGTTCTTGCTGCCGGCGCCGCCGCGCGCCTCGCCCTGCCACTGGAACGGCACCATCTTGGCGTAGGCGCCCGAGAGGGTGACGGTGGCGGAGATGTTGTAATCCTTGGCCGGGCGCGGGCCTGGTGCCATCTCGATCATGAGATCGATCTGGCCGACCTGGAGGGTGCCCAGATAGCCGTAATAGCTGAGCCGGACCAGGCGGCTGTCCTCGGCCTGCGCCGGGGGAGCGGCAAACCCCAAGGCCAGGGTGGCGAGTACCAGGAGGGTCCTCGTCAGACGGAGCATCGGGCGGCGACCCATGAGCAGCCTCTTCAGCCGGTGTTCCTGCAAAGATCGGCCCTGAAGGGTTAACCCGCAATTGCGGAAAGATCGGGGCAGATTATAGCCACAGGAGCGCCCCGAAAGGAGCGCCGCCGCCAGGGCCCGGGCACCCGGACAAGGCCCTTCCCGGCAAGGCTTTTTTGCCGCAAGCCGGGCCCCGTTGACAGGGGCTGTCGGCTTGGCTTAAAGCTGCGCGCCTTGCGGACGGGGGAGATACCGGCCCCCGACGGCAGGTTCCGCATCTTGGACGGGCGCGTAGCTCAGCGGGAGAGCACTCCCTTCACACGGGAGGGGTCACAAGTTCAATCCTTGTCGCGCCCACCATTTCCTTCCCGACCATTCAAACCAAACTGTCACTGGCCTCCGGCATCGCGCTCTGCCACTGGAGTGTCGCCGGCTGCCCGCGCCGCCCCGCGGGCGGATGACGGCGTCGATGCAAGTCTGGACGAAGGAGTGACCGATGAGGCTCCCGCTTCTTTCGCCTTCCGAACTGAGCCCCGAGCAGCGCCACCTCTATGACGATATGCGCAAGGGCATCGAGACGAACTTCAAGGGCTTCACCGCGATCAGCCCCTCCGGGCAGCTGGAAGGTCCTTGGAACCCCTGGCTGCGCTTTCCCAAATTCGGCAAGCCGGTATGGGAGCTGGTCAAGGCGCTCTCCGCCTCGCCCAGCCTGCCGCGGCCGGTGCGCGAGGTGGCGATCCTGGTGACGGGCGCCCATTTCAAAGCCGCCTACGAGATCTATGCGCATGTGCTGATCGCCGAGCTGCGCGGCATCCCGGACGAGAAGATCGCGACCATCACCGCCGGCCAGCGGCCGACCGATCTCACGCGCGAGGAGGCCATCGCCTATGACATGGCCTCGGCGCTGGTCTCGGGCGGCGTGCTGCCGGGCTTGATCTATCAGCAATCCGTCGCGCAGTTCGGCCTGGATGGCACGGCCGAGCTGATCAGCCTGGTCGGGCTCTATTGCATGGTCTCGGTCACGCTCAACGGCTATGACGTGCCGATACCCGAGGGCTCGCCCGGCAAATAGGCGGGGCGCTATCCCGGGGGCGGGTCGGCCACGGCCCGCTTGTCGGCCCATCTCGCCCGTATCACCGTCAGCCGACGCCGCAGATCCGGCGCCTCGACGATGACGACCAGGAGCAGCAGGCCGCCGCGGACCAGGTTGATCACATAGGCCGGGGTGGCGAGGATCGCGAAGAGGGTCTCGAGAAAGCTCAGCGCCAGGACGCCGATGAGGATTCCGCCGGCCCCGCCGCGCCCGCCCGAGAGCGATGTGCCACCGAGGAGCACGGCGGTCACGGCGAAGATGAAGGGTGCGGAACCCAGATCGGGCTTGGCCGCCGTGGTGCTGTAGGCGAAGAGAGCGCCGCCGAGCGCCGAGAAGACGCTGGAGCAGGTGAAGATGCCGATCAGGATCCGCTCGGTGGGCACGCCCGCCGCGCGGCTTGCCCGGCGATCGCCGCCCAGCGCGCGGATGTCGCGGCCGAGCCGCGTCCATTGCATGAGGGCGCCGACGATCGCGAAGATGGCGATGACGATCAGCGAGCGCGGCGAGAAGATCACGGCGACACCGGAATCGAGCCAGAGGCCGATGTCGTAGTTGCCGTAGGCCAGGGTCTTCTCGTCGGTTGCGATATGGCAGAGGCCCAGCAGGCTGATATAGCCGCCGAGCGTCAGCGGCACCGAACTGATGCCCGACTTGGCGATGATGAAGCCCTGCAGGAAGCCGACCAGAACGCCGCTGAGAACCGCGGCGGCGATCCCGAGAAGCGGCTCGCTCTCGCCGAACTTGACCGCCAGGATGCCGCCCAGCGCATACATCCCGAGGGTCGAGAGGTCGAACTCGCCGATGATGATGGTGAGCCCGACCGCCAGCGCCAGCAGGCCCAGTGTGGACAGGTTCTGGAACGAGTTGTAGACGCCGAACACGGTCATGCTGGCGTCGGAATAGAGCGGCAGCGCCAGCATGCCGATGACGACGGCCGCCAGGATCGCCGGCGGCAGGACGGCGCGGAGGATCCGCTGGCGGTGGCTCGCGGTCCGGGGGCCGGCGCTCATCGCCGCCGCTCCTTCGAGCGCAGGTGAAGCGCCAGGACGAACACCATCATGACGAGGCCCTTGAGCAGGATCTGCGTGCCGGTGCTGTAGCCGCGCAGCAGCACCAGGTCGGTCGCGAAGGCGATGATGATCACGCCGCCGAGCGTCCGCCAGACGGCGCCGCGCCCGCCGGCGATGGCGGCCCCGCCGATGAGGGTGGCGGCGATGGCGTCGTAGTTGAGCGTGCCGCGGTTGAGCAGCAGCGAGGCGCTGTGGTTGAAGGCCGCGAGCAGGATGCCGGTCAAGGCCGCCGTGACGCCGGCCAGGCAGAAGACGCTGGCACCGATCCGGCCCAGCGGGAGCGCCGCCGCGCGGGCCGCGGCCCGGCTCTCGCCCAGCATGTAGATCTCGCGGCCCAGCCGGGTGCCACGCAGGATCAACTCGGTCACGACGACCAGCAGCAGGAGCAGATAGAACCCGAGCGGCAGGCCGAGCGGGGTGATGTTGAGGATGGCGTAGCTGTCCGAGACGGGAGAGATCGTCGTGCCGCCGGATATGGCCACGCTGAGGCCCTCCTGGATCGAGCCCGCGGCGATCGTCACGATGATCGGGTTGGCGTCCCAGGCGCCGATGGCCAGTCCCTGAAGCAGCCCCAGGATGGCGCCGAGCGCCACCGTCATCAGGACGGCTGGCACCAGCCCGAACTGCAGCGCGAAGACGAAGAACATGGCCGTCACGGTTCCCGTCGTCGCCAGCGACATCGAGACGAAGGCGCCGCTGATCATGATGAGGGTCATGCCGATGGCGACCAGGCCCACGAAGGTGGTCGAGGCCAGCACCGCCTGGAAATTCGCGATCGTGAAGAAGCCGGGCGTGGCCGCCGCCAGGCCGACGATGAGCAGCAGGGCCAGGATCCCCACGACCTGCAGCAGCTTCAGCACCAGCGCCCGCGCCCGCCAGGGGGCCGCCGCCTTCGGCTTGATCGCGGTGCTGGCCATCGCCTAGGCCGCTCCCTCGAGGGCCGAATGCGTCATGTCCGCCAGGATCGAGGCGGCATCGACCTCGGCGCGCTGGCGCTCGCTGACGATGACGCCGCCGCGCATCGCGATCACCACATCCGCCAGATGCAGGATCTCGTCGAGCTCGGTCGAGGCGAAGACGACCACGGCCCCTTCGTCGGCGACGCCGCGGATGAGCGCGTGGATCTCGGCCCGCCCGCGGACATCGACGCCGCGGGTCGGCTCGTCGAGCAGCAGGACCTTGGTGTCGGAGCGCCGCAGGCAGCGGCCCAGCAGCACCTTCTGCTGATTGCCGCCGCTGAGGCGCGAGACCGCCTCGGGCAGGCGCTCGGGCTTGATGCCGATCGCCTGGCAGAGCGCGACCGCGACGGCCTTGAGCGCGTCCAGGCGCAGGATGCCGCCGATGCTGAAGGCGCGCAGCCGCGTCGCGGTCAGGTTCGACTGGATCGATTGGCCGAGAAACAGCCCTTCGCCCTTCCGGTCGCCCGAGACATAGGCGATGCCGGCGGCGCTGGCGGCCTGCGGCGATCCCAGCGAGACCGGGCGGCCTTCGAGCCGCACCCGGCCGCTCGCATCCGGCGAAAGACCCGCGATGGCCCGGACAACATCGGCGGTCCCGGATCCGACTTGGCCGGCAAGTCCGTAGATACGGCCGCGCTCGGCCGAAAGATTGACGCCCCGGGTCCGCGCGCCGGTCGAGAGGTTGCGGACCTCGAGCGCGACATCGGCCTGCCGGCCGCGTTCGGCCCTGGGCCTGGCGGTTTCGGGAACGCTGCCCAGCATCATCGCCACCAGATCGCCGCCGCTGATGGCAGAGGTCGGCACCGTGCCGACGCGCTGGCCGTCCCGCATCACCGTGACCCGATGGCAGAGCTCCATCACCTCGTCCAGGCGATGCGAGACGTAGATGGCGGCACAACCCGCTGCCGTCACCTTGCGGATCGCCTTGAACACATGCTCGATATCGACGCTGCTCAGGGTGGCGGTGGGCTCGTCGAGAATGAAGAGACTGGCCTTCCGGCCGAGGGCGCGCGCGATCTCCACGAGCTGGCGCTGCCCCATCGAGAGATCCTCGATATAGGCCTCCGGATCGAGATCGGTCAGGCCGACCGCATCGAGCAGCCCGCGCGCGCGGGAACGGCTCTCGCGGCGGCTGCGGAAAAGAGGCTCGGCGACATTGCCGAGAAAGAGATTGTCCAGGACGGACAGCGCCGGAACGACGCTGAGCTCCTGGTCGACCAGGGCCACCCCCCGCGCCTGCGCATCGCGGGCGGAGGTGAAGTTGGCTTCACCTCCGCCGATCAGGATGCGGCCCTCGTCCGGCTGGAGCAGGCCCGCCAGCATCTTCACGACCGTGCTCTTGCCGGCGCCGTTATGGCCGCAAAGGCCATGGACCTCGCCGGCACGCACCTCGAAGGAGACGTTGCTCACGGCCCGGATCGCGCCGAAGCTCCGCGAGACGCCGTCGATGGTCAGCAGCACCGGCGCCGGGCCGGCGATGGCCGTCTCGGTCTGGGTCAACACTCAGCTCTTCGAGCAGAGTTCCGCATATTTCTCGAGGGTCGGCCCATGGACGCGATATTCGGGCACGATCACCGTCTTCGGCACGGTCTCGCCCTTGAGGAAGGCGATCGCGGTCTCGGCCGTGACGATGCCCTGCGTCCAGGCATCCTCGGTCGCCGTGCCATACATGTCGCCGGCACGGATCGCCTGGATGCCCTCGGCGGTGCAGTTGGTGCCGGTGACGACCAGGCCGTCATTCTTCACGCCCACCTTCATGCCGGCCTGCTTGGCGGCCTCGATGATCGGGATCGCCATATAGTCGGCATCGGCCCGCACGGCATCGACGCCGCCCTGCGAGGCATATTTGGCGAAGAGCTGCTGGGCGATCTTGCCGCTCTGCACCGGATCCCAGTTCGAGTCCTGGACGTCGAGGATCTTGTATTCCGGCGCCGTCGCCATGACCTCCTCGAAGCCCTTCTGGCGGTCCTGCACCATCTGCGAACCCGCGGTGCCGGTGATCACGATGACATTGCCGGACTTGAGGCCCCGCTCCCGCAGGCCGTCGATGAGGTTCTGGGCGGCGAAGCGGCCCAGCGCCGCATTGTCGGCGATCACCTGGAGCGCGATGTCGTCCATGATCGAGGCATCGGCCGGGCTGTCCATATAGAGCACCGGAACGCCCGCAGCCTTCGCCTTCTTGATCGAGGCGATCAGCGACTTGTCGTCGGCCGGCTCGATCATGAGCAGGTCGGGCTTCTGCGAGATAGCCTGGTTGATCTGCTGCACCTCCTGGACCGGGTCGAGATCGCTTTCCAGCACGCTGACCTTGACCCCCGCCCCCTCCAGGCCGGCGACGATGCGCTCGTTGAAGACCTTGCACCAGGGATTGGCCGGGCCGCAGGTGACCAGAATCACCTTCTTGCTCGACAGGTCCGCGGCCTGCGCGGCGCCGACGACGGCCATGGTGGCCAGAACCGACGCAAATCCCAGTTGAAGCAGTCTCGATATCCCCAGCGCCCTTTTCGGCATCTGCATTTCCTCCCTTGTGTTGAGCGCCAAGCAGGACGCCCGCTGTCTCTTTCCCTCGGCCGCCCCGCCCGGGGCGGGACCGTTCATTCGACCGTCACCCGATAGTTCCCGGACGCATCCGCGGTGGCCGTCATCCCCGGCAGCAGCAGGATCGTGGTCGTGCTCTCCTCGATGATCGCCGGCCCGGCGATGGCAGCGCCCGGCGCGCAGGCGGCACCGTCGAAGACCGGGATCTCGGCCATGCCGCCCAGCCGATGGACATAGACCCGGCGCCGCGATTTCGGCGCCGGTACCGGCACGCCTGCCGGGTTCGCCGCAACGGACGCCGTGCGGTGACCGCTGGCGCCGACAGCCGTCACCTTCCAGGTGACGAACTCGACGATATTGCTCTCGTCCTTGATGCCGTAGATGCGCTCATGCATCTGGTTGAAGGAGGCGACCAGGACCGCGAGGTCCTTCGGGCCGATCGAACCGCCCTCGAGATCGAGCGGAACCTCGATCTCCCAGGCCTGGTATTCGTAGCGGCCCATGAAGGCGTATTCGTAAGCACGCTGCGCGGGCGGCACCTGGGCGCGCTCGAAGAAACCGTCGCAGCGCCGCCTGAGGCGATCGAGCAAGCCATTCACGGCATCGGCATCGAACTGGCGGCTGTCGGTGTGAAGGCTGCCCACCGCTTCCCAGCGGATATCCGAGACCAGCCCGCCGAAGGCGCTGAGGCCGGCCGACAGCTTCGGGATCATGAAACTCTTGAGCCCCAGCACGTCGGCCATCTCCGCGATGTGGCAGGCGGTGGCGCCGCCGCCCGAGACGAGGTAGCTGTCGCGGGGATTGATGCCCTCGTTGACGGTGATGTCCTCGATCGCCGCGATCATGTTGTGGTTGCAGGTGGTGTAGATCGCATAGGCCGCTTCGACCAGGCCGACGCCGAGCCGGGCTGCGATCCTGCCCACCGCCTGCTCCGCCAGGTCCCGGCGCAGCTTGATGCGGCCGCCGAGGAAGAAATCGGGATCGATGATGCCGAGCACGACATTGGCATCGGTGACCGTCGCCTCGGTGCCGCCCGCCCCATAGCAGGCGGGGCCCGGCCGCGCCCCGGCGCTGTTGGGGCCGACGCGCAGAAGCCCGCCGACATCGACCCAGGCGACGCTGCCGCCGCCGGCGCCCACCGACCGCACATCGACCTTGGGCAGGCCCAGCAGATCGTGCGGGAAGATCAGGGCTTCCGGCGTGACCACGATCTGGCCGCCGCGGACCGCCGACACGTCGAAGGTGGTGCCGCCCATGTCGACCACGATCACGTCGGGATCGCGGGTCAGGTGCCGGGCCGCGATCGGTGCCAAGGTCGGGCCGGACATGACGCTGTAGATCGGCTTCGCGACGATCTCGTCGGGCGGCATCATGCCGCCGACGCAGTTGGCGATGAGGAGACGGTTCTCGTAGCCCGCCTTCCTCAGCGCCCGGTCGAGCGCGCCGACATAGGCGCCCACCACCGGGCGCAACGAGGCATCGATGGCGGTCGAGATCGTGCGCCGGTATTCGCGCGGGATCGGGTTGACCTCGTGGCTGAGGCTGACGGGCAGCTCCGGCCAAAGCTGCCGGACGATCTCGAGGGCGCGCAGCTCGTGGCTGGGATTGACGATCGACCAGAGCAGGCTGATCGCGATGGCCTCGACCCCGGCCTTGCGGAAATGGGCCACGGCCTCGCGGACGTCGCTTTCGACCAGCGGCGAGACCTCCTTGCCCTGCGCATCGATCCGCCCGCCGACCGGAAAGGTGCGGTTGCGCGGCACAAAGGGATCGGGGAAATCCAGCTTCCAGTTCCAGGGCCGTTTGCGCGGCGCCTCGCGCAGGGTGAGGATGTCGGGATGCCCTTCGGTCGCGATCAATCCGACGGGCGCCGTGTTGCCGACCACGAGCGCGTTGGTCGAGACGGTCGTGCCATGGACGATCGAAGCGACCTCTTTCAGGAAGCCGGACAGGCTCTTGCCGTAATGCTCGGCGGCCACGCCCAGCACGTCCATGAAGCCGCGCTCGAACTCGCCCGGCGTGGAGGGGCATTTCAGGATGCGGGGCGCCTTGCCCGCCTCCATGACCACGCAATCGGTGAAGGTGCCACCGATATCGATGCCGACGCTGTAGGTCATGCCGTCAGCGCGCCCCCGCGCGACGCAGCGCAGCCGTCGCGGCCTCGTCCACGCGATAATCGACGCCGTTGCCGGCGAGCGCCAGCTTCACCCGATAGACGCGCTCGGCCGTCGCCGGGCTGATCCAGCGGCGGTTGACGTCGCGCGCGACGCGGGCGGGCTCGCGCTCGGCGGGGCTGCCATAGCCGCCGCCGGAGCTGGTACGGAAGATCATCCGCTCGCCGGGCCGGCAGGTCTCGATATGGAAGCCCGGCAGCCGCTCCTCCTCGCCATTCGCATGACGCTTCATATTTTGTGACGAGGCGCCGTCGCCGCCGCCCAGCACGCCGCGCGGCCCGTTGATGTCGCCGTCGCTGCAATAGGCGACGCTGAGGTCGCCCGACAGCGAGCGATAGGCGCCCTGCATGGCGGGCGCCCCGTTCCACTGCCCCATGCCGATCGCGTCGCAGGCGACATGGCGGGCTTCGACCAGGATCGGATACATCGCCTCGTCGATCTCGATCGAATCCAGGGCCAGCACGCCGCCGCCATTGGGCGCCTCGTAGGTCAGCCAGCCGTCATGCCCGTTGAGGCCGGGACCGGTCGAAAGCCCGAAGAAGACCATGTTGATGTAGGGCTTGGGCGCACCCCTGCGGTCGTCGAAGCCCGAGACCACGCCCATGTTGCAGCCGAACTCGGTGCCGCCCTCGGCGAGCCCGAAGGGTTTGCCCATCTGCGTGAAGGCGCATTGCACGGCATTGATGAGGCGATCGTTCACGCCCATGGTGGCGTTCGAGGTGCCGGCCGGATAGCTCGGGCGCCCCACGACGCAGCCGTCGCGCAGCATCACCTTGATGCAGCTGGCACTGCCCTCGTTGTGCGGCAGCGTCGGATCGAGATTGTAGAACACGCCGATGCGCGCCCCGCCGGTGGCGCAGGCCTCGGAGAGATTGACGCCGCCGGGGACGCAGTCGGGATTGTCGCGCAGATCGACCGTGACGAGGCCCGCCTCCGGATCGACCGTCACCTTCGCGGTGATCGGGATGCCCTCCTCCGCCACCGTCGGGATCGGATCGTGCCGGACGGTATAAGCGTAGGTGCCCCTGGGGAGCTGACGGATGGCCGCCACCGCCCGGCGATGGCCGTAGGCGATCCATTCCTCGATGAATGTCTTGATCAGGGCCGTGCCGTAACGCTCGCCCAGCTCCTTCAGGCGGCGCTCGCCGGTGCGGCAGGCGCCGACCTGGGCACAATAGTCGCCGTACCAGATGTGGCTCTCGCGGATGTTCTCGCGGCACCACCGGATCAGATCCTTCTTGTCCGCGTAGTTCTCCTGGAAGCGCACGACCGGGATGTGGATGCCCTCCTCGTAGACGGTGCGGAAATAGGCATCCATGGTGGTGGGCAGATGGGCGCCGGTGTCGGCATGGTGCGACCGGGCCACCACCCAGAACATCGGCTCCTCGCCGAAGAAGACGGGCACGCAGAGCGTCATGTCGGCGTGATGCGTCCCGCCGTAATAAGGGCTGTTGGAGAAGAAGGCGTCGCCGGGACGGACATCGTCGAAGAGCCGGGTGATCGGCTTGGTGGTCAGGTCCATCGCCGTCACATGGACCGGCATCGCCTCCTCGACGCAGACCAGGCGGTGATCGTAGGTCAGGAGGCTGCAGGAGAAGTCGCGCGCGTTCGTGATCGCGGTCGAGCGGCTCGCCTTCTTCACGATGTTCGACATCTCGCGAACGATCGATTCGAGGCGGCTCGAGAGCACCGCCAGCAGCATCGGATCGAATGGCGATCCGGCGCGCTCCCCGGCTCCGGTCGGAGCGTTCGACATCCTCAGCGCCTCATCCTGTCCCGTGTTTTATAGATTTGATCAAATCCTAGAGGCCATATAGGGTGATGTCAATCGACAGGATGCGCGGGGTGTCGCGATGGATATTGAACCGGCGCAGGGTCTCGACTGGAATGGCGCGCGAGGAGTCTCGCGGGCAGGTGGCACGCCGCGGGCTTCCGGAGAACAATGAGGCGAGCGGTCGGGCGCGGCATCATGCGCAGGAAAGCGTCGGGGGACATGGCGAAGGCCGCGGTGGAGTCCAAGGGCATCTCGGCGCTCCGGCGCCGTCGGACGCGCGCGGTGCCGCATGGCGAGACGCATGAGGACATCTATGCCCGCCTCAAGCAGGCGATCATGTCGGCGAGCTTCGTGCCGGGCGAACGGCTGATCGTGGCGCGCCTCGCCAAGATCTTCGGCACGAGCCCGATGCCGATCCGCGAAGCGCTCAGGCGGCTCGTGGCCGAGCAGGCACTGGAGAACAACCCCAACCGCGGTGTCGAGGTGCCGACCATGACGCCGACCCGCCTGATGGACCTGAAGCGCGTGCGCTGCGAGATCGAGGGCAAGGCGACGGAATGGGCGGCGACGGCCATCACGCCGGAGGAGCTGCAAGAGCTCGAGACGGTGCAGGCCCGGA
This sequence comes from Hypericibacter adhaerens, assembly GCF_008728835.1. Lineage (GTDB taxonomy): Bacteria > Pseudomonadota > Alphaproteobacteria > Dongiales > Dongiaceae > Hypericibacter > Hypericibacter adhaerens. The sequence goes on from NZ_CP042582.1 coordinate 4,096,623, forward strand.
TGTCGACGATGGCGGAGAAGGGAATTGCGCGCGCCTATCTCGACCGGAATCTCGAGTTCCATTTCACGATCTACCGGGCCGCGAAGATACCGCTGCTGATCCCGATCATCGAGAGCCTGTGGATGCAGGCCGGGCCCTGCCTCAACGCCATGCGCAGCACTTCGACGCTGGGCCTCGGCCTGGATCACCACGAGGCCATGGTGGAGGCGCTGCGGCGGGGCGACGGCAAGAAGGCGCGCGAGGCGTTGCAGCGCGACATCTCCGAAGCGGCCGACATCATCCTGGAGTCGCTCGAGAACGCCGAAGAGCCGGCCGGACCGCCCCGATCCCCGGCGGCAGAGAGGATCGAGCGCGGCTAGCGGCGTCCGTCAGGTCGTGGCGGTATGCACCACCACGCTGCTCTCCACCGCGATATCGTGGCCGCCCGCGTCCTGATAGACGGTATAGGTCGCGGCGTTGCCGCCATAGACGGCACCCAGATGCACGCCGGTCGCGACGGCCGCGTAGCTCGTCCCGGACAGGTCCACGGAATCGGCGGCCGTGCCGCGGACCACCAGATCGACCGCGTGGCCGCCGACCGTTTCGCCCGTGCTGTTGTTATGGGCGAGGTCGAGGACATCGTCCGCATTGAGCGTCACCGCCTGCGCGCCGGCGGCGCGGAGATCGAGAATCTCGATGCCCTGATGGTTGCCCGTGGGCCCTTGGGTGAAGTCCACCGATTGGTGGAGCTCCAGCGCGTCGATCCCGTTGCCGCCGTCATAGACATTGTCGGCATCGCCGAAGACCAGCGTGTCGTTGCCGCCCTCGCCCATCAGCGTGTCGACGCCGGCGCCCTCGCCCGTGTCGTGGCCGCCGCCATCGAGCCGGTCGTTGCCGTCGCCGCCGAGCAGGCGATCGCTGCCGCTGCCGCCGTCGAGGGTGTCGTTGTCGGCGCCGCCGAGCAGCGAATCGCTTCCGCTGCCGCCGAGGATGGAATCGTCGCCATTGCCGCCGTCGATGGTGTCGTCGCCGTCATTGCCGACGACATGCCCGCCCACGACATTGAAGACCCAGTTGCCGTCGGGATCGGTGCCGGGATTGCTCGTCGTCTCCAGCCCGAGCATCTCGCCCTGGTTGCCCGATTGCGGCAGTTCGTAGAAGTCCGAGCCGTCGCCCGAATTCCAGCCGGCGCGGGCCACGACGCCGCCGAGCCCGCCCGAGCCGCCGCTGGCATCGCCGGTCGTCCAGTCGATGTTCTCGTAGCGGAACTCGAAGGAGAAATTGCCGTCGCCGGTGTTCTGGATGACGAGCTGGAAGGCGTTGAGCTTGTCGGTATGGCCGCCGTAATAGCCGACATCGTCCCAGGTGATGACGATGGTGCCGTTCTCGGGATCGAGGCTGTAATAGACCTCGTTGCTGCCCGTCGAGTTCCCGCCCGGGGTCGGCGGCAGATCGTGCGCGCCGCGGGTATCCACATCGGCGAAGAAAGGCGCGATCATCGGGTTGCTGGTCGCGCCCGTGAGCGAGAAGGGCGTGAAGGTACCGAGCGGCGACGCGAAGGTGATGTTGCCGTTGTTGTTGATGTAGAAGCCGGTATAGCTCGTCCCGAAGAAGTTCATGCCGGTGGGGAAGACCGAGCTCACATCGATGAAGCTGGTCGACCCGTCGTCGTTCGGCGCCAGCATGCCTTCGCCGAAGCCCGCGGGCCCGCCCAGCCCGTTGATGAGCGCATTGCCGTCGGTGCCGAGCTCGTGCGTCGCGGCCGCGGCCGCGAACAATTGCGGCGCGTCCTCGCCATTGCCGCCGCCTCCGGCCGGCGTATCGCCGCCGAGCAGCACATCGTTGCCGTCGCCGCCGCTGATGCTGTCATTGCCGTCGCCGCCATGCACCGTGTCGTTGCCGGTGCCGCCGTCGAGGCGGTCGGCGCCCGACGAGCCGACGATCGAATCGTTGCCGTTCTCGCCCGACAGGGAATCGTTGCCCGGACCGCCGACCAGCGTGTCGTTGCCGTCGCCGCCCAGCGCCGTGTCGTCGCCCGGGCCGGCATCGATCGAATCGTTGCCGGGGCCGCCTTCGATCGAATCATTGCCGGCGCCCGCGGACACGGTGTCGTTGCCGCCATTGGCCAGGATGGTGTCGTTGCTGTCCTCGCCCAGGATCAGCTCGTTGTGGGGGCCGCCGACCAGCGTGTCGGGGCCGGGCGTGCCGATGATCGTGTCATTGCCTTCCGAGCCCTGGAGCGTCTCCTGCTCGGGCTGGGAAGGCGGCGTCGGCGGCTCGAAATTGCCCAGGGAGGTGCCGTCGAGCGGATGCGAGCCCAGGGCGGTGCCGGGAAGCCCGCCGAAGCCCGTGTCGAACCCCTCCCCGTTCAAGGCGCCGAACAGCAGGGACAGGAAGGCCGAGTTGAGGCCGCCGCTGTGGAAGGCGCCGCCACCGCCGCCGCCCGCGGCCGTCTGGATGAGATTCTCGAGCTCCGTGCGCCGTTCGTAGCTTTCGTTCTGCAGATCGAGATCGGGATCCATCTGCAGCAGCGGGCCGAAGAGCTGCTGGATCTGCTCGAGCGTCAGCTTGAAGGTCGCCTGCGGCGGCGTCTGCAGGTTGCGCAGGATCGTCGCCTCGAACAGCTCATCGAGATCGACCTGGCCCGCGCTGTTGTAGACGACGACATGGCCGACATGGCCCACGATGTCGCGCAGCAGGGCCAGTAGGAACCCGTTCTCGGTCTGGGAGAACTGGCCGCCCACCGAGGTGCCGCGCACGCCGATCGAGCCGGCGGGCGTGTTGACCGTCATGCCTTCGCCGGGCGCGCCCGCGATCGAGCCGGTCACGAACACGAAGGCGCCCGCCACCGTCAGGTTCATCGAGCTGTCCGACCCGGCCGGGTCGTAGATCAGCTTGTCGATCGTCACCTCGGCATTGCCGCCGAGCATGAAATCGGTCCCGTCCGCGAACCGGATATGCACGCCGCCATCGGGCGCGGTGCGGATCGTATCGTCGGCATAGATCTGGCCGCCGACGCTCAAGTCGGCTTCGCTGCCGTCGGCATGCTTGACGTGGACAGGGCCGTCGGCCGCGGCGACCTGGCCGATCGGCTGGCCTTGTGCCTGCGCCAACTGGACCGCGCGCAAATCAGCGCCGGAGCCGTGAACGGCCGGATCGGCGATTGCGCCGAGCGCTCCCTCTGCCATGCATCACCCCCATGGACCTCGAGCCTGGCCCATGACCCGCGCTCGTCTCCGGGGCCACGATGTCGGTCACGGTGCTTCCCTGTGGAAGCTTTGAGGAGCCTAAGACCGAATTCAATCGCTATTTCATATCTATTGTTAAGATGACGGCGAATTATTGATGGAATTCAATCGGCTTGCTGCCGCTCGATTCTGAATTCTGTGTCATGTCTGAGGCGGCCACGGGGGCAAGGCTCGCCGATCGACGCGCCGGGGCCTGCACGGCCATTTCCTCGCAGACGGATGGGGGGACCCGGCCGGCGGGCGTCAGCGCGCCGGGTGGCGGCGCGTGACCAGCAAGAGAGCCCCGACCAGAAGGAATCCCGCCAGCGAGCCGATCCCCGCCTGCCATTCCTTCAGGAAGAGGCAGAGGCGCTGCAGGACCGTCGGCTCCGGCGGCGTCTCGGCCACGGGCTTCACGAATTCCGCCCAGAGCCCGTTGCCGGCCCGCCGAGCCTCGGCTTCGGCCTGGTCGTAACGATCCGCGAGCTGCGGATCGGCGCCCTTGGCCCGCGTCGCGTAGCGATCGACCGTGCCCAGGCCGGCCAGGAGCATCGCTTCCGACAGATCGACATCGCCGCGCCGGCAGACGGCGAACTTGTGAAGCTGCAGGTCGCGCGCGGCGACCACGCAATGGAGCTTGTTGTCGTCCGCCAGAAGCGCCTCGAGCGCGAGGCGCGCCTTGATTCCGCCGGAAGCCGCCATGGCGGGAATGTCGACCCCGAACAACGTCAGCCTTTCTTCGCCGAGCTGCAGCGTTCCGCCGTCGAGAGCGATGGCGGGCCCTTCGAACTCCTGCGGCGGCGGCGGTGCCAGCGGCGCCATCTCGACGGGCGTCGCCGGCATCGCCGGCGGCACCGGCGGATTGTCGGCGCGCAGCGCGGCGCTCGCCGTCGCGGCGATCGCGCCCGACAGCAGACCAAAGACAAGCTTCGAGGGGAAACGGATGCGGCTCATGGGCCGGCAATCTGCCGACTCACCCCGGGCGGGGCAAGCATTCACGGCACCGTCACGGCCACGTCACAGCCGGGGGACCGGAAGGCCGGCGGTGGCTTTCATCGCTGGGATCTGGGAGCGAGGTGCGCCGGAAGGAACCGGGCCGGCTCGCCCCGTTGTGCTAGGCACGATCCATCAGCCACCGCCGAGGCCGCCGCCGGCGGGTAGGGGGAACCAGCCGGCGGGGTGGGCCAACAGGGAGAGACGGAAGGTGGTCGGTCGACGTGGGCCTTGCACGAGCGGCCGCTTCATCCGTCGAGAGCGAGAGTAGAGGCGCGGCGCTAAACAAACGATGAAACGGGACGAGCAAAGAGAGAAGAATTTTGCCGACAGCACACCGATGTAGTACCGAGCGACATCAATTCGACATCATGAGGATTGATCGAAGAGCCGAGATGCCATCTGAATGACGGACGACAACCTTTTGAGTCCCATTAGAATCTCGCGCGCTGGACAAGGGCGGCTGTCCGCCTATCATCCACGCGGACCTGAAGGCCGCAACGCACGGAACGAAAGAAAGAATGTCATCTCCCACCGACACTGCCGCGATTCACTCGTCACGAAACGCTGACCCGCGAGGAATCCGGCGATGATAGGCGAGGCCCAGCACCGCGCCTTGCTTGAACGTCTCGCCGCGCTCGCCGAAGCGGCCGGGCAGGAAATCCTGCGCCACTATCAGGGGCCCATCGCTGTGACGCGCAAGGCCGACGCCTCGCCGGTCACAATCGCGGACCAGGCGGCGGAAGCGATCATCCTCGAGGCGCTGGCGACGCTGCTGCCCGACGTCCCGGTGGTGTCGGAGGAAGCCAGCGCCGCCGGCCATACGCCGAAGATCGACGAGGGCGCGGATCGGCGCTTCTGGCTGGTGGATCCGCTGGACGGCACCAAGGAGTTCCTGAGCCGCAATGGCGAGTTCACCGTCAATATCGCCCTGATCCAGGGCCGCCGCCCGGTGCTCGGCGTGGTCCATCTGCCGGCTCTCGGCACGACCTATACCGGCAGCGTTCCGGCCGCCGGCGGCCCGGGACTGGCGACGCTCGCTCATCGCGGCGAGCCGCCGAAACCCATCGCCTGCCGTCGGCAGCCGAAGGACGGCGCGATCGTGCTGGCCAGCCGCTCGCATGCCAATGAAGCGGCGCTGCAGGCCTTTCTCTCCAACGAGCAGGTGGCAGCGCTCGAGAATGCCGGCAGCTCGCTCAAGTTCTGCCGGGTCGCCGAAGGACTGGCCGATATCTATCCGCGGCTGGGGCGGACCATGGAATGGGACACCGCCGCAGGCCAGGCCGTGCTCGCGGCCGCCGGCGGCTCGGTGCGGACGATGGACGGGAAGGAGCTCGGCTATGGCAAGCCCGGCTTCGAGAACCCGCATTTCGTGGCGCGCGGGCGAGACGCGTGAACGGGCCTTCGCCGCGCATCCTGTCCCCCACCGACGAAGCCATCGCCGAAGCCGCCGCGCTGCTGGAGAAGGGCGCGCTCGTGGCGCTGCCGACCGAGACCGTCTATGGCCTTGCGGGCGATGCCACGTCGGACAGCGCCGTCGCCGCGATCTTCGCCGCCAAGGACCGGCCGCAATTCAATCCGCTGATCGCGCATTATCCGAGCGCCGAGGCGGCGGCGCGGGACGTGAGCTTCGACCCGCGGGCGCAAGAACTCGCTCGTCGTTTCTGGCCTGGCCCCCTGACGCTGGTGCTGCCGCGCCGCGCCGATTGCCGCGTCAGCCTGCTCGCCAGCGCCGGCCTCGACAGCCAGGCGGTCCGCGTGCCGCGACATGAGGTGGCGCAGCGCCTGCTGGCCAAATTCGGCCGGCCGCTCGCCGCCCCCAGCGCCAACCGCTCCGGCCGCGTCAGCCCGACGCTGCCGCAGCATGTGGCCGAGGAGCTGGGCCACCGCGTCGCGCTCATTCTCGACGGCGGCGCCTGCGCGATCGGAATCGAATCGAGCGTGGTGGCGCTCCTCGGCAATGACGCCGTGCTGCTGCGGCCGGGCGCCGTCACCGAAGAAGAGATCCAAGCCGCGATCGGGCCGCTCGCCCATGCCGGCGAAGCGGGCCAGCCGCGCGGGCCCGGCATGATGGCGAGCCACTACGCGCCGGAGCTGCCCTTGCGGCTCGACGCGACCAGCCTGCGCGACAATGAGGCGTTGCTGGCCTTCGGATCGCAGCCGCTTCCCGGCGCAGCGCTGTCGTTCAATCTCAGCGCTGGCGGCGATCTGCAGGAAGCGGCGGCCCATCTGTTCGCGGCCTTGCGTCAGCTCGACCGAGACGGTCGCTGCCAAGGCCTGAGCGGCATCGCCGCCATGCCCGTTCCCGATCGCGGAATCGGACGCGCCATCAACGACCGGCTGCGGCGCGCCGCGGCGCCGCGTCCCGTTTCCTGACTGCCTTCTCTCGACTCGGGTTGAAGAGCGCTGTTCGCTCCGGCACCGCCCGATTAAGCTTGGCTCACGCCCGACCGGCCCTGGAAGGATCGCGATCATGACGGACTATGTGGCCCCCCTCCCCGACATGCAGTTCGTGCTGAAGGAGATCGCGGGGCTCGATGCCATTGCCAAGCTGCCGGGCTTCGAGGACGCGACGCCCGAGCTGGTCGATCAGGTGCTGACCGAAGCCGGCAAGTTCGCGGCCGGGGTGCTGGCGCCGCTCAACCGTGTCGGCGACGAGGAAGGCAGCCGGCTGGAGAACGGCGCGGTGGTGACGCCGAAGGGCTTCCGGGAAGCCTATGGCGCTTTCGCCGAGGGCGGCTGGAACAGCGTGCCCTTCGAGGCGGAATGGGGCGGGCAGGGCCTGCCCTGGTCGGTCGCCATCGTGCTCCAGGAGATGTGGTCCTCGGCCAACATGTCCTTCGCCCTTTGCCCGCTCCTCAGCCAGGGCGCCATCGAGGCGCTGCAGCGCCATGGATCGCCCGAGCAGAAGGCGACCTACCTGCCGAAGCTGATCTCGGGCGAATGGACCGGCACGATGAATCTGACCGAGCCCCAGGCGGGATCGGATGTCGGCGCCCTGCGCACGCGCGCGGTCAAGGAGGGCGACCATTACCGCATCACCGGCCAGAAGATCTTCATCACCTATGGCGAGCAGGATTTCAGCGAGAACATCGTCCATCTGGTGCTGGCGCGCGTCCAGGGCGCGCCGGCCGGCACCAAGGGCATCTCGCTCTTCATCGTGCCGAAGTTCCTGCCCAAGCCGGATGGCAGCCTCGGTGCCCGCAACGATCTGCGCTGCCTCTCGCTCGAGCACAAGCTCGGCATCAAGGCGAGCCCCACCTGCGTGATGGCCTATGGCGAGACCGACGGCGGCGCCATCGGCTTCCTGGTGGGCGAAGAGCAGCGCGGCATGGAATACATGTTCACGATGATGAACAATGCGCGGCTCAGCGTCGGGGTCGAGGGGCTCGCGATCGCGGAGCGCGCGCTGCAGCAGGCGCGCAGCTATGCCCGCCAGCGCGTGCAGAGCCGCGCGGTCGATGCGAAGGGCGGCGAGCCTTCGACGATCATCCATCATCCCGACGTGCGCCGCATGCTGATGACGATGCGGGCCCTGGTCGAGGCGATGCGCGCCCTCACCTATCTGAACGCGGCCGAGCTCGACCGGGCGAAGCGCGCGACGGATGAGGCGGCGCGGACCAAGGCGCTCTTGCGCGCGGAGCTGCTGACGCCGCTCTCGAAGGCCTGGAGCACCGATCGCGGGGTCGATGTCGCCTCGCTTAATATCCAGGTCCATGGCGGGCTGGGCTTCATCGAGAGCACGGGTGCCGCCCAGCATCTTCGCGATGCGCGCATCGCGCCGATCTACGAGGGCACCAACGGCATCCAGGCGATCGATCTGGTCGGCCGCAAGCTCGGCCGCGATCAGGGTCAGGCCATGACGGCGCTGATCGAGGAGATGCGCGCCGATGCGAAGGCGCTCGGCGCCGAAAGCGACAAGGATCTCGCGGCCATTGCCGCCTCGCTCGTCGCAGCCATCGAGCTTCTCGCCGGCACCACGCAATGGATCGTGGAGCGGCTGAAGAGCGGCCTGCCGCAGGTGCTGGCGGGAGCGATGCCCTACTTGGAACTGGCCGGGCTCACGGTCGGCGGCTGGCTCCTCGCGCGGCAGGCCCGCGCGGCGCGCCGTCAGCTCGCCGCGGGCACATCGGATCACGGTTATCTGTCAGCAAAGATCGCGACGGCCCTTTTCTATGGCACCAATCTGCTGCCGCGCGCGCATGGATTCGCCGCCGCCGTGACGGCCGGTGCCGACAGCACCTTGCGCCTGGCACCCGATCAGCTCTGATCGTTCAACGGTTTCCGACCGAATGTGACAGCGCGGGGCGTTCGCCGGCAGGTGAACCCTGCTTGCACCGGTAAGTGGGCCGAAATTGGTTCAGGCGGTATGGTTCCGGCTTGCCAAGCGCCAGCCTTCCGCGCTTTCATTCTCGCGGCAAAGAGGCGCCGGAACGGATCACCGCAACCGGCGCCAGGAATTCCAAGGGAGGGTTTACCATGGCGAAAGGCTTCAAGGCCCTCGCCGGCGCTGCGACCGTCATTGGCGGCCTGGCGTTGGCGACGGGATGGGCGGCGTCGGCCAAAGCCGAGGTTCCGGAATCGACGGACCCGATCAAGATCGCGCTGTTCGACTGGACCAGCGTGAACATCAACGCGAAGATCCTCGGCACCATCCTCACCAAGCTCGGCTACAATGTCGAATATCCGACGGCCGACTATCTCTCGAGCCTCACCACCGGTCTCACCAACGGCGACCTGACGGTCGGCCTCGAGTTCTGGGACACCACCGCGGGCGAGGCCATGAAGGCGTCCGATGCGACCGGCCAGACGGAAAAGCTGGGCGCGCTCGGCCCCAAGGCCAAGGAAGAGTGGTGGTATCCGCTCTATATGAAGGAGAAGTGCCCCGGCCTGCCCGACTGGAAGGCGCTGCTCGATCCGAAATGCGCGGAGGCCTTCTCGACGCCGGAGACGGCGCCGAAGGGTCGCTATCTCGGCGGCCCGGTGACCTGGGAAGGCTTCGACGATGAGCGCGTCGAGGCGCTGAAGCTGCCGTTCGTGGTGGTGCATGCCGGGACCGATGCCGCGATGTTCGCCGAGCTCGATTCCGCCTATCAGCGCAAGGCGCCGATCATGCTCTGGATCTATTCGCCGCACTGGGCACCCGCGAAATACCAGGGCGAGTGGGTCCAGTTCCCGGAATACACGCCCGAGTGCTACAACGACCCGAAATGGGGCGTGAACCCCGACCTGGCGCATGATTGCGGCAAGCCGCATGGCGAGATCTGGAAATACGCCTGGGCCGGCATGAAGGACAAATGGCCGGTCGCCTACAAGGTGGCCAAGGCCTATGTCATCGATGTCAACGAGCTGAACAAGATGAGCGGCGAAGTCGATCTCGACGGCAAGTCGATCGACGACGTGGCCGCGGCCTGGGTCGATTCCCACGAATCGACCTGGAAGGCGTGGGCCCAGTAAGTCATTGAGCCGATCCGAAAGCGCCCGCGCCAGCGAACGCCTTCGGGTCCATTGCTGGAAATGAGGACCGGTTCGGGGGGTGAAGCCTCCCGGACCGGTCTTTCCGGTTCTCCGGCCGGCGAACCGCCGGACAACCGCATCGGGCTTACGGGGCGACGGGAACGGATCGGATGAACGTGACGCGATCGGCGACGAAGGCGGCGGCAGCGCTCGACGAGCGCCCGGTGATGCTGGCCAGCCGCAATGTCTGGAAGGTCTACGGGCGCGGCGCCGAAGAGGTGATGGCGGCCAAGGGCGGCACGCCCAGCGCCGCCGACCTCAACGAAGCGGGCCTGATCGGCGCGGTGCGCGACGCCTCGGTCGAGGTCAAGGAAGGCGAGATCTTCATCATCATGGGCCTGTCGGGCTCGGGCAAATCGACCCTGCTGCGCTGCATGTCGAGGCTGATCGAGCCCACCGCCGGCGAGGTGATGTTCGACGGCCGCAATCTCCTGCAGGTCAGCGAGAAGGAACTGATCGAGATCCGCCGCCACCGCATGGGCATGGTGTTCCAGCATTTCGCCCTGCTGCCGCATCTGACGGTGCTGGAGAACGTGGCCTTTCCGCTGTCGGTGCAGGGCAAGCCCCGGACGGAGCAGCGCAAGCGCGCCCAGGAGATGGTCGAGCTGGTCGGCCTCAAGGGGCGAGAGAACTATTATCCCCGCGAGCTTTCCGGCGGCCAGCAGCAGCGCGTCGGCATCGCCCGCAGCCTCGCCGTCGAGCCGCAGATATGGTTCCTCGACGAGCCCTTCTCGGCGCTCGATCCGCTGATCCGGCGCGAGATGCAGCAGGAGCTGATGCGCCTCCAGAACGTACTGCACAAGACCATCGTCTTCATCACCCATGATTTCGACGAGGCGATCCGGCTCGCCGATCGCATCGCCATCATGAAGGATGGCGAGATCATCCAGATCGGCACGCCCGAGGATCTCGTCACCCGGCCCGCGACCGACTATGTGGCGGAGTTCACCCGCGACGTGCAGCGCGCCAAGGTGCTCTCGGCGCGCACGCTGATGTCGCCCTTGACGGGCGATGCCCATGCGACCCGCCCCACCGGCGAAGCCGGCACTCTCCGCAAGGTCGCCGCCACGGCCAAGATCGCGAGCTTCGCGGCCGAGATCGTCGCCGAGGCACGGCCCTTCGCGGTGACCGACCCCGACGGCGCCGTCATCGGCCAGGTGACGCCCGCCGCCGTGATCAATCTCCTCGCCGGCCGCGAGGGCAGCCTGTGACGGCGATCGCCCAGACGGAGGGTGCAAGGCGCGCCGCGACCGATCCCTGGGTCTGGATCTGGCTGGGCGCGCTGGTGCTGGCGGGCCTGCTCTATCTCTTCCCGAGCATCGCGCCCTGGGCCGTCGACTATCCCAAGGAATGGCTGATCCCGCTCAATGCTTGGATCGGCGCGGTGATGGGCTGGATCAAGACCAACTTCACCTGGCTGACGCGCGGCTTCAGTGCCGTCATCGCCGTGCCGCTCGATGCCGCCTTCGGCCTCCTCGCGAAGAGCTTCAAGATCGGCGCCGGCGCCGACGCGCTGGTGATCCCGCGCCTGTCCTGGTTCGGCATCGTGATCGCTATGGCGCTGGCGGGCCTCGCGCTGGGCGGCCGGTCGCTCGGCCTCGTGGCCGGCGCCTGCTTCCTCTATCTCGCCATCTTCGGCCAGTGGGAAAGCTCGATGCTGACCCTGGCGCTGATCGCGATCTGCGTACCCTTCTGCGTCGTGACCGGGATCCTGGTCGGCATCTGGGGCTATCGCCACCCGGCGGTCGACCGGCTGCTGATCACGCCGATCCTCGACTTGATGCAGACCATGCCGACCTTCGCCTATCTGGTGCCGATGCTGCTGCTGTTCGGCAACAACCCCGTCTCGGCCCTGCTCGCCACGGGCATCTTCGCGACACCCCCCATGGTGCGCGCCACGATCCTCGCCTTGAACCGGGTGCCGCAGGAGATCAGCGATTTCGGCACCATGGCCGGCTGCACGCGGGCGCAGAAGCTGTGGCGCGTGCTGGTGCCGGCGGCGCGCCCGACGCTCATGGTCGGCGTCAACCAGGTGATCATGCTGTCGCTCAACATGGTGATCATCTCCTCGATGATCGGCGCCGGCGGCCTCGGCTACGACGTGCTGCTGGCGCTGCGCGCGCTCAAGGTGGGCCAGGCACTGGAGGCCGGCCTCGCCATCGTGGCGCTCGCCATCGCGCTCGACCAGCTGAGCCAGGCGGCCGCCCGCCGGCGGCCGACCCACCGCATCGAGGGCACGCTCTGGCAGCGCCACCCCTATCTGATCTCGGCCCTGGCGGCACTCGCGATCACGACCTTCGTCAGCATCGGCTGGCCGGCCCTTTTCAAGGTGCCGAGCTCGATCACCATCAGCACCGCGCCGATCTGGAAGGCCGCTGTCGACTGGATCAACCTCAATTTCTTCGATGCGATCGAGGCTTTCCGGGTGTTCCTGGTGGTGAACATCCTCAACCCCATTCGCGACTTTCTCGCCGGCATGCCCTGGCTGGTGGCCACGGGATTGCTGGCGCTGGCCGGATGGCGGCTGGGCGGCGCCAAGCTGGCGCTGCTCGCGGCCGCGCTCACCTTCTTCTGTGCCGCCACGGGCCTCTGGGACAAGACCATGGCCACGGTCTATCTCTGCGGCATCGGTTCGATCATCGCGGCACTGATCGGAATCCCGATCGGGGTCTGGGGTGCCCGCAGCGACACGGCCCACCGCATCATCACCCCCATCATCGACACGCTGCAGACCCTGCCCTCCTTCGTCTTCATCATCCCCGTCGTGATGCTGTTCCGCGTCGGCGACGTGACGGCGCTGATCGCGGTGGTCTCCTTCGCGATCGTGCCGGCGATCCGCTACACCGACCACGGCATCCGGCAGGTGCCGCCGGCGCTGGTCGAGGCGGCCAAGGTCTCGGGCTGCACGCGCCGTCAGATCTTCTGGCGGGTGCAATTACCCCTCGCCCTTCCCGAGATCATGCTCGGCATCAACCAGACGATCCTGCTGGCGCTCAGCATGCTGATCATCGCCGCGATGGTCGGCACCCGCGACCTGGGACAGGAGGTCTTCATCTCGCTCGCCAAGGCGGATTCCGGCCGCGGCATCGTGGCGGGCCTCGCCGTCGCTTTCATCGGCATCGTGGCGGACCGGCTGATCGGCGCCGGCAGCGCCCGGGCGCGCCGGCGCCTGGGGCTGGCCTGAGCCAGCGAGACGGCGGGTCAGGCGGCGGCGCGCTCGGCGACCAGCACGCTGGCATCCGTCCGGCGCAGCCGCTCCTGGAAGGCCGGCCGCAGCGGCTCGTCGGTGATGAGCGCCTGGACCGAGGCCAGGGGGCAGATGCTGACCAGCGCGCGACGTCCGAACTTGGTGTGATCGGCAACGAGGATGGTGCGTTCGGCGCGGCGCATCGCCACCCGCGAGAACTCGGCCTCCTCCAGATGGAACACCATCGGCCCGTCCTCCAGATCGATCGCGCCGACCGAGAGGAAGCAGAGCCGCACGCGGAACTGCTGCACGAAGGCCGCCGCGACGACCCCCAGCGCGGCCCCGTCATCGGCCCTGAGCTCGCCGCCCGCCATATAGACCCGGTTGCCGTTGCGGGTCGCCAGCGTGCGGGCGATGTCGACCGAGTTCGTCACCACCAGGAGATTGCGATGCCCGCTCAGGGCACGCGCGACATAGGCCGTGGTGCTGCCGGTATCGAGCAGGACGGCATCGCCGTCGCGGACCTGGGCGGCGGCCGTCCGCGCGATCGCCTTCTTCGCCTCCGCTTCCTGGTTCATGCGCCGCTCGAAGCGCGGCTCGCCGAGCGTGTCGGGCGCCATGACGCCGCCATGGATCTTCTGCACCAGCCCTTCGGCGACGAGATCCTTGAGATCGCGCCGGATGGTCTCGTCCGAGACCCGGAGCCGGCTGGCCAGGTCCAGCACCCGCGCCTGCCCGCCCTGGGACACCGTTTCGAGGATCACACGGCGGCGGTACTGACGTTTCATATTGCCACAACTCCATAATCCCACGGTGACTATAGAATGATATCTTATCTTTATAGAGAAAATTGTGGAATTGTTCGATCGTCCCGTTAAAAATATTGGAATTATATGGGATTTTTCGGATTCGAATGGAGCGAAGAAGCCGTCGATCGGAAGCTCCCGGCTCTTGCACGAGAGTGGGGGCATTCACTCGGCAAGAACGGCCTTTCAAGGGGCGACCGTGACGGCAAGCGTGGCAGGGGGCCGCGCGCCGGAACGATGGGGGCGCGGCGAAGCGACGGACGGGGGTCCGCGCTTCGCCGCTGCCTGAACGTCAGCGACCATGGTGGCGATGACACTGCTCGATCCGCGTGCCCGGGCTGCGGCGCTGCGCTTCTGGTCGGGGCCGGTCGAGCCGGTCGCGCTGAAGGGCGGGATCACCAACGCCAATTTCGAGGTCCGCGATCGGGGAGAACGCTATTTCGTCCGCATCGGCGACGACATCCCCGTCCATGGCGTGATGCGCTTCGCCGAGCTGGCGGCCAGCCGCGCCGCCCATGCGGCGGGATTGGCGCCCGAGGTGCTGCATCACGAGCCGGGCGCGACCGTGTTCCGCTTCATCGAGGGCCGGACCCTGACGCCCGAGCTGGTGCGCCCGCGCCCGATGCTCGAGCGCATCCTGCCGCTGATCCAGCGTTGCCATCGCGAGCTTCAGCATCACCTGCGGGGGCCGGTGCTGATGTTCTGGCCTTTCCACATCTTCCGCGACTATGCGGCGAGCCTCAAGGACGCCCGGAGCCCGCGGCTGCCGGAGCTGCCGGCACTGCTGGCCAAGGCCGACGATCTCGAGCGCCGCCTCGGCGCCATCGATCTCGTCTTCGGCCATAACGATCTGCTCTGCGGCAACTTCATCGACGACGGCCGCCGCTTGTGGCTGATCGATTACGACTATGCCGGCTATTCGAGCTGCCTCTTCGATCTCGGCAATCTCTGCTCCAACAACGACGTGGCACCCGCCGACGAGGAGTGGCTGCTCGGTGCCTATTTCGAGCGGCCCGTCACGGACGAGCTGCGCCAGCGCTACCAGGCGATGAAATGCGCCTCGCTCCTGCGCGAGACGATGTGGAGCATGATCGCCGAATCCTTCTCGACGCTCGATTTCGACTATCGCGCCTACACCGAGGATTATCGCTCGCGTTTCGAGCAGGCCTACCGTTCATTGAAACGTTACTGAGGTTGACCATGGCTTCGTTTCCCACCCAGGCCGGTTTTCCTACCCAGGCGAGGGCCGTCATCATCGGCGGCGGCATCGTCGGCTGCAGCACGGCCTATCATCTGGCCAAGCTCGGCTGGAAGGAGGTGGTGCTGCTCGAGCGCAACAAGCTCACCTCGGGCTCGACCTGGCATGCGGCGGGGCTGGTGGGACAGCTCCGCACCTCGGCCAACATCACCCAGCTCCTCAAGAACTCGGTCGAGCTCTATCGCAAGCTCGAGGCCGAGACCGGCCTCTCGACCGGCTGGAAGATGAATGGCGGCCTGAGGCTGGCCTGCAACGCGGCGCGTCTCACCGAGATCAAGCGCCAGGCGACCACCGCGCACAGCTTCGGCCTGGAGATGGAGCTGCTGACCCCTGCGGAAGCGCAGAAGCTCTGGCCGCCGATGCGGGTGCATGACGTGGTGGGTGCCGCCTTCCTGCCCACCGACGGCCAGGCCAACCCGGCCGACATCACCCAGGCGCTGGCGAAGGGCGCGCGCGGCGGCGGCGTCACCATCGTCGAGGATTGCCGGGTCACGGCGATCAAGACCAAGGCGGGCCGCGCCACCGGCGTCGTCACCGCCCAGGGCGAGATCGCGACCGAGGTCGTGGTCAATTGTGCCGGGCAGTGGGCGCGCGAGGTGGGACGGCTCTGCGGCGTGAACGTGCCGCTGCAGTCGGTGCAGCACCAGTATCTGGTGACCGAGCCCATCGACGGCGTGCCGCGCAATCTCCCCACCCTGCGCGATCCGGACAGCCTGATCTATGGCAAGGAGGAGGTCGGCGGCCTGGTGGTGGGCGGCTATGAGCCCAATCCCATCGCCTGGGCCCTGAAGGGCATCCCCGAAGGCTTCCATTTCTCGCTGCTCGAATCCGACTGGGGCCATTTCGAGCCGATGATGGGCCATCTGCTGGCCCGCATCCCGGCGCTCGAAACCGCCGGCATCAAGCAGCTCATCAACGGGCCGGAATCCTTCACGCCCGACGGCAACTTCATCCTGGGCGAGGCGCCGGAGCTCAAGAACTTCTATGTCGGCGCCGGCTTCAACGCCTTCGGCATCGCCTCAGGCGGCGGGGCGGGCAAGGCCTTGGCCGAATGGGTCGCGGGCGGCGAGCCGCCGATGGATCTCTGGCCGGTCGATATCCGCCGATTCGGTTCAGTGCATCAGGATCCCCAGTGGGTGCTGACCCGCACCCTCGAGGCCTATGCCCATCACTACAGCATGGCCTGGCCGCACGAGGAGCTGGAGAGCGCCCGGGCGGTACGCGTCTCGCCGCTCTATGACCGGCTCAAGGCGCAAGGCGCCTGCTTCGGCTCCAAGCTCGGCTGGGAGCGGCCCAACTGGTTCGCGCCCCAAGGCGTGGAGCCCAGGGACGTCTACAGCTATGAGCGCCAGAACTGGTTCGATGCCGTCGGCGCCGAGCACCAGGCGGTGCGCGAGCGGGTCGGCGTCTTCGACCAGACCTCCTTCGCCAAGTTCATGCTGGTCGGCCGCGATGCCGAGGCGGCCATGGGCTGGATCTGCAGCAACGACGTCGCCAAGGCACCGGGCCGGCTGGTCTACACGCAGATGCTGAACCGGAACGGCGGCATCGAATGCGACGTCACCGTCACCCGCCTGGCGGAGGACAGCTACTACATCATCACCGGCACCGGCTTCGCGACGCACGACTTCTCCTGGATCGAGCGTGCCATTCCGCAGGGCCTCGATGCGCGGCTGATCGACGTCACCTCTTCCTTCGCCGTGCTGTCGGTCATGGGTCCGCGCTCGCGCGACACCCTGGCCGCGGCCTCGGGCGCCGATTTCTCCAACGCCGCCTTCCCCTTCGGCACCTGGCAAGCCGTGACGATCGCCGGCACGCCGGTGCGGGCTCTGCGCGTGACTTACGTGGGCGAGCTCGGCTGGGAGCTGCATTTCCCGATCGAGTGCGCGGGCGCCGTCTATGACGCGGTGATGGCGGCGGGGCGGCCCCATGGCATCGCCAATGCCGGCTACCGCGCGATCGAATCGCTGCGGCTCGAGAAGGGCTACCGCGCCTGGGGCTCGGATATCGGTCCCGACCATACGCCGCTCGAGGCCGGGCTCGGCTGGGCGGTGAAGCTCAAGCAGAACACGCCGTTCCTGGGCCGCGAGGCGCTGACGAAGCAGGCGCAAGCCCCGCTGAAGAAGCGCCTGGCCGGCTTCACGGTCGCCGATCCCGGCATCGTGCTGCTGGGCCGCGAGACCATCTTCCGCGACGGCAAGCAGGTTGGCTGGCTGACCAGCGCCGGCTGGGGCTACACGGTCGCGCGGAACATCGGCTATGGCTATGTCCGCAATCCGGAGGGCGTGCCGACCGACTGGCTGAGATCCGGACGCTACGAGCTCGAGGTCGCGACCGAGCGCGTGCCGGCCCAGATCCATCTCGACGCGCTCTACGATCCGTCGATGTCAAGAATCAAGGCATGACGCCCGCCGCCGATCGGTTAGGCTGAGCCCTGCGTTTTGGAACCCCGACCGGCAGCCCTGTCCCCCGGGTCTGCCGGCCCGTGAAAAGTCGTAGCCCTGCATGTCCGATCTGCCGATCCGCAAGGTGCTCTTCATCAGCGCCGACCAATGGCGCGCCGAATGCCTGTCCGCCGTCGGCCATCCGGCGGTGAAGACGCCGCATCTCGACCAGCTCGCCCGCGAGGGCGTGCTGTTCCGCCGCCACTATGCCCAGACCTCGCCCTGCGGACCCTCGCGCACCAGCATGCTGACCGGCATGTATCTGATGAACCATCGCTCGGGCCGCAACGGCACGCCGCTCGACCGGCGGCATACCAATATCGCGCTCGAGGTGCGCAAGGCCGGCTATGACCCGACGCTGTTCGGCTATACCGACACCAGCCCCGACCCGCGCTATCACGCGCCCGACGATCCGGTGCTCAAGACTTATGAGGGCGTGCTGCCGGGCATGACCGTCGGGCTGCAACTGCCCGACCACATGGCGCCCTGGATCGCCGACCTGAAGGCCAAGGGCTACCAGTTCCGCGACCGCTGGGACGTCTACAAGCCCCAGGCCGATTTCGTCCGGCCGTCGGGTCGCGGCCATTCCTACGCGCCCACGCTCTTCAGCGCCGAGGACAGCGAGACGAACTTCATGGGCAATGCGGTGCTGCGCTGGCTTTCGGTGCGCCGCGACGAGCCCTGGTTCGTGCATGCGGTCTTCCTGCGGCCCCATCCGCCCATCATCGCGCCCGAGCCCTATAACGCGCTCTACGATCCGGCCACGCTCGCCATGGCCGTGCGGGCGACGAGCGCCGAGGAGGAAGGATGCCAGCATCCTTTCCTCAAGCTCGCTCTCGCCTCCTTGCGCGAGAAGGGCGCCTATGACGAGCACTATCCCCACGATCACCTGGAGATCGACGAGGCCGAGGTGCGCCAGCTGCGCGCGACCTACTACGCCATGATCACCCAGGTCGACGACCAGATCGGCCGGCTGATGGCGCATCTCAAGGAGACCGGCGAGGACCGTCACACGCTGGTGATCTTCACCTGCGACCATGCGGAGATGCTCGGCGACCACTGGCTCTGGGGAAAGACCAGCTATTTCGATCAGGCCTATCACATCCCGCTGATCATCCGCGATCCGCGCCGCGCCGCGGACGGGACGCGAGGGACACAGATCGACCGCTTCACCGAGGCGGTCGATCTCATGCCGACCATCCTGGAATGGCTCGGGCGCGATATCCCGCATCAATGCGACGGGCGCTCGCTGCTCTCCTTCCTCGAGGGCGCGCCGCTGCCGCACTGGCGCGAGGAAGCCCATTTCGAGTTCGACTTCCAGGACATCGCGCACCAGATCCCGGAAACCACGCTCGGCATCGCCAGCGACCAGTGCCGCTTTGCGGCGCTGCGCGGCCGGCGCTTCAAATACGTCCACTTCGCAGCCCTGCCGCCGCTGCTGTTCGACCTGGAGCAGGACCCGTTCGAGCAGACGAACCTGGCCGAAGACCCGGCTCATGCCGGGACCATGCTGGCCTGCGCCCAGAAGATGCTCTCCTGGCGGATGGAACATGCCGAGCATGTGCTGAGCCGGATGTTCATCACCGAGAACGGCATCGTCGAGCAGGCGCCCCGGCGGCGCTGACCGGGTTCCCAACCCCGGCCGGGATTCCCCTCTTCGAGGGAAGCATTTCCGTCCCGGGCTCCCTATATATTGCAATTATGTGACAGTGGCGCTATGTCGGGCGGGTGTGCGCCAAGAAGCGGGAATTGCGGCCGATTCCGGCCGTTATCGAGCCAGTCCCCCCCGCCGCCGCCGCCGGCCCGCCAAGGAGACCCGCCATCAACGGCACCGATTTCCTCATCAACCTGCTGGGTGCGGCAGCCCTGCTGGTGTGGGGCCTCAGGATGGTGCGCACGGGCGTCATGCGCGCCTTCGGCGGCGATCTGCGCAAACGGCTGGGGCACAGCCTGCGCAACCGCTTCGCCGCCTTCGCCGCCGGTCTCGGCATCACCATCCTCCTGCAGAGCAGCACGGCGACCGGCCTCCTGACCGCCTCCTTCGCCTCGCACGGGCTGGTGGGCACCGCTTCCGCGCTTGCGGTGATGCTGGGGGCCGATGTCGGCTCGACCGTGGTGGCCCAGATCATCTCGGTGCTGCCGCACGGGCTGGCGCCGCTCCTGGTCCTGGCGGGTGTGGTGATCTTCACCATGAGCCGGGGCACGCGCCTCAAGGATATCGGCCGGACCATCGTCGGGCTGGGGCTGATGCTGCTGTCGCTGCGGCTCATCGCCATGGCGGCCGAGCCGGTGCGTAGCTCCGGCATCCTGCTCGAGGTATTCGAGGCGCTGGGCGACGAGCCGCTGCTGGCGGCCCTGCTCGCCGCGGTGCTGACCGTCATCTCGACCTCGAGCCTGGCCGTGGTGCTGCTGGTGATCGCCTTCGTCGCGGGCGGGCTGATCTCCCTGCCGCTGGCGCTCGCCCTCATCCTCGGCGCCAATCTCGGCGCGACCGTGATGCCCCTGATCGGCACCGCCACCTCGGGCCCTGAGGCGCGGCGGGTGCCGCTCGCCAACCTGATCTTCCGCCTGACCGGCGTCGTGATCGCGCTGCCGCTGCTGCCCTGGATCACGCCCTGGGTCGCCCGGATCGAGCCCGAGGCCTGGCGCCAGGTCGCGGACTTCCACACCGCCTTCAATCTCGCGATCGCGATCCTGTTCCTGCCGCTGATCGGGCCGGTGGCGAGCCTCTGCACCAGGCTGCTGCCGGAGCGTCCGCGCGGCGAGGAGACCGGCAAGCCGCATTATCTCGACAATGCCGCGCTTGATTCCCCGGCAGTCGCCATCGCCAACGCCGCGCGCGAGACGCTGCGCATGGGCGACATCATCGAGAAGATGCTGCGCCAGACGCTCGAGGTCTTCCGCAACGACGACCGCAAGCTCCTGCGCGAGGTCGAGACGCTCGACGACGATGTCGACAAGCTGCATCACGCCATCAAGCTCTACCTCACCGAGATGACCCGCGAGGCCGTCGACAAGGCCGACCAGAAGCGCTCGATCGACGTGATCACCTTCACCACCAACCTCGAGCATATCGGCGACATCATCGACAAGAACCTGATGGAGCTCGCCGCCAAGAAGATCAAGAACAAGCTGCATTTCTCGAGCGAGGGCTTCGCCGAGATCTGCAACATGCACCAGCGCGTCGAGAACAACCTCAAGCTCGCGCTCAACGTCTTCATCTCCGGTGACATGAAGCTGGCGCGGCGCCTGCTCGAGGAGAAGGTGGCGTTCCGCGAGATGGAATGGGCGGCATCCGAGGGCCATTACGGGCGGCTGCGCAGCGGCAAGGCCGAAAGCATCGAGACCTCGAGCCTTCATCTCGACATCCTGCGCGACCTCAAGCGCATCAACTCTCACCTGACCTCGGTCGCCTACCCGATCCTGGAAGCGGCCGGCGAGCTGACGCAGAGCCGCTTGCGCCAGCAGAACGGCGAAATCGGCGAACCCGCCAAAGTCTCCTGATTTTTCAATTCGATAGTGAACCGGTGTGCCAGTGGCGGCGAGCGCTGCAGCCGGCAAATGGGTTGATCGGGTTCCCCCGGCTTTCTATGGTAGAGCGCCCGCGGTCGAGCGGTTCGCGATACGGACCTCGCGCGATCGGCCCCCAGGGCCTGCCGGCAGCATCGAGAGAAAGTCCGAACGGACCCCAGGCCGGCCCGGTCTTGGCGAATGAACACACAGGAGGAGGCATCTTATCATGAACCGTTTCTCTCCATCCCCATTCTCGCGCCGCAATTTCCTTGCCGGCGCGGGTGCAGCCGCTGTGGGCGTCAGCCTCAGCGCCTACGCGAAGAAGGGATGGGCCGAAGAGCCGAAGAAGCTCAACGTCTATAACTGGGATACCTATATCGGCCAGACCACGCTGCAGACCTTCACCGACAAGACCGGCATCGCGGTCCAGTACGATCTCTATGCCAACAACGAGGAGCTGTTCGCCAAGCTCAAGGCCGGCAATCCCGGCTACGACGTGATCTTCCCGTCGGACTACATGATCGAGACCATGGCCAAGCTCAACATGCTGATGGCGCTCGATCACAGCAAGATCCCGAACCTCGCCAACATCAACCCGGCCAAGCAGTTCTCCGACCCCGCCTTCAATCCGGGCCTGAAATACGGCGTTCCCTACATGTGGGGCACGATCGGCATCGGCTACCGCAAGTCGAAGGTGCAGGAGCCGAAGAGCTGGAAGGCGCTGCTCGACGATTCGACCCACGCCGGCAAGATCGCGCTTCTGGCGGATGCGCGCGCCGTCCTCGGCGTCGCGCTCAAATATCTCGGTTACAGCATGAACTCGACCAACGAGGCCGAGGTGCAGAAGGCCAAGGAACTGCTGATCAAGCAGAAGCCGAGCATCAAGGCCTTCGCTCCGGACAGCGGCCAGGACATGCTGCTCTCGGGCGAATGCGACCTGGTCATGGAGTGGAACGGCGACATCATCTCGGTCATGGCCGAGGATTCGGACCTCGCCTACAGCGTGCCGGACGAGGGCACGATGGTGTGGACCGACAATGTCTGCATCCCCTCCGGCGCGCCGCATCCGGAGAATGCGCATCTCTTCCTCAACCACCTGCTCGATGCGCAGGTGAACGCCGAGATCGCCAACACGATCAAGTATGCGACCGCCGACAAGGCGGCGCAGGCCTTCATCGCCAAGGAGGATCTCGAGAACCCCGCCATCTATCCGCCCGAGGAAGTCATCGCCAAGAGCGAGTCCCTGGTGGATGTGGGCGAGTTCACGCCGGTCTACGACAAGGCCTGGACCGAGATTCAGGCGGCCTGAGCGACAATCACGCCGCCCAGAGCATTTTCAGGCGATGTGGACGCCGGTTCGCCTGAACATGCGGTCAAGCTGAGAAATCCGGAGCGGTTCCCGGTGCGATAGGATCGGGAGCCGCTCCAGAGTGCCGGGTCCGGTCGGGGGAACGCTCATATCATGCAGGAATGGCGCAAGAACAAGCTGGTCTTCTCCATCCTGCTGATTCCCCCGACTGCCTGGCTCGTCATCTTCTTTACCATCCCTCTCGCCGTCGTCTGGATCTACAGCTTCGGCCAGCGCGGGCCGCTCGGCGAGACGATCATCGCCTTCTCCCTCTCGAACTATCTGCGCACCTTCGAGTGGGTGAACCTCTACATCACGCTGAAATCGCTCTGGATCGCCACCGTCACCACGGCGATCTGCCTGGCGATGGGGTTTCCCTTGGCGATGGGCGTCGCCTTCGCGCCGCCGCGATACAAGAACGTGCTGCTCCTCCTGGTGATCCTGCCGTTCTGGACCAACCTGCTGATCCGCACCTATGCCTGGATCGCGGTGCTGCGCACCAACGGCTATGTCAATTTCTTCCTGGAATGGGTCTGGAGCGGGCTCGACTGGCTCTTCGGCGGGCTGCTCGGCGAGTTCCAGCCGCTGGAGCTGCTCTACAACCAGGGCGCGGTCATCGTCGGCCTGGTCTATGTGAACCTGCCCTTCATGGTGCTGCCGCTCTACGCGACGCTCGAGAAGCTCGACAAGTCCTACCTCGAGGCGAGCCTCGACCTTGGCGCCAGCCAGTGGCGCACCCTGTTCTCCGTCACCGTTCCCCTGGCGCTGCCCGGCATCTTCACCGGCGGATTGCTGAGCTTCATCCTGGCGCTCGGCACCTATCTGACGCCCGATCTCCTCGGCGGCACCAACAGCATCATGATCGGCAACCTGATCGCGCAGCAGTTCGGCCCCGCGCGCGACTGGGCCTTCGGCTCGGCCATCTCCTTCATCCTGATGTATGTCACCTTCGCCTGCCTCTGGGTCAAGGCGGTGCTGGCGGGCCGGGAGGGGGCGGTCAATTACTGACATGACAGCCACAACCCTTCCTGCAAGCGGCCGCCCGCGCCGCCGCCGCGAGGCCATCGCGCCGCTCGAGTTCACGCGCCGGCGCTGGCTGAAGCTGGTGCTGCTCGCCAATTTCATCTTCCTCTATTTCCCGATCGTCGCGCTGATCGCCTTCAGCTTCAACAACAGCAAGCGCAACATCACCTGGCAGGGCTTCACGTTCGACTACTACGTGAAGGCGTTCAACAATACCGGCCTGCACGACGCCTTCATGAACACGATCACCATCGCCTCGATCTCGACGGTGGTCTCGACGATCCTCGGCACCATGCTGGGGCTGATCCTGCACCGCTACCGGTTCCCCGGCAAAGGCGCCTTCGACAGCTGGATCCATCTGCCGATCGTCATTCCGGAGGTCTGCCTGGGCGTCGCCATGCTGGCCTTCTTCACGATGTTCAAGATCCCGCTCGGGATCTTCACCGTGACGGTGAGCCACATCGCCTTCTCGATCCCCTTCGTGGCGGTGGTGATCCGCTCGCGCATGTCGGGCTTCGATCCGGCGCTGGAGGAGGCGTCGCAGGATCTGGGCGCCAGCGAATGGCAGACCTTCTGGAGCGTGACCTTCCCCTACATGCTCCCCGGCGTGGTCGCAGGCGCGCTGCTGGCGCTCACCCTGTCGCTGGACGATTTCGTCATCACCTTCTTCACCTCCGGCCCGGGCTCGACCACCTTCCCGATCAAGATCTACTCGATGGTCCGTTTCAGCGTGACACCCGAAGTCAACGCGGCTTCGACCGTCCTCATCGTCCTGACGCTGACCCTCACGGTTCTCGCCATGTGGATCCAGAGTCGTTCCGACAAGAAGGCCAAAGCCGATGGTTAGCGCCAAACCCATCATCCAGATCAAGGATGTCACCAAGGAGTTCAGCGGCAACGTCAAGGCCGTCGACGCGGTGAGCTTCGACATCGTCGAGGGCGAGTTCTTCGCCCTGCTGGGCCCCTCGGGCTGCGGCAAGACCACGCTCCTGCGGATGCTGGCGGGCTTCGAGATCCCGACCGAAGGCCAGATCGTGATCGACGGCCAGCCGATGGAGGGCGTCAATCCCAACCGGCGCCCGGTCAACATGGTGTTCCAGTCCTATGCGGTGTTCCCGCATATGACGGTCGAGCGCAATGTCGGCTATGGCCTGCGCGTGACGGGCGTGCCCGAGGCCGAGATCAAGACCCGCGCCCAGGAGGCCCTGGCGCTGGTGAAGCTCCAGGATTTCGGCAAGCGCATGCCGAGCCAGCTCTCGGGCGGCCAGCGTCAGCGCGTGGCGCTGGCCCGCGCCCTCGTCAAGCGGCCCAAGGTGCTGCTGCTGGACGAGCCGCTCTCGGCGCTGGACGCCAAGCTGCGCGAGGCGATGCAGCTCGAACTGGTCCGGCTGCAGAAGACCGTGGGCATCACCTTCGTGATCGTCACCCACGACCAGGACGAAGCGCTCTCCATGGCCAACCGCATCGCGGTGATGGAGAAGGGCAAGGTGAAGCAGATCGCCGCCCCCGCCGATCTCTACGAATTCCCGAACTGCCGCTTCGTCGCCGATTTCATCGGCAAGATGAACCTGTTCCAGGGTCGGGTCGCCGGCGTCTCGGGCAACCAGATCCAGATCGACCTCAAGGGCATCAACCGCGTGACGGTCCCCTATGCCGGCGCCGCCCAGGGCGAGATCGCCGTGGCGGTGCGCCCGGAGAAGGTGACGCTCGATCGCGCCGAGCCGGCCGCGAACCGCATCCGCCTGCGCGGGCGCGTCAGCGAGGTCGCCTATTTCGGCGACGAAAGCCACATCTATCTGGAGAACGCGACCGGCGTGCCGGTGAGCGTCAACCTGCCCAACGCGGCCCGGACCACGACGCCCGCGGTCGCGATCGGCGACGAGCTCTGGATGTCCTGGGACCCCGCCGACACGCTGGTGCTGACGGAGTAGCGTCGCAGCGTCCCTGCGCTTTCTTCACCTCCCCCCTCGAGGGGGAGGCTGGGGTGGGGGCGGCCACAGTCTCGATGTGGGGCCGTTCGCGCGATGGCATGCTCTCGAAGCATCGTGTTCCACGATCACCCCCCGCCCTAACCTCCCCCTCAAGGGGGAGGGGCTGAAGCGAGCGCGTAGCTGATGCTGTCGATAGCTGCTCACATCCTCTCTGCCGCCGCCAGGCGCGGACGGCCGAAGGCCGTGGCCCGGATCCGCGATTCGATGAAGAGGGTCATGCCGGCGCCGGTGGCGACGGTCTTGTCCTCGCGCTCGATCTTGATCTCAGGGTCCGCGGCGCCGGCTTCGTGCGCCAGGCGCCTCGCCTGCTCCGTTGCCGCCGCGGTCGCCCGCTCGACGGCGGCTTCCAGCGTCGAGAAATCGGCGACGCCGTCGGGAAGATGGACGCGAAAGCGCCCCTCGATCGGCTGCGAGATCAGGAGCTCCACCCGCTGCAGCACGCCGCCCGCCACGGCACCCACCGCGTTGCAAACATCGGCATGGGGCGGCACGATGAGCTCGGTGCCGAGCCGGCGCGCGATCTCGGGATAATAGGTCGCGGCCGGCGCGCCGATTCCGACCAGCGGGCGCTTCAGATTCATCTCGAGCGTCACGAGTGGCGATTCCTGCGCCGTGCCTTCGGCCATCCGCGTCATCACCAGCTCGCCGAGCTTCCCGATCTTGTCGGACGCGATGTCGAGCGACTGATCGAACGCGGTGCCGAGAATGGCCAGGACCGACTGGCGCACCGCCTGCTCGACGATGCGTCGGCAGAAGGGCTCGATCTCCTTGAGCTTCTCGCCGCCCAGCGCATCCAGCCGGCGCAGCCAGAGCCGGGCGCCCAGCTCCGCCGCTTCCCTGGACCAGGTCTGCTGCAGCCCCAGCGCGTGGGCGGCGTCGCTGGGCGTGAAGCTCGATAGCGTGGCGAGGCCGCGATCGAGCAGGCGCTTCATGGCGCGCTGCTTCGCCGGTCCTTGCAGGATCTCGGAAAGCGCGAGCGGTCCGCCTTCGAGCGCTTCCCAGAGCTCGAGCTCGTCGGGCTTCAGGCCCGATTCCTTCGTGTCGAGACGGCGCAGCCGCAGCAGGAACTGCCCGTCATAGCCGACGCGGATCGCCTCCTCGGCCTGATACCGCAGCGTCTCGATGATCCGGGGATGCTGAGATCCCAGCAGCGACAAGGGCACGGACCGGCGCGGCCCGAGGATCAGGCCGCCGGTCTCGTCGAGCCGGAGCTCGCTGTCGCCGCCGAGGCCATAGGAATGAACGGCGACCGCCTCGACCATGGTGCGCCAGCCGCCGACGATCGCACCTTCGCGGTTCAGCACGGGACGCCCGCCCGACAGCATCGCCACGTCGGTGGTGGTGCCGCCCATGTCGGACACGACCACGTCGCCCGACCCGCTCAGATGGTGCGCGCCGACGAGGCTCGCGGCCGGACCGGAGAGGATGGTCTCGACCGGGCAGCTCAGCGCCACCTCCGATGCGATCAGCGAGCCGTCGCCCTTGACCACCATCAGCGGCGCCTGGATCGAGCGCGACTGAAGGATGGCCTCGACCGCGCGGATCAGCTGCTGGAGCTGCGGGATGAGCCGCGCATTGAGCGCCACCGTGAGCGCGCGGCGCGGCGCGTCGAGCTTCGAGGTCAGCTCATGGCCGCAGGTGACGGGCAGGCCCGCGATCTCGCGCACCATCGCCTTCACCGCAAGCTCATGGGCGGGATTGCGCACCGAGAAATAGCCCGAAACCGCGAAGGCGGCGACCTTGGGCGCGTAAGTGCGGATCGCGCGCTCCACGGCCTCGCGGTCGAGCGGCGCCTGTTCGTCCCCCAGCGGCCCGTGTCCGCCCGCGATGAACTCGACCGGGTCCGATCCCATCGCCTGGCGCAGGCCGGCCCGTTCCAACGCCTGGCGTTCATAGCCCAGCAGCAGCAGACAGATGGGACTTCCCTGCCCCTCGACCAACGCGTTGGTGGCGAGCGTCGTCGAAAGCGAAACCATCACGATCGGCTCGGCTGCCTGAGGCAGGACCTGGGCAATGGCGCCGCCGACGCCGATCGACAGGTCATGCTTGGTGGTCAGCGACTTCGCCGCCGCCAGCACGCCGCGCACGGGATCGAACAGGACGGCGTCGGTATAGGTGCCGCCGGTATCAAGGCCAAGAAGGACGGGCAAGATCTCGGATCGTCTGAAAGTGAGGGAAAAAGCTTGGCTCTGGCCCGGGTCGTTCCTGCCGGGCGGGGCCTGGGCCGGGCACAGGCTCTACCCGCCCCCTCGCCGGCTGGTCAAGCCTCGTCGCGGCCGCAAAGGCCGCAATGGCGGTGAGGCTATTGAGCCCGGTCCTTTACCATGACGCGAAAGCGCGTCATGAACGGGGGCCTCGCTGAGGCCGATGGATGGAAGAGCTCGGCGGCTCGGGCCCGACCGGTGCAGGAGAGGGGCGATCGATGGAAGAACGCGTGCCGACGGTGATCTGGGTGACGGCGCAGATGCGCCAGGGCCATGCCGACGGGATGCCGGTCTTCCTGCGCCGCCGCGGCGAGCCGCGGGCAGGCGCGGTGCTGGTCAAGATCGATCTGCTCGGGCCAGGCTGCAAGGTCATGACCCAGGTGCGCGACGGGATGGGGCGGCTGGGCTGGCTGAGCGCACTCGGCGAGGCGCCAGTAACCGAGGCCGAAGCCGAGGCCTATATCGAGCGCGCGGTCAAACGCGATCCCGATCTCTGGGTGGTCGAGGTCGAGAGCCGCGACGGCCGCCACCCGTTCCAGACCGTGGGCTCCTGATCGCATCGCGCGGGATCCGTCGGACGGAAGGCAGGATGGAACCATGGAGCCAGACACGCCAGAATCCGATGGCGAGACGACGGCCGAAGGAGACCTGCGCAGCCGCTGACAACGCAGCGCCGCGCGTCAAGGCGGGAAGAGTGGAGGCAAGAGCCGCCAGGATCGGCAACAGGTCGTCCACGATGTCCCAGCCGCGTCAGCGCTGAGGGCATACATGGCGTCGCGGACGCCGCGAAACGAAGAAGAACGAAGAAGAGAGGGCGGCCGGAACCCGTGGACATGGACCGCGGGTCGAGACGAGGAGTCCGGTCGATTATGCCGGAATGCCTCTCCGCGAGCGCGTTCTCTTGGAGCGAATGGTGCCCAGGGGCGGAATCGAACCACCGACACGGGGATTTTCAGTCCCCTGCTCTACCATCTGAGCTACCTGGGCGGGATCATTCGGTCGGACAAGACGAGCGCTTATAGAGAAAACCGCTGGGGCTGTCCAGCCCGGCCGGAGGCCGCCCCCTTGACCGCTAACCGGCTAAAATCGCGGAGAAATTCAGGGTCGAGCAGGGTCGCCGGCGGACCGGGGCGGAGCTGTCCCGGGCCGGCTATTCCGCATCCCCGTCCCGGGACGGGACCTCGTCCTCGGGGCTCTCGTCGGTCTGGACGCGATAGGATTCCTTGAGCCAGCGCCCGAGATCGATCTCGGCGCAGCGCTTCGAGCAGAACGGGCGATGGACGGGATCGCGAGGACGCCCGCAGATCGGACAGCGACCGCCTTTGGCCGGCACGGTGCCCGCCTCGCGGGTTGGCGGCGCCTCCTGCTGGGCGCGCCGTTCGCGTTCCGCCCGGCGGCGGGCGAGATCCTCGATCTTGGCGCTCATCGATCCGGTTCGATTCTCATGGCTTCGTTGTTCATCCGGGGCTGCCCCCGATCGGTCGCCGGCGCATCAGCCTACCGGTCGCCTCGCCGGCCTCGCAAGGCCCGAGGAACAGCTCGGTGAGAGGAGCACCGCGCCGTTGCCGGGTCATCTGCACCAGTCCCAGATCCGACATCGGCAACACGCGGGTTCGCGCGGGGTCGTCGGCAAGCGCGTGGCGCAGGGCCTTCACCACCCGGTCACGGTCGGCGCTGCTCTCCATATCGATGAAGTCGATCACCACCAGCCCGCCGATGGCGCGCAGGCGCAGCTGATGGGCGATCGCCTCGACAGCCTGCAAATTCAGCTTGAGCCGCAGATCGGTGCGGCTGGCGGCCGGGCGGCGGTCGGATGCCGTCCCGCTGTTCACATCGATGGCCGTCAGGGTTTCGCCCGGCTCGAACAGGAGCCATCCGCCGCCGGAAAGCGCCAGCCGCGGCTCGAGGGCGCTCTGGACAGCCTCCTCCAGGTCGGCCGGGGAAGGAACCCAATCGCGCAACGGCTGCACCTCGATGGCGACCCCTTCGATGGCCGAGGCGGCAAGCTCGGTCTCGATCCGTCGCGCCAGGGTGCGATTGTCGGCGGTGAGCAAGACCGCCTCTTCACCCGGCAGCTCCTGCAACAGGGACAGCAGAGCGCCCGGCGCCGGCCGCAAGGGGCCGGGAGCGGTCGCTTGGGTCGAGGCTTCGGCGCAGCCCTGCCAGCTCGCCGCCAGCATCGACGCTTCCTTGACGATGCTGTCGACCGGAGCGTGCGCCGCGCGCAGCGTCAGGCGGAGGCCGGCCTGGCTCTGGGCAGAGAGGCCGCGCAACGCCGTGTGCAAGCGTCGCGTCTCTTCCGGCGTGAACGCCACGCCCGCCATATGGACGCCGCTCTCCTTGGCCAGAAGGTCGACGAAGCGGCCCTCGAGAATGGGGGCTGCGGTTAGCCTCGGCGATTTCTCGCCGCTGGGATCGCGCATCACCTGGACCGGCAGGCGATCGCCTTCGACGCGCTTTTCGCCCCGGCGCAGGGGCAGCAGCCCGGTATCAAGGCCGGCCTCGGTCTGGTCGAAAGCGACGAAGGCGGCATCCAGGCCGTGATCGACCCGCACCACCTGCCCCAGGAACAAGGCGCCGCTGCGGTCGCGCCGGTCGGGAGCGTCGATGCGATAGGCGGCGAGCCGTCCGCGGCGCCACAGCGCCACGTGACGTTCCTCGCCGCGTTCGGCGACAAAGACCCGCGCGGGCTCGGCCTTCGGCATGAGGCCTAGCCTCGCTCGTCCCAGGCGAAACCGAGGCCCCGCAGCAGGGCCGCGGTTTCATGGAGCGGCAGCCCCACCACGTTCGAATAGGAGCCGATGATCGTCGGCACGAACGCGGCGGCGCGGCCTTGGATCGCATACCCCCCGGCCTTGCCCTCCCATTCGCCGCTGGCGAGATAGGCGTCGATCTCGGAGGCCGACAGCCGCTTGACGATGACGACGGTCGTCACCAGACGGCGCACCCGCCGGCCGTCGGGACCGAACAGCGTCACCGCGCCCAGCACGCGATGACGGCGGCCCGACAACAAGGTCAGGCAGTCCCGCGCGGTACGGGCATCCGTCGCCTTGGGCAGGATGCGCCGGCCGCAGGCCACGACCGTATCGGCGGCCAGCACGAAGGCGCCCGGATGGCGCGCCCGCACGACCTCCGCCTTGGCATCCGCGAGGCGGCGGGCATGGGCCGGCGGCAGCTCCTGCCGGCGGGGGCTCTCGTCGATATCGGCGGGATCGACCGCCGAGGGCACGATCCCGATCTGGCGCAGCAGATCGACCCGGCGCGGCGAGGCCGACGCGAGCACCAAGGGAATGGAATCGGGACGGGTCGGGGACATGCCCGGCAAGCACCCCCGAATGGGTTACTTGAAGCGGAACGTGATACGGCCCTTGGTGAGGTCGTAGGGCGTCATCTCGACGTTCACGCGGTCGCCGGCCAGGACGCGGATCCGGTTCTTGCGCATCTTGCCCGAGGTGTGTGCCAGGACGACATGCTCATTGTCGAGCTTCACCCGGAACATCGCGTTGGGCAGCAGCTCGAGCACTGTGCCCGAAAACTCGATCAGATCTTCTTTCGCCATTCAGACTCCATCGATGCCCCGGGGATCTTCGCGGGAGCGCGCATGCGGGCCAGCGGCCTTCCGGGGGTGAAAGCGGCGCGGGATCATAGCGCCTCGAACCGCCGGGGCAAACCCCCGCCGGTAGCCCCGAGAACGCGACATTTCCGCCGATTCGGGGCCGTTCCTAGAGGTTGACGGAGCCGCTCGCGGGGAACTTGGCCTTGATCCGGCGGATCAGGCTGTCCCGGACCTGGCGATAGGCCTCGAGCCGCGTTTCGCGGCTGCCCTCGACATGGGAGGGATCCATGGTCTGCCAATATTCCACCTCGCAGGCCATGGTCCGGGTCATCTCGACGGCGCGGTGATGGGCTTCGGGCGAGAGCGAGACGACGAGGTCGAAGGAACCGTCCTCGAGCTCGTCGAAGCTCTTGGATTTGTGCTTGCTGATATCGATCCCGATCTCGTCCATCACCGCGACCGCGAACGGATCGACGCTGTCGGAGCGCACGCCGGCCGAATCGACATAGATCCGGTGGCCATGGAGATGGCGGAGCAGCCCCTCCGCCATGGGGGAGCGGATCGCGTTGAGGCTGCAGCAGAAGAGAACGCTTCCGGGCAGGTCCTGCATCGTCCGCCTATGCCCGGATGTGAAGCACGCAGATCAGCGTGAACAGGCGCCTCGCTGTATTCCCGTCGAGCTCGATCTTGCCGGCCAGCCGCTCGCGCAGCAGCTCGGCGCCCTCGTTATGGAGCCCGCGGCGGCCCATATCGATCGCCTCGATCTGCGACGGCGAGGAGCGCTTGATCGCTTCGTAGTAGCTTTCGCAGACCGTGAAATAGTCCTTCACGATGCGGCGGAACGGCGTCAGGGAGAGGATATGCTTCGCCAGCGGCTCGGCGCTCTCGGCGGCGATATCGAGCACCAGACGGTTGTCCTCGATGCCGAGCGACAGGTTGTAGGGCCCGGCCGGTCCCTCCACCAGGCAGAAGCTGTTCTCTTCGATCAGGTCGTAGATCGCGACCGCGCGTTCATGCTCGACCTCCGGGCTGCGCCGCACGACGGACCGTTCGTCCAGCGTCACCCGGGCGATGCGATTGGTCGGGGGCGCGGCCGGCGGCTCCACGCGAGGCACCTCAAGGCAGGTTGAGGCGGATGGCGATGGCGCGGGCATGCGCCTCGAGACCCTCGGCCCGCGCCAGCGTCACCGCGGCAGGACCGAGCCGGGCCAAGCTCTCGGCATCGCAGCGCACGATCGAGGTGCGCTTGAGGAAGTCATGGACGCCGAGCCCCGAGGAGAATCGCGCGCTGCGGGCCGTGGGCAGCACATGGTTGGGGCCCGCCACATAATCGCCGACCGCCTCCGGCGCGTAGCGGCCGAGGAAGATGGCGCCGGCATTCCGGATTTTCAGGGATAACGGCTCGGGATCGGCGACCGCGAGCTCGAGATGCTCGGGCGCGATCCGATCCACCAGCGGCACGGCATCCTCGAGCCGTTCCACCAGGATGATCGCGCCGTGCGACGCCCAGCTCGCCCGCGCGATGGCCGCCCGCGGCGCCCGCGCCAGCTCGGCCTCGACCGCCGCCTCGACCCGGCCGGCGAAGGCCGCGTCGTCCGTGATCAGGATCGACTGGGCGGCCTCGTCATGCTCCGCCTGCGAAAGAAGGTCCATCGCGATCCAGGCAGGGTCGTTCTCGCCATCGGCCACCACCAGGATTTCCGACGGACCGGCGATCATGTCGATGCCGACCTGCCCATAGACCAGCCGCTTGGCGGCCGCGACATAGGCGTTGCCCGGCCCCACGATCTTGTCCACGGGCGGGATGGTCGGCGTCCCATAGGCGAGCGCCGCGACCGCCTGGGCCCCGCCGATGCGATGGATCTCGCCGATGCCGGCGATCCGGGCCGCCGCCATGACGGCGGGATTGAGCGTGCCGCCCGGCGTCGGCACCACCATCGCCAGCCGCGTGACCCCGGCCACCCGCGCCGGCACCGCATTCATGAGCACCGAACTCGGATAGGCCGCGGCCCCGCCCGGCACATAGAGCCCGACCGAAGCCAGCGGCCGCCAGCGGGCACCCAGCCGCGCGCCACTGGCATCCTCGTAATCGAGGTCCTGCGGCAGCAGCTTGCGGTGATAGCTCTCGATCCGCTCGGCGGCGAACTGCAGGGCCTCTCGCACCGCAGCGGGGCATTGCGCGGCCGCCCCGTCGATCTCGGCATCGGTCAGGCGGATGGCGCCCGCCTCGAGCTCCATCCGGTCGAAGCGCCGCGTGTAGTCGACCAGGGCCGCGTCGCCGCGCCGGCGCACATCGGCGATGATCGCCTGGACGGTGTCGTTGACATCCTGCTGCGCCTCGCGCTTGCCGGCGAGAAGCTCCGTGAAGCGCATCTCGAAATAGGGATCGCGCCGGTCGAGCTTAAGCGGCATCGACCGCCTCCTGGATCCGCGACACGAGATCGCCGATCGCCTCGGGATGGAGCTTGAGCGCCGTGCGGTTCACCACCAACCGGGAGCTCACCTCGGCGATGGTCTCGATCTCGGCCAGACCGTTGGCCTTGAGCGTGGCCCCGGTCTGGACCAGGTCGACGATACGCGTGCAAAGCCCCAGCTGTGGCGCCAGTTCCATGGCGCCGCTGAGCACGATGCATTCGGCCTGCACGCCGCGCTCGGCGAAATGGCGCCGCGCGGTCTCGGGATATTTGGTCGCGACCCGCACATGGCTCCAGCGGCTGGGATCGTCGCTGGCCGCCAACTCGTTGGGCTCGGCCACGGCGATCCGGCAGCGCCCGACGCCCAGATCGATCGGCGCATAGAGCTCGGGGTAGTCGAACTCCATCAGCACGTCGCTGCCGGCGATACCCAGATGGGCCGCGCCGAAGGCGACGAAGGTCGCGACATCGAAGCTGCGGACCCGCACCACCGTGAGGCCCTCGATATTGGTGTCGAAGCGCAGCTTGCGCGAGCGCTCATTGTCGAAATCCGGCTCGACCTCGATGCCGGCGCGCGCCAGGAGCGGCATCACCTCCGGCAGGATCCGGCCTTTGGGCAAAGCCAGGATGATGGCATCGGCACCGCGGGTTGCCGCGCGTCGCGAGGAGCCGCTCATGCGGGGCTCTTCCGGTTCGGAGCGGCCTCGTCATCCGCATGGTGCGGCAGCCAGCCGGTCGGCCAGGCTTCGCCCAGATCCTCGAAATGGCAGCGGACCGCCTCGACCTCGAGCCGTACCGTGGCGTTGCCGGCGAACATGAGCAGGATCGTGTCGTCCTGCGCCTGGACCGTCAGCAGCTCCAGGAACTCGGGCCCCTTTGCCAGCGAGAAGCCCCTGAGCTTCACCCCGCGGACGCGATCGAAACAGACACCGCAATGGACGCGCTGATAGACCGGGCCCAGGACCTCCCCATCCGCGAACTCGGCATCGCCGGCGGCGGGCCGCGCGGGGGCGCTCGTCGGCTCGTCCGGCGCCCGCTCGGCGGCGACCTCCCAGCGGAACCGGTTGGCGACGAAGGCGAAACGCTTCTCCGCCGCGAGATAGGTCATGTCCCGCGGCCGCACCAGCGCATCCTGCAGGCAGGCGGCGATGATCGCCAGATCGGCGGCGTCGCGTGCCCGCAGCTTCAGTCCGCCACTCACGCTCATCCGTGAATCCGTTCGATGTCCGCGCCGCAGGCTTCGAGCTTCTCCGTCAGCCGCTCATAGCCGCGATCGAGGTGATAGACGCGGTTGAGGATCGTGTCGCCCTCGGCCACTAGGCCCGCCATCACCAGCGACACCGAGGCTCGCAGGTCGGTCGCCATCACCGGTGCGCCGGTGAGCCTCGGCACGCCGCGCACCATGGCGGAGGCGCCGTGCACCGTGATGTTGGCCCCCATGCGGGCAAGCTCGGGCACATGCATGAAACGGTTCTCGAAGATCGTCTCCGTGATCATGGCGGCTCCCTGTGACACGGTCATCAAGGCCATGAACTGGGCCTGGAGATCGGTCGGGAATCCCGGGAACGGCTCGGTGATCGCATCCGTTCCCTGGAGCGGCCCGTTGGCGAGGCTGACATGGAGACCCCGGTTGGTGCTCTTGAGGGCCACACCCGCCCGCTCGAGCACGGTGCAGACCGTTCCGATCAGCTCGCGCTCGGCGCCGATCAGCTCGACCGACCCGCCGGTGATGGCCGTCGCCATCGCATAGGTCCCGGTCTCGATGCGATCCACCACCACGTCATGCCGGGCGCCATGGAGCCGGTCGACCCCGTGGATCAGGATCTTGTCCGTGCCTGCGCCCTCGATTTTGGCACCCATCGAGGTCAGGCATTTCGCGAGGTCGACGATCTCGGGCTCGCGTGCGGCATTGACGATCTCCGTCGTCCCCCGGGCGAGACTCGCCGCCATCATCAGGTTTTCCGTGGCGCCCACGGACACCATCGGAAAGGCGACCGAGCCGCCCGTCAGCCCGCGCGGCGCCGTCGCCACCACATAGCCTTCCTTGAGCTCAATCTCGGCGCCGAGCTTCTGCATCGCCATCAGGTGCAGGTCGATCGGCCGCGTGCCGATGGCGCAACCGCCGGGCAGCGACACCTCCGCACGGCCGGCACGCGCCAGCAGCGGCCCCAGCACCAGCACCGAGGCGCGCATCTTGCGCACCAGGTCGTAGTCCGCGCGCGTCTGGCGGATGTTCCGGCTGGTCAGCTCCATGATCCGGCCGGTATGGCCGCCGGGATGGGACTGGCCGTTGAGCGCGATCTCGGTCCCGAGCTGGGCCAGCAGCCCCGCCATGGTGGTGATATCCGCCAGGTGCGGCAGGTTGCCCAGCGTCAGGGTCTCGTCGGTCAGGAGGCTGACCGACATCAGCGGCAGGGCCGCGTTCTTGGCGCCACTGATCGGAATTTCGCCCTTGAGCGGCTTGCCGCCACGGACGCGGATCTTGTCCATCGAATGTCCTCGAATGCTCCGGAGTTCCGCCGATCGGGCCCTGCTACGCGTAGCCCCTCAGCCGGCCGGGCTGTTGGTGATCAATCTCGGAAGACGGACCCCCGGCTCCGGCCCAGGCAACCACGTCTTGATAATGATATTAGTGGAACAGGCCCGCCGGGGGAGTATTCAAAAGCCTGGTCTTCCGCCGACCGAACGGGGAGGTTGCGATCCCTGCCTCTGCGGCCCTGCCGAGGGTCGTGTTCAGCGTTCGTGTCGCCCCCCGTCGTCACCCTCGGCATGGTCGCTGCCCTCGGGCGGATGATCGGCGCGGGCGCGTTGCTGCTGTTTCCGGCGCAGGAGATTCCGACGCAATTCGGCGGCGAGCCGCGCATCCTGGTCAGCGCCATGAACCGTCCCGTCATAGGGGGCACGAGTCGGCGGGGTACGCGGGGGTTTCGAGCTCCGGTCGGGCATCGGAAAGGGCTCCGGCATTCCTGGTCCTGGGCGCCTGCGGAAATAGGCCGCTCGTCGGCCGGGGTCAAGGCGGGAACGCCACAAAGAGCGGCGCCGATTGCAGATGGGGAATCTATGGAGGGGGAAGATGGCGGGATTGGGATGAAGGCGCCGGCTCCAGGAGCTGGCGATCGCTGCCACGAGGCGGGGGAGATCCCGGAACGGGATTCCAGGGGCAGGATGTCGCGCCCGCCGGAACCGGCGGGGAAAGGGTAATCTTCTTAACCTGGAAGGCCTTAGACTGTCTCGGACCGGCTGGCCTTCGGCCTTGCTCTGGCCCGCTGGCTTATGGCAAGTTTCGCCGCCCTCGAGGGACCCTGGCGGACCCGTTCCGCCGATGCTATCCCCTCGACGGGGTCAATGCTCGTGCCGCCGTAGCTCAGAGGTAGAGCACGTCCTTGGTAAGGACGGGGTCGGAAGTTCGATTCTTCTCGGCGGCACCATTCCCTCTTCCGGAACATCGGCGCCTTATCCCTGGCCGGCACAAGCGCGCAGCTGCGCGCGCAGTCGCCCATAGTCGACGATTGCCCTGCCCAGCGCGCTGTCGGGAGGCAGGGCATGAACCTCTTCGGCAAGCCGCGCCTGGAATGCATCACTATAAGCCGGCACAGGAGGGCAGGCGGTGACGATGGGGTGCGCGCAGGCAGTCAGCGAGAAAAGGACCAGCAGCCCGCAACTTGTGACGAGCCGCATGGCTGTCTATCCTTTCGCGTCGTCGCACCGGCACGCTCGGGCGCCTGTAGTTCAACGGTAGAACAGCGGGCTTATACCCCGTTCGCTCCGGACTGGAGCAAGATGCCGGTTCGAATCCGGCCGGGCGCACCGGGTGCCGTAGGCTGCTGGTTCAGTGGGGATCAGGCACCGTTCATGGGGCATGGGGTTTTCATTCACCGCTCGGATTCGATCTACGACGACAGCCCCGCCGAGCGCTACCAATTTCCCCTTCAGTATCTCCGCCGTGTCGAGGCTTGTGTCGGCGATTGGATCGTCTATCTCGAGCCCCGCAAGGTGCGAGGGACCCGAGGCTACTTCGCCATGGCCAAGGTCGAACGGGTCGTTCCCGATCCCACGGCGACCGGCATGTATCTCGCTCTCATCGAACCCCAGAGCTATCTCGATTTCGCGAATCCGGTCCCTTTCAGCGATGCCTCGGGCGTGGTCGAGCGCGGCCTGCTGAACGAGCTAGGCAGGGTCTCTCAGGGCCGCGCCATTTGGGCCGTCCGCCCGCTGTCGGCGGACGATTTCAACCGCATCGTCGCCCGGGGACTGAACGAAAGCGAACCGCTGCTCCCGCGTACCGGAGAATTTTCGCCGTCGAGCCTTCGTGACGAACAACCGCCCTTCGAGCTCGAGCAGAGCCGCGATCGGGCGAGCATCACCCTGACGAGGGCCATACGCGATCGCGTCTTTCGCCAGGTCGTCCTGCGCGCCTATGACGAGCGCTGCGCTATCAGCGGCCTCAAGCTGATCAACGGCATGGGCCGCGCAGAGGTCGCCGCGGCGCATATCCGCCCCGTGGAGGCGAACGGCCCCGATATCGTGAGCAACGGCATCGCCCTGTCGGGCACCGTGCATTGGATGTTCGATCGGGGATTGATCAGCCTGTCCGACGACTTGCGGATTCTGATTTCGAGGAAGGCCAACGACCCCGATAGCATCCGCGCCCTGATCAACAAGGATGGTTGCGCGCGCCTTCCCCGGCGGCCCTCCGAGCGCCCGCACCCCGCCTTCCTGAAATGGCATCGCGAGAATTTCGATTTCAAGCCGTAGGACCGGCCGCTCGTTCACCGCGCCATCACAGATCCGCCGACTTCAGGATGGAAACCCAATCCTGCCGTCCGCCCAGCAGGCGCAGGATGGCGACGTGATCGTCGGCGATCCTGTAGACGATCAGGCGACCTTCATGCAGATGGATACGCACAGGCGGCGTGAACTCGCTGCACTCCCGCGCCAGCGTCGGCATGGCGGCGATTGTCGCCAGCATTCGCACCAGCTCATCGATGTATTGGTCTGCTTGCTCGATCGACCGGGTTTCCGCCGTGTATCGCCAGATATCGTCGAGGTCGGAGAGCGCACGGGGCGAGAGCCGGTATTGCCGCGTTTTACCGGACGACATGCTTCTTTCGCATGCGCAGCTTGAACGCTGCCGCGTCGAAGAACTGCGGCTCTCCGCTCTCGACGCCTTCGGTGATGGCGGCCTGCAAGGCAGCGATCGCGGCCTTCCGTTCCTGATCCTTGCGGATCAGGTCGCGGATATAGTCACTCGCATTGCCGTAGCGGCCGCCTTCGGCCTGACGCTCGACCCATGCCTTCATCGTCTCGGGGAGCGAAACATTCATCGTTGCCATCACCGCCTCCTTCTGTTTCGGAAGCTTACCGTGAATTGGCAATCTTTGTCAAAAGATACAGCAATTTTTGCCATAAGGAAAATCTTCAGTGCCGCGCGGCAGTCTCCTTCTCCAGGAAACAGAACACCGCGAAGGCCGCGAGTGCCGCGATCCACAGATAGAAGCCGGCGCCGAGGTGATCGACGTAGTTGAGATCCTCGGGCTTCATCGAGCTTTCATTGAAGGGAATGGCCTTCAGCGCATAGGACTGCAGGCCGAGCGCCAGCGCGGCCGCTGCCAGGACCGTTGCGACGATCCGCTTCCCGATCTGCGACAGCAGCAGGGCCAGGCCCATCAGGGGAGCCGCATACCAGGCGAACACGCCGAGAAGCGGCCCCAACCACCCCATCATCAGGATCTCGTAGCCGCGCGCGACCCCGGCGACGGGCGCGTCCCAGCCCTGGCAATAGTCGAGGATCCTTTGCTTGTCGACGAAGCTCCGACCGGCAGCGTCGCCCGCCGCGAGCCCGCAACTGGTCATCCCCGAGCCGCCGAAGGAAAAGGCATCGCACTGCACGTCGTCCTGAACGGCGTAGGCGCATTCGCCATGCTTGGGATTCGATCGGACGTCGGGCTTGTGGACGATGCCGGGCAAGGCCAGGGACGCGGCGAACAGCGCCAGCCCGGCGATCAGCACCCACCGTCTCGCTCCGCGCATGATCGCCTTTGCGCCCGTTCGTCGTCGGAAATTCGGTTCCCTGGGAATGCGAGCCTAGGGCTTCCCGACTCAACCGGCAATGGCACGGCACCGGTCCGTTCTTGCTCTAGAACTCGCCCCGTCTGAGCGTATCCTCGATTCCATCGAGATCGGCCGGCGCATCGGTGGCCGCACGATCCATGCGCTGTTCGATCTTGAGCGCAGCACTGCTGCTATCGGCCTCGTTCGTGGCGGTCCCGGCCGATTTGCCGAAGCGCCAGGCAAGCCAGACGATGCCGAGGACTGCGAGGACGCCGGCGCCGGCGGCGATGAGCGTGTTCATCAGCTCTGGGCCGAAGCCGGCTGCTTGTTCGGCACGAGCCAGACCAGGAAGGTCGTGACGACGCCACCGATGGCGGACACCATCTCCGGCGTGGCCCAGGGCAGGTCGATGCCGAAGGCGGCCAGCAGCGTCACGAGCGAGCCGAGGAAAGCCACGATGGCCTTGTTGTATTGGGACATGGTCGAGCTCCGAGGTTGCGGCGGCGCTTTGCGAGGCCGCGGGTTGCAGGAACGTCAGGCGATCAGTTGTCTTCGAGATAAAGCGCCGCTTCGGCGAAGCGCCGGCGCAGCAGGCCGCGCAGCTCGCGGCCGCCGGCCCGGTCCCACAGCGGGAATTGCTTGGCCGCACCCAGCCGGTCGCCTTGATTATGCAGGGCCAGAAGCGTCGAGCCTTTGAGCCGGGCGACGCCGAGATTGAAAGCGAAGCTCAGGAGAGCATCGAACTCCGAAGGGCGGATGCCGTCGCGCAGCAGGGCCGAGAGGGCCGGCTCTCGCTCCGCCAGGT
The DNA here is from genome assembly GCF_008728835.1 of Hypericibacter adhaerens. Classification (GTDB taxonomy): domain Bacteria; phylum Pseudomonadota; class Alphaproteobacteria; order Dongiales; family Dongiaceae; genus Hypericibacter; species Hypericibacter adhaerens. The sequence continues at coordinate 4,136,939 of NZ_CP042582.1, forward strand.
CGTGCTGGAGCTGCCGCTCGGCCTCGGCTTCGGTCACCTTGTTGCCGGGTCCGACCTCCGGCCCGGTATGGCCGTAGCCGATCGTCCAGACGCCCACCGGGTCCTGATAGGCCTCGAGCCGCAGGCTCTCGAACGACCGGATCAGGGCGAGACCGCGAGGGCCCAGGCGCATCACGGGCCGCTCCAGGGCAAGGAACCCTTGCCGGCGAGCCAGAAGGCGAGGCCGAGGACGACGAGACCCGCGATCCAGGCGAGCTTGCGCAGCACGCCGCGGCCGACATCGGCATAGACCTGGTCGAGCGCCTTCTTGGCGGCCCGGGTCGCGATGGCGTCGATCTGCGCCTCGGTGAGAGGAACGGGCTCGTTGCTCATGTCAGCTCCGTGGGCCAGAGGGCCTTGAGCGCCTCCGGCGTGGCGGCCTTCGACAGATCGGTCGCTGCCGGCAGATCGCGCAAGCGTTGCTTCTCGCCGGCAATCTCGGCCTGCCGGGCGCTGTCTCCGGTCTCGACCGCCCGGAGAAACGGAAGGTCGAGAGCTTTGAGCTTTGCATCGCGCGCGGCGCGAATCCGCCCGAGCTGGATACTCCGCGCCCTGGTCATGTCGACCGTGATCGCGTTCCCCTCCTGGGCCCAGGCGTCGCGGAAGCTTCGATCGGCGGGAATGGCGGAGTCCGGGATTGGCCAATGACCGATGGCCTTGACCGGGCTGGTCGATTGCCACTTCTCGATCTCGGCCGCGACGACTGCCGAGACATCGCCCTCGATGCCGGCAATCGTCATGATCGAAACGCCGCCATCCGCGCGGGCGATGGCGATGCGGACCGGTTCCGTCATCATTGATCTCCGAAGAACACGAGGCAGAAACTCGTATCGCCCACCCCTTCGGTCGAACCGCCGGCGGTGACGACGCGATAGGACGAGGTGGCCTTGTTGGCGCTGACGCCCCACAGATCGAAGTTCGTGCCGGCATCCTCGGGAATGCCCGCGACCGTGTAGGTCGCGGTCGAGAAGGCGGTGGCGAAATTGACGGTGGTGGTGCCTGTGGCGTTGTCGGTGACCGAGGAAACATTGTGGGAGGCCGCCAGCGATGGCGTGCCGCCCGAGAGGGTGACCGAGGCCCAGGCCTTGGCCACGCCCGGATGGAACTGCGCCCGGCCCGCGGTCACGAGCTTGGTCGTATCGCTCGCGCTCTCCATGTCGGACGCGGTTGCGATCGCGGCGCCGACCGGCGTCCCGTCCTTGCGGCAATAGACCGGCACCCGGATCGTCTCGGACCCGTCTTCCGACAAGACCAGGCAGGCATCGCCCGCCGCCGTTGTGATGTTGGCGCCCGTCGGCAGGATCAGCGACGTCGCATGATGCGTAAGCGTCAGGGCGCCATCGAAAATCAACCAGGCGGTCCGTCCGGCCTTGTCGGTCGCGAAGTCGATATCCGTGATGGTCGTGCTGCCCGTCACATGGAAACAGCCGCCCTCGCCGATCGAGATCGTCGCCGCCGAAGCGATATCGGCGCCCTTCTCCCACAGGGCGGCGAGGCCGTCCGGCGTGACCGCGCGGGTCGCGTCGGTGCCGGCGAGCGTCTCAGCCGTCGTCGCGAGCTCCACCGTGCCCTTCGCCGTCGCCGAGGCCAGCGGAACGGCGCCGTTGCTGGCCGACAGGATGCCGAGCCAGACCGTCAGGCTTTCGTTCTGCAGCGCGCCCGTATCCCAGGTGACATTGACAGTGGTGTTGGTTGCGAAGGAGGAGGAAGCGATGACGCCGTAGATCGTGCCGGTGGCACTTCCCGACGCCTTGATCCGGCGCCCCACATGCCACGCCGCGGTGACATCGGCGCCGGCGATGGTGAAGGAACTGCCCGAGGCGTAGTTGATCGAAGCCGTCCCCTCGCCGTCGCCATATTCGAACCATTCGGCCGAGTTGGCATAAGCGCGGATATCGGCCAGCGCCTGGCGCAAGGCATTGTTGAGATTTCCTGCCGGGCAGCTCTCGGCGATGTTGATCCCCGAGATCGCCGTATTGCTGCCGGCGGTCGTGCTGAAGTCCTTGACGGGCATGACGATCGGTCCCTGAAGATTGCCGCCGCTCGGGCGGTCTCGGCGCATGCCGGGAAAAGCTGCTCGGAGCCGCGCGGGAAGCACCCGCGCGACGGCTGTCGGCGCGGCTCCCCGACGGCTTCGGCGGCGAATGAGATCGCAGGTGTCGTTCGGCCCGGCGGATCAGGAATCCCGCACGGCGACGTCAGCGATGATCGGCGCTCTTGGTTCCGGCATCGCTTGCATCGACCCAGGCAAGCCGGCCATCGACATAGTCGACGACATGGTGCCGATGCAGCTGTCGCTCCGAGGGATCGAGGTCGAAACCGATATCGAGGCCGTCATGATGACGGACGAGATCGTCGGGAATCTGCTCGCGCTCGTACCAGGCGAGGACGGGATAGCGCAGGACCCGGACATTCATCGATCGCCCGAGCGGTTTCACGTCGGCTTCCTCGCCGACGACCGGGAGCCAGCGCTCGCGCTCGGGCAGCGGCAGCTTGCGCCGTTCTTCGCGGATATGGGCCACGGCTCGTTGCGTGACTCCGGGAAACGTCATCGGCCGTCACATCATGTCGCTGTCGGGCCCCATCCCTTGGCCGCGAAACCGGAAAGCCGGGCAGCCACCGGGACGGGTGGAATTGCCGCGGATGATCGCACCGCTGGGGCATAAATAGAAGCAGAGCCCGAAGGGCGACAGCGACGGGATGAGCCGGCATGGCTCATGACCCTGGCCGCCGCCCGGCGGTCCCGGATCGAGGACGGGCTGGAGCCCGTAGCCGGCTGTCGCGCTCCCGGGGTCGGCGCCGGCGAGAAGCGCGATATCGCCCGCGCCGAGGCGGGATGCGGTCGGCGCGCCGTCCGTGCCACCGGGCAGCCCCTCCTCGTAGCGTCGCCGCCCGCTATCCAGCCCTTCGACGAGGCCCTGGACCCCTTGGCCGATCGCCTGGCCGCGGGGCGCCGTGGCGACACGGACGCCGGCATCCATCAGGCCCCGCGCGATCTGCGCCCACCGTGCCGCATCGGCGTCATAGCCGGGCGGATGGCGGTCGCTCGGATAGCCGGGCAGAATGGAGGCGGATCTGCCGAGCAGTCCGGCGATCGCCTCCCACAGGCTCAATGGATAGGCCATCACCTCCCCCACAGGCTGGCCAGCGCGCCCAGCAGGCTGATGCCGGCCCCGACGCCCTGCTGGAGGGTGCTCGGGCCCAGATTCGGCGTCTTGGTGGTCTGGGTCTGCCCGCCCTGGCCGGAGAGGAATCCCAGATAGGTCGCGAGCGCATTTTGGTCGGCGGTCGAGGTTGTATTGAACCGCTGCACCGCCTCGTTCAGCAGCGCCTGGGCCTGCGATTGCCGCTGCTGGCCGATCTCATTCAGCGCATTGATGTCGACATAGTCCTGGCTCGCCAGCTGCGGCGCATAGCTCGCGGCCTGCTGCTGATAGCCGCGCTCGGTCTGGTAATTCTGATTCAGGACCGGGGCGAGGCCCTCGGCCAGCCCGCGGGCGGTCGCCTGGTTGCTGCCATAGCGGCCGGCTCTCGAGAGCTGATCGGTGATGGTCGAGCCCGCGCGCGCGGCCAGCGTCGCGTTGTAGGGGTTGCTGTCGAGGTAGTGGCCGCCCAGCACGCGGCCCAGATAATCGGCCGCCGCCGCATTGAGGGGCGAGCCGTTGACCGCGCGCGCGGTGCCCATCGCCTGAGCCTGGAGCTGCTCGGGCGTGAAATCCGCCGTCGCCGCGAAGTCGGGCACCTTGGGCGTGAGCGCGCCGCTGTGATAGAGCTGCCCCGCTTTTGCGATGACATCCTGCAGCGGTTGCTGGACCGGGGCCCAGGGCGCCGTGCTCTGCACCGTCTTGCTCGAACCGCCGTCGCCGCCGAAATCAGGCATCGTGGAAATCCTTCTCTACCAGGTGATGCGTCAGCTCGTAGCCGAACGGCTTCAGCACGCGCGACCAGCCGGGGCGGGCGACGAGGGACATGCCCCGGCAGCCTTTCGCCTTGGCCCAGGCCTCGATGACCGAGACATGCTGCTGCCAGCGCTCGCGCCGCTCGCCGATGCAGATCTGGATATGGCAGACCGTCTTGCGCGGATAGACCGCGATCTCCGTCACCACGACGGCCAGCGCGTCTTTCGCGGCTTCGTCCCAGGCGATCCAGATCTGCTTCTCGCCATGACGCGCCGAGCGGCGGATGTCGAAGGCCGCTTCCTTGCCGCGCGATGCGGCGCAAGCCTCTTCGATCCGTTCCTCGATCAGCGGCCAGACCCGATCAACGGTCTCGGGCGGGATTCCGACCAGCACCGTCAAGCGACCGGCCGCAGATAGGGAATCGGCGCAACGGCACCCACGCCGAAGCGTGAGGAACCGCTATAGCCCGGCAGCCATGCCGGATTCTGCGCCAGATAGGCGAGCAGGCCCGACGGCGGGCGGGAGCGCGGGATCGGCGGCGCGGCTGCCATCGCGGTCGATGAACCCGGAGGGCGGGCGCCGGCCGCGCGTCGAACGCCCTCCCGCGCCGCCGCGATGCGGCCGATCGCGTCGTTGAGGTTCTGCCCCGCTCCCTGCGCGACCTGTCCTTGGTTCTGGCTGGTACCGGTCATGCTGGGCGAGCCCGTCGAGCCGCCGAACACATCCGGGCCGAGGCCGATCTCCGCCGGCCTCCCCAGCAGATCGCTGATCTGCGCCGCCGCGAGCCCGAGCCCGGGCACGCCCAGCGCCATGCCGGCGAGACCGCCGATCAAGCCCGCCGGATCGAAGCCCCAACTCGCCATGCCAGCGGTCGGATCGATCGCGGTGCCGGTCTGGGTGGCGTTCTGCGCGGCCTCGAGCGCGCGGTCGTAATCCAGCTTCTCGCGCAGCCCGAACAGCGAATCCAGGAGGCCGCCGAAGCCGTCGTCGTAGCTGTCCGTCACCTGGTCGCGATAGGCGCCGGCAAGCCCGCCATAGGCGTCGGGCGACAGCCCCAGGCTGTCGGCCACCATCTTGTCGGCCGCCGTGGCCGAGCCGACGCCGGAGCGCGAGATGCTGCCGCTCGAATCCATGCCCTTGAAAGCGGCACCCGTGCCGCCCATCGGGCCGCCGGACCTGCCGGCCGCGGCCGCGCTGCCGGCCCCGCCAAACCCGTGCGCGCCACCCTCGTTGGTGTCGCCGCCATATTTGAACTCGAGCAGCCCCGTGCGCGGGTTGCGCGTGCCCGACCCGCCCAGGAGCTTCAGCATCATGGCTTCCCGGGGCGAGATATGGGCAACAAGCGTGTCGCCGCCCCTGCCCTGGCGGCCGAGGCGCGTGGCGAGATCCGATTTCATCGTCAAAAACTCCTGATTATCTAGCTATTTCAGAGCACTGCAGGCCCCCTTCTTTTGCTTCGTCAGGGCCGAATCGGGTAGAATTTAGCGCTATACGATGCAACCAGAAGGAGGCAGAGCCATGAGCAGAAGCAAGCCGTCCGGCGTGCGAGTGTCGATCAACGAATCCCTGGACGGCGACGAGAGCGGCGGCGTCTGGGTCTCGCTTGGCGACCCGCCGCTACCGGACGAAACCGCACCGCGGGCCGGCGTCATGACCTTCGTCAAAGACCCGGGGCCCCCGCCCGCCGACGAGCTCGAGCGGACGCGGCGCCTGGAAGGCTGGCTCGGAAACGCCCTCGTCAACATTCGGGGCATGGCCGAGAACGACGAGCGCATGCACATGCCCCGCATGACACCCGCAAGCGCCGACGCGCTTCGCGCGCGCAACGCCGCCCGCATCGAGGCCCTCGAACAGGCGATCGCGGGAACCCGCAAACGCCTGCGGACGATGGTCAACTGACGGTGCCCGCCGGCAGACGGCGTTCCCGCCCCGCCGGCCGCGTTCGGGGGCCCCCCTGTGCCTTTCCTTCCGGGCGGACTAGATTCATAACGGCCACGACAACCAAGGGGAGATGTCACATGGCGAAGAGCGAGAAAACAGTGCGGCTATCGGCAGCCTCGCGTCCAAGGCCCTCCGCGATCCGAAATCCCTGACCGACGCCGAGGTCAGGAAGCTCGCGGCCTCGGCCTTTACCCAGCGGCCCGACCGGAAGAAGCCGGCCGCGAAAAAGAAGGCGGCGAAGAAGAAAGCCTGAGCCTCACCACCCGTCGGACGCAGGCGGCCGGGATCGCGACGATGCCGGCCGCCTGCTCCGCCTCGGCGCCCCGCAGGCCGAGATTGATCGCGACCTTGAGCTCGCGGCGGTCCCGGGCGATCAGGAACCCCACCGTATAGCAGTCGGCGATGGAGGGCCCCCGGACCTGGTCCAGCCATTGCCATTCCGCCGCCGCCTGCGCGCTGTCCTCCCACTGGATCAGCACGATCGGCGGCAGCCGCGGCGCGGCCTTGCGCGATTTGCGTTTGCCCCCGCTCTTCTGCGCCATCGCCTCACCCGATGATGATCACGCCGAACGTCTTGTCGACGTCGGCCGTGTTGGTATGCGTGAACGTTGCGGACCCCGCCGCTCTAGCCGACACATGGAGTCCGCCCGCCGCCGTCGCCGCGTGAGCCGTCATCGGCATGAACAGGATGACGCTGGCCGGCCCGATGCGCGGATCGTTCAGCAGCGTGGTCGTCGCGCTGGCCGCCAGCGTCACCGTCGTGGTGCAGTTCAGCTTGCCGGCCTGGATGCCGCGCAGTGCGTCGTAGCAGCGCCGCAGATAGGCCCAGAGGCCGGGCTCGCCGCCCGCGCCGGCCGGTGGCGGCAGCGGCTTGAAGGTCACCGTCATCGCCGGCCGCTCGCCTGGAACTCGGGCTCGATGCCGAGAATATGTGAATAGTCGGCGCCGGCCTCGAGCAGGATCCGGGCCCGGTGGAACCGCGCGTCGTGGCGCAAGGGAACCAAGCCGTTCCCGTTCATCGTCATCGCCGGGCCGTAGGCGACGGCCTCGCCGGGCCGGTTCCGGCTGCCCAGCGCCACCGAGGCAGCGGCGTTTCCGCCATCCACCAGGGGCCGGATCCCCGTCACCAGCGAACGGCGGCCGGGCGTCAGCTGCGCCTCGCCGGTCTCGACCGTCGCGGCCAGGCTGCCGCCATTGAAGAAGCCCAGCTCATGGCCCGAGGTGAAAGCCGCCAGGAACAGGCGTCCCGAGCCGGTGAAGGCCGGGTCGTCCAGCGACAGCGAGGTCGCATCGAGATTGCCGATCAGCGTGTCGATATTGTCGAGATTCCAGCTCGACTGGACCATCGCCGAGAGCAGCAGGTCGCAGCCGAACTCCGCACGGCTCCAGCGGCCGAGCTGCCAGTGATAGATCAGCGCCTTGTCCGGATGGCTGGTGCCGCCGCCGACGCTCGGATAGCTCACCATATAGAGCTTGTTGACCGGATCGACCGCGCCCGTGACGCGATGGAGATTGTTCAGGTCGACCCCATGCTCGGGATGCTCGAAGAAGAAGCGGTCGACTTTCTCCGCCCCGATCGGCGTGAGCTGCTGGCCCGAGACCAGCAGGTGGAACCCGTCATGGGCGAGGAAGAACAGCAGGTTCTCATGCTGCGCCGAGGCCCATTCGGCGAGGCAGCCCTTGTCCTGGGCGATCTTGTCGAAGGTGAAGGTCAGGGGATAGTCGGTGCGGATGCCGAGCCGGATGCAGCGCTCCTGCAGCACGACCAGATTGTCGCCGCCGAAGAGACCCATGATCTGCCCGCCATCGGGCATGTCCTGGATGTCGGCGGCGCCGGCGGTCCAATCGAGGTTCTCGACGTCGGACCAGCTCACCCGGTTGGAATTCGATCCGTCCCGGCCGAGCACCACCACGTCGCGCACGACCGCGACGTAGCGCGACCCTGCCGGCGGCGAGCCGCTCTGCGCCGCGAAATTCGTTCCGGCGGCCATGACGATCGACTGGACGGCGTCCGACCCGTTGACCGCGAGGCAGGCATCGCCGAATTGCGCGAAGCGCCATTGGCCCTGTGTCGGCGTGTTGTAGGCCCCGCCCGAGGTCCGGCTATAGTCCGACCAGGTCGAGCCGTCGAACCCGTGGAGCTTCGTCGCGTCGCCGCAGAAGGACTTCACGGTCAGGTCGGTCGAGCGCAGCGTCGTTCCGCCCTGGATGCGGGATGTCGAGGCCGGCGCACCCGAGGCGACCAGGCTTCGGAGCGATCGATAGCTCCGCGCGGCCGGGATCACGTTCAGCGCCTCCGCGGCCCCGGCACCCTCGAAGGCCGAGCCGTCCGGAAGAAATTCCCCCACCGGGATCATGCCGCTGCTTGCCTCCCTTCACCGATCTTCCGCGACCGCGGAGACCTTCGCGAGCCGTCGGGCCGGATCCGCTTTCTCGTTCAGCCTGGACGGGAATCCATCTAGAGTGCGGTTCGCAACGGGCCTTTGGCAGCGCCCGGCAGAAACCGGCGCCAGGCCCATGATCCGCTTTCTCTGCACCCGACGCGGCCTTCTCCCGATCCGCCGTTATCTCGAGGCCGGCGGCCCCCGCCCCAAGGCCCGGATCGAGGCCTCGGTCTATGGGCGCGACCTGTTCACCCGTATCGGCAAGCCGGCGACCTGGATCTTCAGCGACCTCGAACGCGTGTTGCCGCAAGGGCTGGGCGATCTGGTCAAGGCCTGGAACCGGCTCGAGGCAAGCGGCCACCGCCTGCTCAACCATCCGACGCAGTCGCTGCGCCGCTACGAGCTGCTGCGGACGCTGCACGAGACCGGCATCAACCGGTTCAACGTCTATCGCCTCGACGAGGCCCGGCGCCCCGCCCGCTGGCCGGTCTTCATCCGCCGCGAGGACGAGCATGACGGCGCCCTCTCCCGCTTCCTGAAGAACGCCGAGGAGTATGACCGGGAGCTCGAGGCGGTCGCGCGCCTGCCGGTCGCGCGCGACCATCTGCTCGCGGTCGAGTTCTGCGACACGCGCGACGCCAAGGGCATCGTCCGGAAATACGGCGCGGCCTGCATCGGCGGCGAGATCAAGCCGTTCCATGTCTATGTCTCGCGCAAGCCCATCGTGAAGCACTCGACCGACGCCATCGTCGATGCGGAGACGGCGGCCGAGGAGCTGCGCTATTTCGACGAGAACCCGCACGAGGCCGAGCTGCGCGATGTCTTCGCGCGGGCGCGGATCGAGTACGGCCGTATCGATTACGGCTTCCGCCAGGGCCGGCTGCAGGTCTGGGAGATCAACACCAATCCCTATTGGGTCGTGGACAGCGCCCCTGACCCGCTGCGCGTGCCCTTCCTCGAGCGCCGCGCCCAATGGCTGGCCCGGGCGTTCGACCGGATCGACACGAAATAGGGCGCGCCCTGCCCACTGCACCCGCCCGCCTACTGCACCCGGTAAAAGGTGACCCACTTCCCTTCGAGCATCGAGAACCAGAAGCGCCCGTCCATGCGCTGCTGCTCGTCCCAGAACTGGACCTGGCCGCCCTCGTTCTTGACGCCGATCACATGGCCCGCCTCTTCGCCGACCCCCTTCCACAGCACCACGCCCTTGGCCCCGTCGCCGGCCGCGAGCATCTCCTGCTCGATCGCCGTGATGCTCATCGAGCCGGGCAGGCCCTTCGATTGCGCGAGCTGGCGCCAGCAGGGCAGTTCCGGCCCCTGCGGGATCAGCTCGCCGAAGCGCTGCTTCAGCAGCGGCACGATGTCGGCAAAGAGATCCCAGGGCCGGCCGCCGCTGGCGGGCGGCGTGTAATGCTCGCCCATCAGCCAGGCGAGGCTGCAGGGGAAGCAGTCCGTGCGCGTCGGCTCGTTGGCCTGGACCTGACGTTGCGCCACGCCATAGCCGTTCTGCGCCTGGGCCGCCGTGCAGGTGAGCGGCTTGGCCGGCGATTTCGCCGGGCAGCGCGCCACCATGACCGGCGATACTTTCAGGCCCCATTCGCAGAGCCGCTTGCCCTCCTCCCGGCCCTGCAGATAGGGATCGGGATTGCGCGAGACGCCGGGCGGATGCAGCACGCCATCCAGCACCTGGGGCGCCGCCAGCACCATCAGGATCGCGGCGACCTGCTTGAACTTCGCTGCGGCCGCCGCCAGCGCCAGGTTCTGGATCGAGACCGTATCGGCCATGCATTTGCGCGCGGCCTGCGAGAAGCCCAGCGCGTAATGCATCTCCGGGCTGAGGCCCGGCCTGTCCATGTTCGAATAGTCGGCCGGGCAGGCGCCATAGAGCACCGGCGCCAGCGGCCCGTTCGAGCCGGGGTCCCCGTCGTCGCCCGAGCCCGGCGGGTTGTTGCCGCCGTTGCTGCCGTAATCGTCGCCGCCCGGCGGCGGGTTGCCTCCGCCATTGCTGCCATACTCGTCGCCGCCCGGCGGCGCGTTGCTGGCGAAGACGTCGTCCGGGATCGGCCCGTCGCGGCTGAAGAGGATGCAGGCCTCGTATTCGCGGCTGCAATTGAAGCAGGGCGCCATCTGCACGCGCGGCGTGGCGCGCGGGTTCTGCGCCGCGAGCTGCTCCTCGATCTCGCGTTTCTCCTGCATCGTCACGATCAGCAGGCGGCCGTTGGGGTAGTTCTTCACCGCCGCCTCGAGCCGGCTCATGTCGTAGCTGAGGCCCGGATAGCCGCAGGATCGTCCGCCGCTGCTCGAGAAGACGTCGCCCCCGCCGCCGCTGCTGGAGAACACGTCGCCGGTGGCCGCCTGCTGGGCATGGGGCGCTGCGCTGGACAGGCCGAGCAGCAGGGCCAGCGCGGCCAGAAGAACCGCGAGCCTTCGGACCGGACGATGCCGGCCGGGTCCGATCTGTCGGGTGAACATGCCGACCGCCCTCCCCCGCCAAGGTGCGACTGCCGGAAACCCACGAAGCCGGCCGGCAGCATAGCACGCCGCGCGGAACTGCGCCCGTCCGGTTCCGGGCCTGCGGGCCTCTGTCCGGCTAGGCTCGCCCCCATTCCGCGCCGACGCCGGGGACGGCCATCCAATCCGCCGCCTCGCCGGAGGTCGGCGTCCAGGACCCCGACGAGGGGTCGAGCCGGCGCCAATTGTCGGCGATGGTCGGATCGCCGATGCCGGTTTCGGCGGCCAGGCCGGCCAGGGCTGCCGCGATCGCCTCGGCGGTGTCGCCCGCCATCCCCGCGGCACCAGGTGCCGCCAACAGAAGCGCCACGGCCGACGCCAGGGTGCCAACGGTACCGACCGCGGGCGGACCCGCCAGATCGATCCGTTGCGCGGTATCGGCAACCAGCGCGCCGAGCGCCGCGGCACCCGGCAGGCCGAGCAGGCCGATCAGCGCCGCCGGCGTGATCGCGCCCGCCTGGCCCGCCCCCGCGGATCCGCCCAGCGATTTGACGAGCGACAGAGCCGTCGCGCCGACGGCCGAAGCGCCATTGGTTGCGGCCAAGGTCTTCGCCGCCGACTTGGCGAGAGCCGCGGCCGATCCGGCGCCGGCGATGCCACCGAGGCTGATGTCGGTCCTGGGAATGCTGTGGAAGGCGCCTCGTTTGGCGACCGCCGGCCAGTAGAGACGTGGTTCTTCCGCGCTCGATAATGTTCCATTGATCGCAAGGTCTCTACCGCCCACAACCCCAACTTCTGGACTGTACAGACCCATCAAAGGCCAGTACCCAACTAGCGCATCCGGTCGGACCAACAAGGGCGATAAAGCAGACGCCAAGGCAGCAACATCACTCGTGGAGAGCGCAGTATTCCACAAAGCTAGATGGGCTAGACGCGACCCAACATCCAACGCGAGGCCGCTGCCCGCAGAATTGTCCTGCTTCCCGGCACTCGTTCTATTCAAGCCAGAAGGACTCAAGTTGGTCGCGTTTGTTCCGGTGTTACCGCCGTTAAGATATATGGTGCGATTGGAAGAAGACGACGTGACAAAGCATGCGTGATTCCATGCGCCAGTCGTGACTCCGGTACTGCTGTTCGCTTGAGCCGAGGAAGACGAGCCCGAAGTCCGGCCGAACAACGTGCCTGCAATATTTTGCCCAATCGCAAACTGATTTCGGCTATCGCCACTCGCAGAGTTATATAGGCCCCACAGAAACTGAGTGGTTCCCGTCGCATTCGCGAAATACCAACATGCCATTGTCAGAGGTGCAGCCGTAACTAATGGTGCGCTGCCATTCCTTAGAAAATTCGTGTTACTCCAGCCAGCGCGAGACATCAGGTCTCTCGTAGCTCGATGGCAAGTAACTCGGCATCACCCGTGGCCGTGTCATTTGTCGTATCGCGCTCAATGCGCATCCGAAATGTGTCGCCAGCTACGATAGAGTCCAAGTTGGTTCCCTTTGGGACAGCGACACTAAGAGTCAATGGCTGACCTAGGGTAGCCGGCACTGTTGAAGCTGTAATGGCTTGGACAGGCGCGTAACTGTCGGAGTCTATGTCGGTCGCACTGTCCATGCGTTCGAACAGAATGCTCCAGCCCAGCGTTCCCGTGGTCGCCGTAGTTAAACTTGCAACGACGAATACGGTCACACCGGTTGTGTTAGCGTAGTTCTGCGGCATGATCCCCGTGAAGACTGCAGCCTCGGTGGTCGTGGCGTCAAATTGCAAAAGGGGGTGACCGTTGCGGAGTGATAGCGTTGCGTAGTTAGATGCTGGCGGCTCGTTCTGGTATGGGGTAAAGACGCAAAGGGTGTCGCCAGAACTCATCAGATTTGCTCGCCTACAGCCAATTGCAGCAACCGGGGGACAACGCTGTGGAGGCCGTGACTTTCCTGCTCACCGCCTACAATCAGCCAGAGTTTATCGCAGCAGCAGTCTCGAGTGCGCTTGCTCAAACCTACCCGAAGCTAACCATCATCATTTCAGATGATTGCTCTACGGACGACACGTTCGAGCGGATAGAGCAGACCGTTGCCGGATACTCCGGACCGCACCACGTCATTGTCAGGCGCAACACGAAGAACATTGCCATCGGTCACGTTCGTGACTTATTGCCCTTGGTTCAGACCGAGTTCGTCGTGCTGGGTCATGGTGACGATCTTTTCATGCCAGATCGTGTCGAGAAGCAAATTGCGCGCATGATAGAAGGTGATCTTGCGGCCGTGGCTTGCAATGCAATTGAGATCGACGGCGCTGGATATGAGAAGGGCCCCAAGTTCCGCGCTAACGACAAACCTTCACTCGAAGAGGTCTTTAGAGTTGGCCGTAATCCGGCTCAGCTCGGCGCGATCTTGGCGTGGCGCATGGAACTATTCCGGGAGTTTCCTGAACCGGATCCTCCCACCCGCCGTATCGATCAGATTGTGTCATTCCGTGCCCTGTTGAAACGTGGCTTGGAGATGATGCCGGAGCCTCTGGTCAAATGGCGGAACCATGGCAAAAACAGAAGTCCCTCGGTTCAGCTTCAAAATGCAGCAGACACCGCGACGGAGATGCGCAGCCGTGAGCGCAAAGCCTGGGCGAGGATCGGCCACGCGCACTTCATGCTTAACGATCTCAATTGGTGGCTCTCAAAGAACCCGAACGATCCGCGCGCTGTCGAACTGGAGAAAGGCAGGCAGATTCTCATTCGGCGTCTGCTTAAGGAATCAAGAGACTGGGCCGCACTTCGTTACCAGATGGCTCGCGAAGAGCTTGCCGAGCACTAGCCGTCCCTACCCCACCACCCCACTCGCATAAACCGCCACCCCGAACCCGATCAGCGCCAGCACCAGCAGGAACCAGGCCGCGCCGCTCGATCGCTCCAGCGCCGCCTCGCCGGGATTGGCGGGGTCGTAATGCACCTCGACCTCCTTGCCTTCGGGATAGCGCGCCGCGATCTTCGCGGCTCCCGCCTGCGAGCGGCCGATCTGCACCTTGGGCAGCCGGATCTGCCGGCTGCGATATTCGCGGCCGTTCACCAGATAGGCATACTCCACCACCGGCGCGTAGCGCGTCACGGTCCTGCGGTCGATCCGCTCCTGGTAGCTCTCGGTCCCGCTCTGCACCACGCGCCCGCTCACGCTGGGCCAGGCATTGCCCTGTTTGGCGCTCTTGCGCGCGCCGAAGAACAGCAGCAGCAGGAACAGCCCTGCGCCGCCCGCGATCAGGAAGATGTGGCTCCGGTCCTCGCCCATCCGCCCTTCGAGCGTGGTCAGGACCGGCCCGCCGAAGCGCCAGACGCCATAGGCCACGACCGCCAGCCCGGCCAGCAGCCCGAGGCAGCCCTTGGAGACGCCCTTCGGCAGCTCGCGTTCCAGCACGCAATTCCCCGGATCGGCCGGATCGTAATAGACCATCACCGTGCCGCCCACCGGATAGCGCGCCAGCATCGCCTCGGTGTTGGCGCCGCCGCTGTCCTCGCCGATGCCGATGCGCGTGCCGGTGTACTTGAGCCCGTTGGCCGTGAACTCGTATTCGATCGCCGGCTCGTTCACGACCTCGCTCGGCCGGTCGCCATGCGATTTGTGCCGCGCCGCCACCTCCGATTTCGTGATCCGCCCCGGCGCCTGCGGCCAGGCCGCGGCGCGGCGCACCTGCAAAAGCTTGTGCGCCACGATCGCCACCAGCAGCACCACGATCGGCCCCGCGACGATCCAGGCCGGCCCGATCCCGGAGAGCCAGCCTTCCGTCCAGGAATCCGGCAGTATCGACAGGATCGGCAAGGCAAAGAACGCCACCGCCACCAGCACGATCGCCCAGACCGGCGGCTCGGAGCCGATGCGCTTGCGCCCGCCGGGCGATTTCGCGTCCGGCAGCAGGCGGCATTCCCGCCGCCAGGCCGGATCGCCGCTCGCATATTTGCCGAGCACGGACTTCACCCGCGCCGTCTCGATCGGCTCCTCCGTGTGGAAGCGCCCGGTCTTGTCGCCATGACCGAGACTGAAGCGCCCGTCGCCCTCGTGCAGCGCCTCGAGATATTCGTCCTCGCCCGCCTCGAGCTCGACGATATCGTCATCCTGGCCCCGGCGCGCCGCCTCGACCGCCTGCTCGATATCCGCCGTCGTCGGATTGTCCTTGGTCTTGTCGCCGATGGTCAGCTTCATCGCCGCTGCGGCTCCCCGGGCCCGAGGGCCGGCCAGGATGTCATTCCTGGGAACCGGGTCCCCGCCGCAGTCTGGCAGAACCGCCGGCCGCCGCAACAGCCCCGCCGGGCCCGTTCAGCCGATCCGGATGATCGCGTTCGACGCATCCGCGGTCGGGAACACCAGCGTCAGGGTCCCCGCCGTCACCGTCTGCGTCCCGCCGAAATCATGCGTGGAGATCGCCTTGTTCGAGGCCGAGCTGTTGTAGATCATGCAGGCCGAGGTCGAGATCGTCGCCGAGGACCAGGAGACGTCCGACCAGTCGGCGAAGGCCGTCGTGCCGGAGGTCGTCACGGCCCCGCCCGAGAGCGTGGCGCCACCCGCGGTGTAGCCCGTGCCCGACACCTCGTCGCTGTTGCCCGTGATGTTCGAATAGGCGGTGGAGGCGGCCCCATAGCTGCCGGTCGGGCTCGCCTTGATGAGTGCCACCTTGATCGTGTCCGACGCCAGGTTGTGCGTCTTGGTCAGGATCTCGGACTTGAAGCTGGTGCAGAGCGCCGTCGTCGTCGCCATCTATCGGTTCCTCACGAATTGCGCGATCTCGCCATGGCCTTCGCGTTCGAGCGCCATTGCCAGGAACGCCCGGTCCTCCTCGATCGCCATGCGGATGTAATTGGCGAAGAGCCGCGTCAGCGCCGCCTTGAAAGCCCGCGCCTGGTCGCGGATCGCCGGCGGCGCGCTGTCGGCCACCTGGATCGTCTTCTCCGCCGCGATTTCCGCCCATTGCCCGGGCCGGCGTTGGCCTTCCGTCGCAACGGCGCCGATCGTGCCAGCCAAGATGGAGCTCACGACGCTCGCGACCATGTCCTGCCTCGTATCTCTGCTTTCTTCCCCTCTCTCCTTGCGGAGGAGGCTGGGGTAGGGGGTGGCAGCCATCCCCCCCTGAACGGCCGGCCTCGCCCGCTCACACCACCACCCGCGGCCGCACCCGCAGCGTCGCCCCGCTATAGGAGGCCCGCCGGTCGAACACCTTGAGCTTGTCGAGCGCCGCCGCGAGCCGCGCCTCGTATTCCTGCCAGCGCGCGCTGTCGCCCGTCGCCTGCGCGGCCTCGGCCAGCACCGCGAAGAGATAGACGTCCGGCGCGTTGACCAGGAGCCGGTTGCTCGGGGCCGCGTCCGACAGCGCCTCGAACCGCTTCCAATAATCGATCTCGACCGTGTAGCTCCGGTCCGGCGGCGGCGCGAACTGCAGCGCGCTGCCGAGGATCGCATAGACCTGGGGCCGCGCCGGCGCTGTTTGCGGATAGGAGCGGTCGATGATCTCCGGGCTCACGCATTCCAATGACCGGACAGGGTCGGTGTCGAGCTGGATGTTCCGGAGCTCGAGGAAATCGGTCGGCAGGTCCAGATAGGCGCTGCTCAGCACCGCGGTCGCGCGTTGCTCCTGGGCCCTGAGCCGCAGCTCCCGCTGGAACCGCGCCTCGGCCAGGTCGATATAATCGTCGAGCTCCGCCTCGAGATCGGCGTCGCCCGACCGCCCCAGCCGACGCGCGACCGCTTCCTTGAGCTCGATATGGCTCGCGAGGCCCATCCTTACTGGTCCATCTCGGTCACATGCAGGTCGCCGCCCGCGCTGACCTGGATCGCGCTGACCTTCTGCCCCGGCGTCACGGTGAAATATTCGGGCCAGTTCGCCGCCATATACATGTCGGCGACCGTCGCCGTCGGGCTGTTGCCGATCTTCACGTAGGCCGCCGCGGTCACGATCACGCGCACGGTCTTGGTATAGGCGCCGATGCCGTTCGCGATCGTGCCGGCGGTGCCGGTGAAGGCGGCCTTCTGATGCGCGCCTTGCCGATAGGTGGTCTGGAGCGAAGGATTGCCGGCCATGGGGAGGCCCTCGCTCAGGCGTATTTCGGCGCGAGCGTGACGGTCGCCACCCCGGTCGCCGAGGTCAGCGTGCCGGTGAAGTCGATCGCCAGGCTGTCGCCGTCGGCGAGATCGAGATCGGTCGAGCTGGTCGAGAGGGCCAGGTCCTGGACCGTGTCGGCCGTGCCCTTGAGATTGATCGAGCCCGCATGCAGCGCCGTGCCCGACCCGATCGCCGTGCCCGAAGGCACCTTGCGGACCGCGGCCGTGACGGCCGAGCCGTCGGTCCCCGCCACGGTCACCGTCGCGCTCACCGCCTTGACCCGATAGGGCCGCGTCGCCGTGAAGAACCGCTTGTCGACCGAGCTCGCGATCCATTCGGTGGATTCGTTGATGAACCCCACCGTCGGATCGTCCCCACCCAGGGTCATCGAGCCGTCGTCGCGCTGCAGAATGTTGATGGGCATCGCCTCGTCCTTTCGTCTGAGAAAGCCCCTCCCCCTACCCCTTCCCGTGAAGGGAGGGGGCGAGGCGTTTCAAGTTTCCGGCCTTCTTGCCGGAGGGGCGAGATGTTCGCTGTTCCAGCCCCCTCCCCTCCTGTCCTCCGAAGCCCATCGGGCGAAGGAGGATGCGGGAGGGGGTAGGGGGAGGGGCACTCGCTCGTTGTCTGGGATTGATCGCTAGATCTTCCCCGGCGCGGTGCGCAGATGACGCCACTCCGGATCGTTGAGCAGGCGGCGCACCGCCGGCCAATGATCCTTCCTGAACACGTCCACGCCGTAGCGTGTGAGCCAGATCATCGCCACCGCATTCGGGATCGAGGCCACCTTGCGCCCCAATCCGTCGAGCGTCCGGTCCGGCCCGTTGAACCGCGCCTTGTTCTCTTCGATGTTGGCGGTGACGTCGGCCTCATACCGGATCGCATATCGCCCCGGCTCCGACGCATCCGCCACCAGATGCTCGACCAGCCCGTCGGCCGTCTGGAGATAGAGCATGCGGGACATTGGCAACTTTCGTCCCCTCCCCCGTCTTTTGGGGGAGGGCCGGGGAGGGGGCTGCTCGGTAGGCGATACAGCACGGTTGGTCTAGGATCGCGGCCCATGATCGTGACCATCGACCCGCAAGGCGAGCTGCGGCAGCCCGACCTGCATGACGGTACCGTCCAGGGCCTCGAGCTCCAGGCCGGCAACGGCCTTCGCGTCGCGCTGCGCGACGTCGCCGGCCAGGCTTACCGGCTGCAGCTCAAAGGCGTGCGCCGGCTCCTCTGCAACGATTTCCGCGAGGGCAACATCATCCTGTCGCTGTCGATCGCGAGTCGGATGCCGCCCGACAGAGGCTTGCTCCGCCGGCTGCTGGGCGGCACGAAGGACGAGGACCGTCTGGTTGCCGAAGCGGCCCAAGCCATCGCCGAGGGCCGCCTCGCACTCGTCGCCATCGACCCCTCCTATGGCTGCGAGCTGACTGCGCTCTGTGAATCGGCAGAGATCGAAGCTGCCTGAGGCTCTCGCTTCCTGCTCATGCGAGGGGCCCGGGGAGGGGCAGGCCCCTCCCCGCTCTTCCTTCGGCTTGGCGCCTTACGCCGTGGTCAGATCCGCCACCACGCCCGACCCCGCCTCCTGGCGGGCCTCCAGCGTGTATTCGGTCAGCACCATCGCCTTCTCGGCATCGCCGGTCTTGGCGAGGTCCTCGGTCTTCATCGGCCGGAGCGTGGCGAGCGCCCAGAGGCTGGTGTCGAGCACATGGCAGTCGCGGTCGCGGCTGAAGCGCGAGGCCACCACCTTCTGCGTCCCGAAATCGCCCTCGTAGACGTCGATCCCCGCCACCAGCTTGCCCTTCGACGCGTCGAGCGTGCGGGTGGCGTTGCCGGCGAAGCCCGAGATCACGGTCTTGTTGAAGGGCCCCACCATGATCAGGTCCGGCGAGCCGCCCGCCGCCCAGCAGAGCTGCAGCACGTTCTTGAGCAGCGCCTCGGTGAGCGGCCGCGGCGTGCCGGAATCGGTCGCCGCGGCCGAGCTCGTGCCGTCCGAGCCGCCCGACCCGCGGCTGTCGTTCGTGGCATACCAGGAACAGAGCGGGCGCAGTTGCGGCGCCGTGGTCGAGTTGCCGGTCACCGGCGCGCGGTTTCCGGTCAGCACCACCTCGATATCGCGGCGCAGCTCCTTGGTCTTGAGCATGAGCTGATAGACCAGCTCCGACTCGCGCCCCGCCTTGTCGACGGCCTCCTGCGTGCCGGCGATCGCGACCTCCTTGCGGGAGATCTGGGTACGGTTGGTGAGGCGCGTCGTCGGCGTCACCGCCGTGAAGGAGACATCGTCGCCCTGCAGCTGCGCGTTGTTGGCGGCAGCGGCGAGGGACTGGGTCTGCCATTCATGGAGCGTGGCCTTGGCTTTCACCTTGTCGATCGCCTTCTGGAACGGCGTCTCGACCGAATCGATGTTGTAGATCGTGTCCGCGAGATCCTCGCGGTTCCCGATCGCGGAGAAGGTCAGATAGGTATTGGCGACAATCGTCATCGTCAGTGGCTCCTGAGCTTGGCCAGGACATACTCGGCATTGTCCCGGAGTTTTCCCGTTTCCTGAGCTCGCTTGCGGAGGCTGCGCAGCCGATCGCTGTCCGAGCTTGCCGGGTCGCTGCGCGTCGGGCTCATCACCCGCGGCGCCTCGGCCCGCTTCTTGGCCGCCGCCGACCGCTGCTTCGCCAGCATCTGGCGATAAAGCATCGCGTCGCGCGCCACGACCATCAGGCGGTGGTCCGAAAGCCGCTCCAGCTCCGCCGCCTCGAAGCCCACGCTGCCCAGATAGTCCCTGAGGCCGGTGAGCAGGGCAGCGCCCTGCGCTCCATCCTGGAGCTCGGGGATCGCCTCGACCGCCGCGCGGGCCTCGCCCGCCAGCTGGTCCTGATGCCGGGCGACCGCCCGGCGCAGGGCCTGTTGCTGGTCGGCGGCGGCCTGGCGGCGGGCCTGGAGCAGCGCCTGGCCGACCCGTTCCCGGGCGGCCTGGTATTCGAACCAGTCGCTCTGCGCCTTGGCCGGATCCTGCTTCGAGAGCGCGGACCAGTCGGTCTTGGCCCCCTTGGCCACCGTCAAGGCATCCTCGGTCGCATGCTCGAGCGCCAGGACATAGGCCTGGGCCCGGCTCTGCTCGATCTGCTGCCGCTCCGCCGCGAGGGATTGCCGCTCGGTGTCGACCGAGCGCCGTTCCTCCGCGAGGCGGGCGGTTTTCTGCTTGTAGTCGCTGGTCCGGGAGTAGCCGCGCAGCAGCTCGTCGCGCGTGACCGTCAGATCCTCCCCGTTCACCCGGACCTGGAAGGTCTCGGGCGCCGCATGGTCGTCGGCAGAAGGAGAAATCTCGGTGTCGCTCGGTTGCTCGCCGGGTTCCGGATCGTCGACCCCTGTCGTCTCGTCGCCGGCAGCGCCGGTGTCCCCGTGGGACGTGGCAGCCGCGCCGGCCGGATCGTTGGTCTCGTTGTTGCTGTCGTCATCCTGGGCCTGGCGCTCCGCCTCGAGCAGGGCCGCCACAGAGTCGGCCCATTCGCGCACGCCACCGCCCTCGCCGGGTGCCCTCCCGGGCGTCGCCGTCGTCTCGGTCATCTGATTTTCCTCGATATTGAGTACTGTCCACGCCCCCTCCCCTTGCGGGAGGGCAGTTATATACTTGAGGGAACATGGACTCGGTAGTAGCTAAAAAGCGACAGGCCGGCGCTATCGAGATTACCCCTCAGATGATCGAGGCGGGGCGCGTCATTTTTGACGACTGGCTGATGCGTTGGGACCACCTCGCCTATGGGCTTCCTTCCGACCAAACCGTGGATGATCTGCTGAGGTCCCTCTATGTGAGAATGAGCTCAACTAGTTTGGCGCCGGCCAGATAGTCGAGTAGATCGTTATAGTTTTTGGCTATTTCATTGCCGATGGCGATGAGTTCGTCGCTCGTATAAGCGGGCTCATCTGGATCAAAGCCGACGAACTGACCCACGCCACCCCTCACGACCGCGGCATGGGGTTTGATCGCACCGGGCCTGCCGGCCGCGACCCACATTGAGTGGGCGATATGATTCCGGAGCTTGTTGTGCTTGTGGAGTTCGCCCAGATACCATCGGATCCTCTCTATCTGTTCGGCTGGGAGGGAGACGTGGCGAAGCAGGCTCAGAAGCGTGTCTCGTTTCCCAGCATAGCCAAGGCCGGTGGTGAGCAGATATGCGATGGAGATTTCGGCCCCGACCAACTTACCCATCAGGGCTTGCATGATGTGCTCGTGTCTTGCAAAGCCCTGAATGATCTGCCCGAACGCTAGGAAGTGACCCTCAGTAGGCGCGTACATCGAGTCGCTCATGGCAAAGGCTCTCCCAAAGACCGAAGAAGATCAGCGCCGCGACAAGCTGCTAAAGCGGATGCTTGAAACGCCGCCGAAGCCGCACGATCAATCAAAGTCCGGCGGAAAGAAAGGCGGGGCCACCCGTCGGCGGCCCCGCTCGCCTAGCTCAAAGCCGAAATAATCGCTGCGATCCCAAACAGAATGGCGGCGATGTTGACTTTGATTTCGACGTTTACCCGGTGGCGCATTGTATAGCCCTCGGGTACTCACGGCGCCGCTTTCCCCATAAGGGTTGCGGATGTCGCGCTCAGAGAACAGATAAGCCGCTGTTCACGAGGTAATCGGCCTACCCTTCACAATGCGCATTGTGTCGGATAGCCCCGCGGTCCGAAGCACGTCCTTACGGCGTAGTGCCTCGCGGGCTGTAGCTTATCTAGCCGATTTGGCTGTGCGGGATCACAGGGTCGGCCAGGGCCACAGGACTATGGTCGCGGCTGTTGGCTGCGGACGTCAATATCCGCGTCATCTTCGACTCGGGATTATTTCTTCTGCGACTCGCGCCAGCGCAAGAATCGGCCGAGTCGCTGTCTAAGCGTTACCGGCTTAGTCAGCCCGCCGATAGGTGAGGCGCTTACCCTCGATGCCTTTGAGCGCTTTCATCGCGCGCTCATCATCCTCGATGCCAAGCCCTGATCGCTCGTTGTAGCGGAAATCGAATTCAGCCAGATAACGCTTCAAGTGCTGCTGGCTGACATGGTGATAGGTGCCAGTGATGCCGCGCTTGAGGATCGAGAAGTAGTTCTCGACGGTGTTTGAGTGGGCGTCACCGCGAACATATTCGCCAGCGCCGTGATTGACCGTCTCGTGCTTCGCGAACTCTTTGCCCGGATGGTAATACTGGCCCGCTTCATCGGTCATCAGGAACGACTTGCGGTCGATCTGGGCCACGAGGATCGGGCGTAGGGTCTTGGCGTTGACCTCGGGGATATGATGCGAGCGGACGCGGCCTTCACGCTCGACCAGAGACAGAACGATCTCTTTGCCCATGCCGCCGATGTTGGAGGCATTGCGCTTGGAGCGGTGCTTGTTCTTCTCCTTACCGCCGATATAGGTCTCGTCGGACTCGACCGTCTTGCCTTCACCACCCAGCGGGCCGGGCTTGGTCTCGCGCATGGCTTCGCGGAGACGGTGAGCCATGAACCAAGCGGACTTGTAGGTGATGCCCAGCATACGGTGCAGCTGGTGAGCGCTGATGCCCTTCTTGCTGGCGGACATAAGATGGGAAGCCAGAACCCACTTATGCAGCGGGATATGGGAACGCTCGAAAACAGTCCCGACCGTGACGGAGAACTTCTTGCGGCAGGAGCGGCAGTAATGGAGGCCCGGAGCGTGGCTCGTGCCTTCCATGCGATGGACGTTATCCAGCTCGCCGCAATGAGGGCAGAACGCCCCATCGGGCCAGCGGATCGCCTCCAGATGGGCGCGGGCCGCGTCGTCGTCGTTATAGATGGGAAGAGTTAGGTCGGTCATGATGGCACCGTCGGAATTCAATGTGTTGGCGCGCGAGATGTTAGGTCTTCAGAAACTGCGCCCGGAGTTGTTCGACTACCCCCAGAGCGCCCGCCAGATGCTCCGGGCGCGCCTTATGGCCGGCGGCTATGGCGAATCCCTCAAGTGTGTTCGCCGCACGGTCGAAGACGCTCTTCGCGAGGTGGTCAGGGAAATGTCCGGAGTTGCGGGCGGTGACAAAGAACTCGAAGAGAAGGGTTTGGAGGGCGAGCGTTTCGCCGGCCAGACTAGCGATTTCGCGACGGGTTTCTTCGTCCATGACGTATCTCCTTGATCCCAATATGAGGATTCGGGAGTGTTCCGTCAAGTATATAATTGCCTGCGGGAGGGGGTAGGGGGAGGGGGTGCCCCGGACTCGTCCCCTCAAGCAAAGGCTGCGCCTATCGAAACCAGCCGTGACGAACGCAAGCCCCGAAGCGATAATCCCGCCTCGGGAACCAGGGGGAGATTCCTGCCCATGCCCGTTCGCCTCTCGCGCCATCTACCGGCCTCAGCACTCCTGCTGGCGACACTTCTCGCCGCCTGCTCCGGCAACAAGCAGCAGGCGAGCCTGCCGCCCCAGCCTGCAGTTCCGGATATGTGCAAATCGAGCCGCCCGCCCGAGGAGCCGCCCTGCGCGATCGACGTCATCCTCCACGGCGCCTCGGCCTCCGACCGCCAGGCCTGCATCGCCGCGATGAACAGCTACCGGGCGAGCATCGAGGACTGGCGCGGCTGCCACACCGCGGTCCTGCAGAAGGCCCCCGACCTCTCCGACCACGACCGCACGGAGATGATCGCCAGCACCAACTACTACGCCGACTACGACCTCAAGAACGCCCAGGCCAACATCGCCTGCCTCAACAAGGGCCAGGCCTGCTCGCACTATTGACGATATGGGCGGTTTCCTCTCCGCCCGCGTCAGCGGGGGGAAAGGGTTGCGAAGGGTTGGCGCGAGCACCGCTCGCGCTTGCCCGTAGCGGGGAGAGGTGGGAAGAAGTAGCACACAATGTACCGCATCTATTTTGACGGCAACGATTCCGAGATCTACGAAGGCGAATTCTGTTTCTCGCTCTGCGTTCTGGGATCGTTGGAAAGCATAGCGCCCATCGCGGACAAGCTTTCCGAGGGAATGCGGGTCGTCATCTACCAGACCGGCGAGCTCGAGATGGAGACCACCCTGAAGTTCAATCGCGAGCATGGCTACTGGCTGGCCCGGCCGATCGAGGGCACACACAAATACTATCCGGAAGGGCTTGGCGAAGGCTCCGACCAGAATTAAGCCGTCGAGCCGGCCTTCTCCTTCCGCGCATCCCCCGCAAACCCCTTGAGCCGCGCCCTGAGCCGCATCAGCGCGCCCATATCGTGCCAGCAGGCCTCGCGCTTCTCGGCATCGATCGCCGAGCGCCACTCCGACAGGATGTCGCGCTCGATCGTCTCGAACGCTTCGCGCACATCCTGATCGTCCAGCAGCGCGGCCACCCGCTTTGCCCGATCCAGGTTCATCGCGGCGCCCTTAGCTCGCCATCGCCGGTGCCGAGCGCCACCTTGGCCGCCTCGAGCCCGGCCTCTGCCGCCAGCTCCGCCGTCTTGCGCTCATGCTCGAGCCCGGCGCGGACCCCTGCCAGTTCCGCCGCGGCGGCCGCCTTCTGCCGGTCGATCTCGATCTGCGCGGCGGCGCGCTGCCTGGCGATCGCGATCTCGGCCTCGGCCTTCATCGCCGCCACCTGCATGTCGGCTTGCGCGCGGGCCTGCTGGAGCTGCATCTCTGCATTCACCTTGGCCTGCTCGAGCTGCAACTGTGCCTGCGCCGCCAGCAGCCGCGGATCGGGCGCCGGCGGCGCCTCCGGCTTCGATGCCTGAGGAGGTGCGGCGGCGGGGTCCGCGAAGAACAGCTCCGGCGCCTTCAGCCCCGCATTCTCCACCAGCCGCGACAGCGTGTTGTGGATGTGATGAAGGTCGACGAGGGGTCCTTGGACCCCGCCTTGAAATTGTATCGCCTGGACCTGCAGCGCCAGGATCTGCTGCAGATGGGCCAGGATCTGGTCCCTGTTGCCGCTCCCG
Source organism: Hypericibacter adhaerens (assembly GCF_008728835.1). Classification (GTDB taxonomy): domain Bacteria; phylum Pseudomonadota; class Alphaproteobacteria; order Dongiales; family Dongiaceae; genus Hypericibacter; species Hypericibacter adhaerens. Next base: position 4,161,610 of record NZ_CP042582.1, read on the forward strand.
ATCCCGACCGTCGGCGTGAAATCCATCTGGTCCGACCATTCGCGCGGATCCATCGGGACCCAGCGGTTGCGCAGCCGGACGGTCTTGGCCTTGTCCTGATACTTGCAGACCAGCTCCAGCGTCTTCTTGAAGGCGCGCTTGAGGCCGCTCTCGGCGAAGACCCGCGCGACCAGCGCCAGGCGCTCCTGCGCCAGGTTGGTGATCGCATTGACTCCGGTCGCCGTCTTGCCGAGCGCGTCGGCATCGAGCCCCTGCGACAGGCGCGACACGCCGGTGCGCATCTCCTTCGCCTGGTCGATATATTCCATCACGCCGAGCGAGGCGCCCGCCGTGAAGGGCACGGTGATCGGCATGATATGGTTGCCGACCGGCCCCGCCTGGTCCTCCACCCGCACCACGCCGCCGATCTCGCGGTCGAGCGCATCGCCCAGATTGACCCGCTCGGTGACGCCGAGCCCCGGATTGTTGGTCAGATAGAGATTGTCCAGCACCTGGCGCATCAGCGCCGTCTTCACTTCCTGGATGTCGCCGACCTTGTCGTCGAGGCTCTCGCCGACCAGCTTGTGCGGCGTCGGGAACGGCGTCCAGGTACAGAAGGGATGGCCGTCCACCTCCTCGTCGAACAGGATCTCGACGCCCGAGGTCGGCCCCGCGACCGTGATCTTGCGCCATTCGGCGATCCCGTCCTCGTCCGCATCGACCTTGAGATAGCACTCCGCCACCCAGACCGAGCGCATGGCCGGGTCGAGGCTCGCCTCGTGATCGCTCGCGCCGTCATCCTGGTCGGGATGGCGTCGCGCCGCCTTCTCGCTGTCGAGATCGTCGTCGCCCGGCGAGAGCGCCAGGGCCTTGGCCTTCGGCACGCCCATCTCGATGAGATCGGAAACGGTCTTTCGACAGCGATGAAAGGCGAACGCCATCTCCTCGTCGCAAGCCGCGCGCGGGTCGCAGCCGAAATCCTCGGGCGGGATGGCGGCGATCCGCACGCATCCTTCCGCCTCGACCCGGTCGATCGCCAGGTCATGGACCGTGAGTGTGACCGGTTGCCCCGAGACCGGATCGATGACGGTCTCCGGCCGTTCCTCATGCCGGACGATCCGGTCGTCGTCACCAAGGGCCAGCGCACCGAGCTCCTCTTCCGTCAGGCCGCGATAGCTCTCGCGCTGGCGCCGTTGGCTCCGATCCCACCAGACCTTGATCACGCCGAGGCGCTGCAGCAGCCCGTCCTTCAGCCAGTGATGCAGGATCATCGGGCCGTTGTTCTGGCTCGACCAGATCCAGTTGACATAGTCGGTCGCCTGCGCCGCGGCGGCCTCGTCCTCGGGGCCTTGCGGCTGGAACTGCCCGATCCGCTCGGCACCGGCGAAGATCTTCATGAGCTGCGGCATCACGGAATCGACGGCTTCCGCCACGTCGCGCCAGACCACCTGCGAATGGCCCTCGCGCTCACGCCCGTCCGGCTCGCCGCGATAGCGCCGCAACGCCTCGATCCGCGCGCCCTTGAGCGCGCTCGATTCCTGCCCCAGCGCCTCGCTCAGCCGCGCCTGGATGATCGATTGCAATGCGCGATCGGAGAGCATGGGCCTCGCTCGAATGAAACTGTTACCGGAACAAGCTTTATTCCCCTTTCCCTCGAGGGAGGGGCACATACTCGCTGCGAACCAGAATTGTTAGGTGGAAAGACAACGCCTGCTCATTCCATCCAAGAAACAAAGGCGAATTTTAGACAATAGATCGGACGCGGCTCTTTCTGCTTTCTTTACCTCGGGGCGTTAGTATTCCGTCATGCGCCGCCACACAGGAAAGCCACGCTATTTCGGGGCTTCAAAGCCGCGCCGCGAATCGCGACCTTGGGTTCATCTTGCCTTCGCAGTCGCGATCGGTTCCGTGCTGGGCTTTACCGTGCCGGAATGGAGCCCCCTGCTTCGCGATACCGCGGATGCCGCCGGCTTCTCAAGCCAGTGCAACATCAAGGGTAACATCAGCTTCTCGGGTGAGCGCATCTATCATGTACCCGGCGGAGAGTTCTACGACGTGACGAGAATCAGCCTCTTCAAAGGTGAGCGCTGGTTCTGTACCGAGGCCGAAGCACAAGCAGCGGGATGGCGAAGATCCCTTCAATGACCCCGTCCTTACCGGCTTCTGATCCCGACGGACGTCGACGGCTGAAGTGGGCGCCTGCTGTCGGGGAAACGGGGTAGAAGAAGACAAAGAGGGCGCGGCTGTTTTCCGAGATTGAATCACCGTCTGCGCGTGCCCCTTCGAGCATCGCGCCTCGTATCGCCCGCCTTCGTCGCATTCTCGATCGGCGGCACTGCTTCGCACTCGATTGTCGCCGTATCAACACCCAGCACCGCGACACGCCCCGTCGCCTGCCCCGGGTCATAGCCCGAGAGCCGTTCCAGCTCGGCCCCATGCGCTGCCAGCGCCTTCGCCGCGGCTTCGTCGCCGCTCTCGGCCTCGACGATCACCGCGCGGCTGCAAGCCCGCATCCGCCCCGCCTCGTCCCGCTCGAAATAACCCAGCGTCACCTGTTGCCGCATCGCGATCCTCGCTTGTTTTCTTTCCTCTCCGCCCGCGCCTGTCCTCCGAAGCCTTGGCGCAGGAGGAATGGCGGGGAAGAGGAAAGGAAATGATCTAAACCACCCAGCCCTTATCCCGCTTCGGCAGCGTTCGTGCGCCGTCGCGCAACTGCGCCAAGCTCACCGCGAGATAGTGACAGGCGGCCCCCAGTCATGGTCGATGATCAGTGGATCGAAAGCGGTGACACCACGACTAGTCGCCAGCACCAATCAACACCTTCGTTCTAGCCTTAGCGTCCGCCCGCCTCGCCTCGATCTCGTCGCGATTTTCTAGGAATATTTGCTTTCGTTCCGGCGATATTCCGTCCAAGTCCAAGTCGAGATTGAATGTTCTTATGGCGTAATAGGACAGCGCGATCCGAACTGGCAAAGCCAACATGCCATCCCTCATTCCGTAGTCGAATGCAATCGCGTCTTGCTCGTGCTTTGGAAGCTTTGGATGAGGAACGATTTTCAATTCGACCTGATCGTGCCACTCAACGTCTTTCATCGAATTGCTGTCAAATGGCTCCGTCGGCCCGGCTGAAATTATCCTCGACAGCACGAAGTCTCGAAATTCTCCTCGATCTAGGCACCAGGCGCGCGCGTGCCAACGAAACCCATCAAAGGCCAAAGCATGTGGCGCTATCTTTCGCTTCCGCTTGCTGGTGAGAGATTGATACTCAACGCTGATACAACGCAGCTCTCTGATTGTCGCCAGGATCTGACGAAGAACATCTGGTGCCACTGTTCGCAACGCTGGCAGAACAGCCGCTGGTGGTGGGCTGCCGAACCACGTATCGCGCGCCGCCAATACGCTCGTCTGTATGGCATTTAGCTGGGCCAAATACTTGTCGGCCGACAAGGCGAGGAATTTTGCCTGAAACTTTGCTGTTGGCAGAAACGCCCGCTCGGCCGGGTCATACTCAATATTTCCGGGTGCCGCGGCTTCATAGGCTCGGAGATCGGCGGACGCTTGGGCCGCTGAGATCTCAAACCGCTCTTCAAGGTCATACCGGTTGATCCGGCCCTGCCAAAACACTCGCCACTCGATCAGCTCAAATCGGCGTGCGAGCTCCCATCGAACGTCAGTTCGGTTATCCATCGGAATTTAGCCCCTTGACCTGTCGGTTTTCTGATCTATATGTAGTCTACATACTGACGATTCGGCGTGACAATCACGCCGCTCCGAATCCTAACCAATTGAGGGAAAAAGAAAATGAGTCACTCTCCACACGGCCACCAGCATCCCCCTGAGCACGAGGTTCCCATCCTCGTCGACGGGCACCCCCGCAAGGTACGCCGCGGCCCCTGGATCGTGAAGGACCTTAAGGCTGCTGTCGGCGTCGACCCCGCCAAGGTTCTGGCCGAGATTACCCCCCAGGGCCTGAAGGACTTGGCCGACACCGCGACCATCGAGATCCACGAGGGATTGCGCTTCATGAGCCACGCCCGCAGCGGGGGAGCGAGCTGACATGGATACCGGCATGCCCCCGACGACACCGGCTCCCCCTGGGCCACCTGCCCCGCCTGAACTCGAACCAATCACCTGGATGTGCAGCGGCGGCGTCCACTACTTGGATGAAGGTGGGCGGCGCTACATTCACATGCATGGGCTTCACTTCTACGTCGACCAGGCTCCGCAAGAGATGGACGCCTTGCTAGCGATCAACTGGCCGAACCCCAGCTACCCGACGAGATTGTTTCTTCCCGCCAGTCTCGGCCATGGCCTCAATTGGCATGAGACCGCCTATATCCTCGGCCGCTCTTGGGTCACTTGGTCGTGGAAGGACGTTAAGGCGGACCAAGCCCCCGTCGCGATCCTCGCCGACCACTTGGCGGCTTTCCGATGACCCCCATCCTGCGCTGCCCCACACAGCTTCTTGACGAAATCCGCCGTGACCTTTCTCGGCCGCACGCTTTTGCGGCCGAGCGGGTCGGCTTCTTATCAGTCAGGCCCGCTGCCACGCGCCGGAGCTTGGTTCTTATTGTTGAAGCATATCACCCTGTTGCCGACGCGGATTACCTCAGGGACCGATCCGTCGGCGCGATGATGGGACCTGATGCAATACGCAAGGCGCTCGACATCGCGCTCTTACAGAATGTCGGCATGTTCCACATTCACATGCATGAGCACACCGGACGCCCTAGTTTCAGCCGCACGGATCTCCGTGAACAGGACAAGTTCGTTCTGGATTTCTTTAAAGTCTGCCCAACGATGCCCCACGGCGCCGTTGTACTTAGTCACGACCTCGCAGCCGGACGTGTGTGGATCAGCCCGAATGAGGTCGAGCCATTTGCAGAGCTAAATTTCATGGGCTCCCCGGCCACAATCCACGTCTTCTCACCAAATACCCCACCCGTCGATAACGGCACTGACTTCAGTCGCCAGAGCTTCCTTGGGCCACATTCCGATCAGCTCTTCGCCAACATTCGTGCGCTTGTGGTGGGCGCCGGGGGCGGCGGCTCGCCGATTTGCCAGCAACTCGCGCACATTGGCATAGGCAACATCCGAGTCGTTGATCCTCAGGAGATCGAGCCAAGCAACCTCAATCGCCTAGTCGGGGCGACTGCCCTCGACGTGAAGCGCAGAGCACCCAAAGTGGAGATCGCCGACCGACACATCCGCGATATTCGGCCATGGATTGAGGTGATGCCTAGGCAAAAGCCGTGGCAGGAAGCCGACGACTTGCTTATCGATGCCCATGTTGTTTTCGGCTGCGTCGACGGCTACCGGCAGCGCATGTACCTCGAAAGCGCCTGCCGACGTTATGGTGTGCCTTACATAGACATCGGTATGGACGTCACCAGGATTGCCGAGCAGCACTACGCCGTAGCTGGCCAGATGATCGCTTCGCTGCCTGGTCAGCCGTGCATGAAATGCCTTGGATTTCTCACCCAAGACCGGCTCGACCAAGAGGAGAATGATTATGGCGCCGCTGGCGGTGTTCCGCAGGTCATCTGGACCAACAGCACTCTCGCTTCATTGGCCGTCGGCACCTTCGTGCGCATGTTCACGCCGTGGTTTTCCTATGCGGCCTGCTATGAATGGCTCGAACTCGACGGCAATAGTCAGACAGTGTCCACAAGCCAGCAGCCACAATTCAATATTAAGGGACCTTGCCGGCATTTTCCGGCTAAGGATTTAGGCGACCCATTTTTCGACGTAACGACACTCAGCATTCAGCGCGACGTCTAGGTGGCTGAGCTTTGCAGCTATTGCGCCAGAAAGACTTTGACTGTGTTTGTTCGGCAACGTTGCTTCCGTGTCCACGTTTTGAACCCGCCCTGGCAAATAAGCCCGCATCTGCCCCGTCTCGTCCCGCTCGAAGTAACACAGCTTCACCTGCTACCGCATCGCATTGCCTCTTGTTTTCGGAATCCTCTCCGTCTGCGCCTGTCCTCCAAAGCGTTGGCGCAGGAGGAATAGTGGCAAAGGAAATGATCTAAACCACCCACCCCTTGTCCCGCTTCGGCAGCGTCCGCGCGCCGTCGCGCAGCTGCGCCAGACCGACCGCGAGATAGCGGAACGCATCCGCCCCGTGGCTCGACCAGTCATGGACGGGCCGCGCCCGATAGGCCCGGAGCTTCTCGTCATAATCGCGCCGGTAGTGGCGCAGCGCCGCGAGGCCGGCGGCGCAGGCGTCGCGGTCGAACCAGCAGCGCGGCAGCAGCAGCCGGGCCGCATTGACGCCGTCCTCGATCCGCAAGGCCGGCAGCACGCGGGCCCGGAGGCCCAGCGAGGCCAGCGTCTCGATCCGGCTCACGCCCGTGCCCAGCTCGCGCACCTCGGCGTCATGCGGCAACCAGTGCTCGCCATAGACGAACCCGCGTTGCTGCAGCACCCGGACGTAATGCTCGAGCCCCTCGCCCGAAGCCTCGTAATAGCCGACGAGCCGCACCTCGGCCCCTGCGGCCTGCGCGAACCAGATCGCGGTCGAATCGTCCATGCTGAGGTCCCAGGCGGTATGGACCGGCAGGCGCGGGTCGCAAGGCACCGCCGCGATCCTGCCCTCCGCCGCCGCCGCCTCGATCAGCCGGCCGTAATAGCTGCCGGCCGCCGCGGCCTCGAAGCTGCATTCGAACTCTTGCGCATATTCCTCGGGCGTCATGACGCGTCGCGCCGCCGCCAGCTCCTCGGCCTCGATGAGCCCGGTCTCGCTCGCGCGATGCAGCGCCGTGAACCAGTCCGGATCGAGGCGCGCCGCCTCGTAGATCTCGTGGAACCCGTTGCGGCCCTGGGGCGTGCCGATGAAGATCGCCCAGCCCTGTCGGTCGGCCAGCGCCGGGCGCACCACCTCGCCGAAGATGCGCGGCGCCATCTGGCCATATTCGTCGAACACGATCCCGTCGATATAGAGTCCGCGCAGCGCGTCGGGATTGTCGGCGCCGAGGAGCGCGATGCGCGCGCCGTTCGGCAGGTCGATGCGCAGCTCGCCCTCATGGCGCAGCGCCCCCGGGATCGGCCCGGTGAAATGCTTGAGATAGTCCCAGGCAACGGCCTTGGCCTGGCGATAGGACGGCGCCAGATAGGCGAAACGCGGCCGGGGCAACAGGCAGCTCGCTGCCGCGCGGATCAGATGATTGACGCAGAGCACCGTCTTGCCGAAGCGCCGATGGCAGACCACCACATTGAAGCGCCGCATCTGCTCGTGGAGCGCCTGCTGCATCGGCCTCGGCTCGTAAGGCAGCTCGATCAGCGGTCCTTCCGGTTCTCCGGCACCTGAGCCGTTCGCGGTTTCCCGGCTTCGCCCCTGGGTTTCTTCGCTGCGGCCGGTTTCTGGTTCTTCGAATCCATCCATGCGAGGCGAACGACCTGTTCCGATGCCGCGCGCTGGCCGGCCGTCCGCGCGGCGGCGCTTTCCTTCCCGGGCACGGCGCCGAGCGCCCAGTCGATGATGTTCATGGCCGCGGTGATGCGGGCGGCGGGCGGCGACGCCGTGTCCCGGGCGACGCCCGCCAGCGCCCGCATCGCCACGCGGCATCTGTTGCGGGCGAGCCGGCGCACATACTGCTCGTTGGATTCCGAGTCCGCCGTGGCGTCGCGCTGCCGGCGGGGCGGCGACCGGCGACTGTCATTCTCGGTCATCGACGACGCTCCGCCATGCCATAGAGCTGCGCCAGCGCGTCGAGTCCGAGGACGATGGCGCTGCGCTGCTGCGCATCGCGCCGCCCTTGCGCCGGATGGGCCATGGCGGCCCGGCGCCCCGGGCCTTGTGGCTCGAGGAACGACGGCCACTGGGCGAACACCGCGACGTTCTCGGTCGCCCGCGCCACCGTGGCACCTTCCCGGAGCAGCCGGCGCTTGCCGCGGAGATAGAGACGATGAGCCAGGGCGAGGAAATCCTCGTCGCTCTCGACCGGCACCGGCGCCGCGTTCATCGCGAGCTGCTCGTAATGCGCGTTGGTGCTGAGATGCGGCCAGCGCACCGCCTTGCGGTAGAGCCAGGCATAGTAGCGGCCGGCCTGGGCCTGCCAGGGTTCGATCATCGCCTTCGCGGCCATGAGCGCCAGCGGGTCCTCCGCCAGGGACGGATCGGCGCCACCCGCCCGCAGGGCGCGGTGGCGCTGCAGCTCGGGCGTGCCGGGATCGATCCGGGGCGGATGCTTGCGCGGCCGGCCGCGCCGGCGGGGAGTTTCCGTCATGCGCGAGACCGCTCCGCCCTATTCCAGCTCCTCCTCGTCGAGCCCCAGCGCCCAGCGCTTGGCCCATTCGATCAGCCAGAGGGCGCGCTCGGCGGTCATCTCGCTGTTGATCACCTCGAACGCACCGTCGGCGGTGACGCCAAGCCCGATCACATCCTCCCATTCGACCTTGGCGATCTCGGCCGCGGCCTGCTCGGGCTTCAGCGTATCGGACAGCGGGAAATCGACGACGGGTGACGACATGCGCTCTCCTCGGGATGACAGGGCTGTGGGAATGGCACGATCGGACGAACGAAGGCGATCGACGGCGTCCCGGGGCCCCGGAGCGAGCCGCCGGTCTGCCTGGGCGGCCGGATGCGGCCCGGCCTCGAAGCACATGGCCCGGCCTCCGTCAAAGGCGTCGAACGATTGCGGATGGATGAGCTGGCGAGACGGGTTCTGCGCCCGTTCCCCGCGAGCATACGCATTTCTACAAAAATCCTACCGCAAAGTCAAGTGATTTTGCGTTTGAAACTTATCCACAAGCCTGCTAAGAGGAAGCATGAGCGAAATTTCCGAAGCCGCCCGGCGGCTCAAGCAGTTGCGCGAGCGATCCGGGCTCTCCATGCGCCAGGTCGCCGATGCGCTCGGCTGGTCGCTGACCCGCTATCAGCATTACGAGGACCGCTACAAGCGGCGCTGGCTCCCGCTCGATCTGGCGCGCCAGCTCGGCGGCCTGTTCGAGAGCCGCGGCATCGACCCGCAGGAGCTCCTGGCGCTCGCGGGCCTCGAGGCGCCCGATCTTCCGGCCCCACGCATGGGCCCCGTCTCGGGGCCGGCCCTGAGTGCCCGCGACCTGGTGACGGCGCCGCCGGGCCTCGGCCGCGACTTGCCGGTGCTGGGCGCCGTCAAGGGCGGCTCGGAGGGTTTCTACTTCAACGAAGGCGAGGCCAAGGAATACGTGCTGCGGCCCACGGGCCTGCAGGGCGTTGCCAACGCCTTCGCGCTCTATGTCGATGGCGACAGCATGGAGCCCCGCTATTTCGCCGGCGAGATGCTCTATGTGAATCCCAACCGGCCGATCACCAAGGGCTGCTTCGTCGCGATCGAGCTCGCCGACGGCCAGGGCCTGATCAAGCAGTTCCTGCGCCGCAGCGACGACCTCATCGTGCTGCGCCAGTTCAACCCGCCCAAGGATCTCCGCCTCGCCGCCCGCGACGTGAAGCGCCTCTACCGCATCACCGGCTCCGCCGAGACGAGCTGATCGCGAGCGTTCTATCCCTTCCCCGTTCCCGGGGGAGGGTGAGGGAGGGAAAGGCACGACAAACACCTCACCCCCTCCCCTTGCGGGAGGGGGTAGGGGGAGGGGCGCGAGCGCTCGATCGTTGCTGCAGAATCTCTCTTGCCCAACATACGTCTTTTGCGTATAATCCGCCGCGAAAAACCACACGCCACCGCAACCCGCGAAACAGGGAGATCGGCCATGCCGAGAGGCTTCGTCGCGCGCGAGCTCAGCATCCTGGCTTATGCCAACGGCTTCACGCTCTGGCACTACCGCACCAACGACAAGCCCGAGCTCGTCCTGTCGACCGAATGCGGCAATCCCGACTACACCGGCTATTTCGCGCCCGCCTGCGATCTCCTGCGGCGCGGCGACCAGGTCATCGTCAGCTTCGGCGGCGGCCCCGAACCCGATCTCATGACGCTCATCGTCACCGAGGCCGTGCCTTGCGGCTACGTCACGGTCCGGCCGCTGGGCGGCGCCAAGCTGCCGGAATCCGTTCCCGCCCCCGTCGCCACTGCCGAATTCGCGCCGGCTGGATAGCCGGCTCGGCAGGAGGAGCGCCCCTGCTCCTCCTGGATCCCCCCAATACCGAGGCCTCGCGAAACGGCCGGACGGCCTCTGGAGAGCCGGCTTGCCCGAGATGGACCTTCGCGCCGGCTAGTTGCTCGGCGCTGGCCCGCCCGTGGTGAGCGTGGCGGGCTGCTGCGGCGGCATCTCCGCCGGCCGAGGCCCGTAGAATCCGATCATCCGGCCGTACCCGTCCGGCAAAGGCTCCGCATAGCAGTCGGGGCGCGCCAGGGTCTCGTAGCAATAGATCTGCGGCGGCTGCACATAGGCGACCACCTCCGGCTGCTTGGGCTGACACATGCTGAAGGCCGAGGCGGTGCCGGCAAGCGCCAGCATGGTGAGCGCCTTGGGCCGCTTGGATTCCGCGTTAACCATAATCCGCCCCGCTTCTCCTCCGGGTCCGGAGGATCGCGCTGCGGCCTCTCCGGCCCCTGTCCTCGAAAGCCTTCGGCGGTGGAGGCTTTATTTCCTCACATCCACCACGACGCGGCCGCGCACCTTGCCGGCCAGGATCTCGGCGCCCAGCTTGGGCAGGTCGGCCAGCGTCGCCTTCTGGATCATGGCGTCGATCTTGTCGCCTGGCAAATCCCGCGCGACCCGCGCCCAGGCCTCCTTGCGGCGGCCCATCGGGCACATCACCGTATCGATGCCGAGGAGATTGACGCCCCGGAGCAGGAACGGGACCACCGTCGTCTCGAGCTTGGCGCCGCCGGCGAGCCCGCAGGCCGCGACCCCCGCGCCATATTTCAGCGTCGAAAGCACAGTGGCGAGCGTCGAGCCGCCCACCGCGTCGACGCAACCCGCCCAGCGCTCGCTGTCGAGCGGCTTGCCCGAGGGCGTGGCGATGCTGGCGCGGTCGATGATCTCGGCCGCGCCCAGCGTCTTCAGATAGTCATGCGTCTCCGCGCGCCCGGTCGAGGCCACGACCTTGTAGCCCAGATTCGCCAGCACCGCGACCGCGACGCTGCCCACCCCGCCCGCGGCCCCCGTCACCAGCACATCGCCCTTCTGCGGCGTGAGCCCCTCCTTCTCGAGCCCGATGATGCCGAGCATCGCGCAATAGCCCGCCGTGCCGATCGCCATGGCACGTTCCGGGGTCAGCCCCTGCGGCAGCGCGATCAGCCAGTCGCCTTTGACCCGCGCCTTCTCGGCATAGCCGCCCCAATGGATCTCGCCGACGCGCCAGCCATTGAGCATCACCTTGTCGCCCGCCTTCCAGGCGGGATGGCTCGACTGCTCGACCGTGCCGACGAAATCGATGCCGCCGACATGCGGATAGTTGCGCACCAGCCGCCCCAGCCCGCCCAGCACCAGCCCGTCCTTGTAGTTGAGCGTGCTGAGCTCGACCGCGACCGTCACGTCGCCCTGCGGCAACGCCGATTCCTCGAGCGACTTGATGCTGGCGGAAACCTTTCCGTCCTTCTCTTCGAGCAGCAGGGCCTTGAACATGGCGACGGGATCGCTCCTTCGCGGGGGATGAGGGGATTGTCGCCGGCCTGAACCGGCGCGGGGTCGGACTCTGAGCGGAGGCAGAGGCTCCGTCAACCGCCCGGGAAACGTCAGATCAGGAAGCCTCGGGGGGCTCCCCGCCTCTTTTCATTGTCATCGCCGGACTTGATCCGGCGATCCAGGGCAGAAGGCCCGGTGTCGGAGCCGAAGAGGACCCCTTCACCCCGGCAAGCACTCCGAAAAACGCACCGGCTGCCCGATCGGCCGCCCGATCAGCTCGTCCTCGCGCATCACGACATGGCCGCGGACGATCGTGGCCTTGGGCCAGCCCGTCACCGCCATGCCGTCGAACGGCGTCCAGCCGCAGCGCGTCGCCTGCTGCTTGGATTCGATGGTCCGCTTGGCCTTGAGATCGACGATGCTGAGATCGCCGTCATAGCCGACCGCGATCCGGCCCTTGCCGGCGATATTGTAGATTCGCGCGGGGCCGGCGCTGGTGAGATCGACCAGCCGCTCCAGGCTGAGGCGCCCCGCATTCATGTGATCCAGCATCAGCGGCAGCAGCGTCTGCACGCCCGGCATGCCGGAGGGGCTCTGCGGATAGGGCTTCGCCTTCTCGTCCTTGGTGTGCGGCGCATGGTCCGAGCCGATCACGTCGACGATCCCGTCGCGCACCGCCTGCCACAGCGCCTCGCGATGGCGCATCTCTCGGATCGGCGGGTTCATCTGCGCGAATGTCCCGAGCGCGCGGTAGCAGTCGGGGGCGGCCAGCGTCAGATGCTGCGGCGTCACCTCCATGGTGACGAGGTCCTTGTTGGCGGCGAGGATCGGCACCTCCTCCGCGGTCGTGACATGCAGGATATGGACGCGCCGCTTCGCCTGGCGGGCGAGCCGCATCACCCTCGCCGTGGCACGGGTCGCCGTCTCCACGTCGCGCCAGACCGGATGCATGGTGGGATCGGCGCCGCCTTCGACCAGCGCGCGGCGCTCGCGCAGGCGATACTCGTCCTCGGCATGGATCGCCACGCGCCGCGTGCCGTCGCGCAAGGCCTTCAGCAGCGTGTCGTCGTCCGCCACCAGGAGCGTGCCGGTCGAGCTGCCCATGAAGATCTTGATGCCCGAGGCGCCCGGCAGCCGCTCGAGCTCGGCCAGCTTCCCGACATTGTCGCTCGTTGCGCCGACAAAGAAGGCGACGTCGCACCAGACCCGGTCCTTCGCGAGGCTGAGCTTCTCCTCGAGCGCTTCGGCGCTGCTGGTGTTCGGGCTGGTGTTCGGCATCTCGAAGATCGCCGTCACCCCGCCCAGCGCTGCGCCCGCCGTCCCGGTCGCCAGATCCTCCTTGTGGGTCAATCCCGGCTCGCGGAAATGCACCTGGCTGTCGATCACGCCCGGCAGCACATGGAGGCCCTTGGCATCGAAGGTGTCCGCGGCCGGAAGGTCGATCCGACCGATGGCCGCGATCTTCCCGTCCTTGATCGCGATATCGGTGTCGACGGCGCCCGCGGTCGTCACCGCCCGGCCGCCCTTGACGATCAGGTCGAAGCTCTCTGCCACAGTTTTGTCCTCATGCCGGTCATGCGCCCATCTCTAGCAGTTTGCCAGAATGGGCGCACCCGAAAGGCATTGCGCCCGGACGGCATCGATCCGCCGCACGCTGCCGGCGGCCGCGTCACCCCCTTGCCGCCAGCCGAAGCTTCGGCCGCGACCGCTCTTCGTTAACCCCCAGCAAGATTGGCGCCATGAACGAATTGCGTTACTACTCCAACACGATGCAGGTTCGCCCCGTGATCCTCTCGGGCGGCGCCGGGACGAGGCTCTGGCCCCTGTCGCGCGCCACCTATCCCAAGCAGCTCATGCCGCTGCTCTCCGAAGAGAGCCTGCTGCAGGCGACGGCCCGGCGCGTGGCGCCTGCGCATGGTTTCCTGCCGCCCTTCGTCGTCTGCAACGGCGAGCATCGCTTCATGGTGGCCGAGCAGCTGCGCTCCATCGAGGTGACGCCCGAGGCCATCCTGCTGGAGCCGCTCGCCCGCAACACGGCGCCGGCCGCGGCCGCGGCCGCGCTGGCCGCGGCTGCCATCGATCCGGAAGCGGTGCTTCTGCTGCTGCCCTCGGACCACCATGTGGCGGACCCCGCCGCGTTCCGCGACGCCGTGGCCATGGCGCTGCCGGCGGCGCTGGCGAGCTTCCTCGTCACCTTCGGCATCACCCCCAGCAAGCCCGAGACCGGCTATGGCTATATCCGCCTCGGCGCGGAGCTTCCCGAGGCGCCCGGCTGCCGGCGGGTGGCCAAGTTCGTCGAGAAGCCCGACCTCCCGACCGCCCGCGCCTATCTGGCCGCCGGCGACCATGTCTGGAACGGCGGCATGGTGCTGTTCCAGGCGCGCCAGCTGCTGGAGGAGCTCGAGCGATTCGAGCCCGCCATGCTGGCCGCCGTCCGCGCCTCGCTCGCCGCGGCGGAACGCGACCTCGATTTCACCCGCCTGAGCGAGCCCGAGTTCGCGAACGCCGTCTCGAAATCGATCGACTATGCGCTCCTCGAGCGCACCGACCGCGCCGCGGTCGTGCCCTGCGACATGGGCTGGTCGGATGTCGGCTCCTGGGACAGCCTGTGGGAGGCCGCCCCCAAGGACGCGGACGGCAACGCGCTCGTCGGCGATGTGGTCGCCGTGGGCGTGCGCGACAGCTACCTGCGCGCCGAGAGCCGGCTGCTCGCGGTCCAGGGCCTGACCGGCGTCGTCGCCGTCGAGACGCCGGACGCGGTCCTGGTCCTGGCGCGCAACAAGGCGCAGGATCTGCGCTCCGTGGTGACGGCGCTCGACCAGAAGGGCCGCCACGAGCATCTGCGCCACCGCAAGGTGTTCCGCCCCTGGGGTTCCTACGAGCAGGTCGATGCCGGCCACCGCTTCCAGGTGAAGCGGTTGATCGTGCGCCCCGGCGGCAAGCTCTCGCTCCAGCGCCACGCCCAGCGCGCCGAGCATTGGGTGGTGGTGAGCGGCATCGCGCGGGTGACGCGCGACGGCCAGCTCTTCGACCTCATGGCCAACCAGTCGGCCTATATCCCGCTGGGTGCCGCCCACCGCCTGGAAAACCCCGGCGAGGAACCGCTCCATATCATCGAGGTCCAGTCGGGCGGCTATCTCGGCGAGGACGACATCGTCCGCCTCGAGGACGTCTACGGCCGGCGGTGATCGCCGTCGAATCCTATCCCCTTCCGCCTCGCTCTTTATCCCCTCCCCCTCCTGTCCTCCGTAGCCTGAAAGGCGAAGGAGGATGATGGGGGAGGGCGAGGGAGGGGGTGGGGCAGTCAACGCGTTCTATGATCCCCCCTTCCTAACCTTCCCCCCAAGGGGGGAAGGGATGGTATCGCGAGGTGGCGGCGCTTCTTCATACATCCCCGCCGCCTTTGACATCCCCCCGGCCGCCCGGAATAGTACCCGCCATCGACAGTGACCGTTTGCCCCCGACGGAGGCGGGCCCTTTCATGAATCAGATCAAGCCGAATTCGCTGGCCGCGCGCGACATCGCCTATCACCTGCACGGCTATACCAACGCCGTCCGCCACGAGCAGGACGGCCCGCTGATCCTGACCGAGGGCAAGGGCATCTATGTCCATGACGAGAACGGCCGTGCCTATATCGAAGGCATGGCCGGGCTCTGGAGCGTGTCGCTCGGCTTCGGCGAGGAGCGCCTGGTCGAGGCCGCGGTCCGGCAGATGAAGAAGCTGCCCTACTACCACACCTTCACCCACAAGACCTCGTCGGTGACGGTCGAGCTGGCCGAGAAGCTGATCGGCCTGGCGCCGGTGCCGATGTCGAAGGTGTTCTTCGCCAATTCCGGCTCCGAAGCCAACGACACGGTCATCAAGATCGTCTGGTACTACAGCAACGCGCTGGGCCGGCCGAAGAAGAAGAAGATCATCTCGCGCCAGAAGGCCTATCACGGCGTCACGGTCGCGACCGCGAGCCTCACCGGCCTGCCCAACAACCACCGCGATTTCGACCTGCCGATCGCCAACATCATCCATGCCGACTGCCCGCACTATTACCGCTTCGGCAAGGAGGGCGAGAGCGAGGCCCAGTTCGCCCAGCGCATGGCCGACAGCCTCGAGAAGCTGATCCTCGCCGAGGGCCCGGACACGGTCGCGGCTTTCATCGCCGAGCCGGTCATGGGGGCGGGCGGCGTCATCGTCCCGCCCGCGGGCTATTTCGACCTCATCCAGCCGATCCTGAAGAAATATGACATTCTGTTCATCGCCGATGAGGTGATCTGCGGCTTCGGGCGCACCGGCAATATGTTCGGGAGCGAGACCTTCAAGCTCAAGCCCGACATCCTGAGCTGCGCCAAGGCGCTCTCCTCCTCCTACCTGCCGATCTCGGGCGTCATGATCAACGAGAAGGTCTACCAGGCGCTGCGCGACAACAGCGCCAAGATCGGCACCTTCGGCCACGGCTTCACCTATTCCGGCCATCCGGTCCCCGCCGCGGTCGCGCTCGAAACCCTGAAGATCTATGAGGAGCGCAACATCCTGGCGCAGGTCCGCAGCGTCGCCCCCGCTTTCCAGCGCGAGCTCAAGCGCTTCGCCGACCATCCCCTGGTGGGCGAGACGCGCGGCATCGGCCTGGTCGGCGCGATCGAGCTGGTGAAGGACAAGCGCACCAAGGAGCCCTTTGCGCCCCAGCAGGGCGTGGGCTTCCAGGCCGCCAAGCTCTGCCAGGAGCAGGGGCTCATCACCCGCGCGATCATGGACAGCCTCGCCTTCTGCCCGCCGCTCATCATCACCGAGGCGGAGATCGGCGAGATGTTCCGCCGCTTCGCGAAGGGCCTCGACGCCACCTGGGCCTGGGTGCGCGAGCAGGGCCTCGCCGCCGCCTGACCCTCTCCCCGGCACCGCCGGCGATCCCTCCGGGAATCGCCGGCGGCGCTCGATCACGACAGCCAGGCCGCCGGTTCGCCCGGGGATCGGCGGCAACTTAGCCCGCTATTCCCCGCCGTGGATCGATCCCGCCGCGATGTCCGGCCGAAGTTGTACTGGTTCAGGGATGGTTCGGCCGTAAGGGCTGTCCATAAAGGCGGCAACCGGCCGGTCACACCGCCCGAAGATCGGGCAACCGGCCCCAATCGGTCGGCCGGGGTCGCCTTCCTGCAACAAATGACTCCCAATTGCGGGAATCGTGCCGTAGCATTTCGCACCGCACCCGAACGTGGCCGGCGGCTCGTTGGCCCGTGGAAAAGAAGTGCGCAAACAAGAGTCTGGGAGTGATGCGGTCTCGGAATGAACAAGCGGCAGGATAACTACGTCAGCTTCAAGGACGTCCAGAAGAGCTATGACGGCGAAACGCTGGTCGTCAAAAACCTGAACATGGATATCGCCCAGGGCGAGTTCTTGACGATGCTCGGCCCCTCGGGCTCCGGCAAGACCACGACCCTGTTGATGCTGGCCGGCTTCGAGGTGCCGACCAACGGCCACATCTATCTGGACGGGCAGCCGATCGACAACATGCCGCCGCACAAGCGCAACATCGGCATGGTGTTCCAGAACTACGCGCTCTTCCCCCACATGACGGTCGAGGAAAACCTCGCCTTCCCCTTGCAGGTGCGCAAGATCGACAAGGTCGAGATCGCGAGCCGCATCAAGCGGGCGCTCGACATGGTCCAGCTCGGAGCCTATGGCAAGCGCCGGCCGGCTCAGCTCTCGGGCGGCCAGCAGCAGCGCGTCGCCGTCGCCCGCGCCCTCGTCTTCGATCCCAAGCTGGTCCTGATGGACGAGCCCCTCGGCGCCCTCGACAAGCAGCTGCGCGAGCAGATGCAGTTCGAGATCAAGCATCTTCATGACCGCCTCGGCATCACGATCGTCTACGTGACGCACGACCAGAGCGAGGCGCTCACCATGTCGAACCGGATCGCCGTCTTCAATGACGGGATCATCCAGCAGCTGGCCACCCCGGACGATCTCTACGAGCGGCCGCAGAACGCCTTCGTCGCGCAGTTCATCGGCGAGAACAACAAGCTGCGCGGGCGGATCAAGGCCGTGAACGGCAAGACCTGCCAGGTCGAGATCGAGGGCGGCGGCACCGTCCAGGCGACGCCGGTCAAGGTCGATGGCGTCGGCGCCTCGACGCTGCTGTCGCTGCGCCCGGAGCGGGTGAAGGTCAATCCGCCCGCCGGCGCCGTGCCCAACCTCTTCACCGCCAAGGTCGAGGAGCTGATCTATCTGGGCGACCATATCCGCACCCGCGTGTCGGTCTGCGGCCACAGCGATTTCGTCATCAAGCTGCCCAACGCCGAGGGCATACATCAGTTCGAGCCGGGGTCGACCATTTCGATCGGCTGGAAAGCGGAGGATTGTCGGGCGCTCGACGCGCACTGACAGACGAGCTCAGAAGGCGGCACCCGATCGATTGATGGACCCTGGGGTGCGGTCTTGCGGAGCGACATCAACCGCCGGCAGGAAACGACCGGCATTTCGCAGGGAGTGCAGTAGAGATGAAGACCCGTATATTGATGACGAGCTCTCTCGTCATGGCTGGCGTCGCGGCATTGGCCCTGACCCTGGCCAATCCCGCCTCGGCCGAGGACAAGGCCCTGACCGTCGTGTCCTGGGGCGGCGCCTATCAGGCGAGCCAGCAGGAAGCCTATATCAAGCCGTTCGCCAAAGAGACCGGCACCAAGATCACCGAAGAGGAATATAACGGCGAGATCGCGAAGATCCGCGCCATGGTCGAGGCCAAGGCCGTGACTTGGGATGTCGTCGACGTCGACACCCAGACCGCGCTCGCGGCCTGCGCCGAAGGCATTCTCGAGCCGATCGACTACGCGAAGATCGGCGTCGACAGGTCGAAGATGATCGGCGGCGACCAGTTCGACTGCGCGGTCCCCACGATCCTCTACTCGACCATCTTCGCCTATGACGCCGACAAGCTGAAGGACGGGCCGAAGACGGTCGCCGACCTGTTCGACACCAAGAAATTCCCCGGCAAGCGTGCGCTGCAGAAGAACCCCTTCATCAATCTCGAATGGGCGCTGATGGCGGATGGGGTCGCGACCAAGGATCTCTACAAGGTGCTGAGCACGCCCGAGGGCGTGGACCGCGCCTTCAAGAAGCTCGACACCATCAAGAAGGACGTCGTGTGGTGGGAAGCGGGCGCCCAGACGCCGCAGCTCCTGGCCGACGGCCAGATCGTGATGGGCTCGACCTGGAACGGCCGCATCTACAACGCGATCAAGAACGACCACAAGAACTTCGTGATCGTGTGGGACGGCCAGGCGCCTGACTACGATCTGTGGGCGATTCCGAAGGGCAGCCCCCGTACGGACCTCGCCTATCAGTTCATCGCCTTCGCCACGAAGCCGGAGAACCAGGCCAACCAGACCAACTACATCTCCTACGGCCCGGCCAACACGGAGGCGACGCCGCATATCGCGCCGGACGTGCTGAAGGACCTGCCCTCGGCGCCGGACAACATGAAGAACGCCATCATCGTCGACCCGCAGTTCTGGGCCGACAAGGGTGAGGAGCTGCGCGAGCGTTTCAACGCCTGGCTCGCCCAGTAATGGCTTTGCCGGGGAGGGAGCCCCAGGGCTCCCTCCCCGTTCCTTTTCCGGAATTGGCTTGAATCATGGTTGCGACGACGGCTCCCGACATCGTGCGCACGGCGGACGGCGTTCCCCTCAAGCAGAAGCTGCAGCGGGTCGAGCGGTCGCGGCAACTGAAGGCGGTCGGCCTGGTGATGCCGCTGCTGCTCTTCATCATCCTGTCCTTCGCCTTGCCGATCCTGACGATGCTGAAGAACGCGATCGACGATCCGGAGGACATCAGCCAGGTCCTGCCGGCGACGATGCAGGCGCTGCAGAGCTGGAACGGCCAGGACATCCCCGACGAAGCGGCCTTCGCCGCCCTCGCCGCCGACCTGAAGCAGGCGCAGAAGGACAAGACCGCCGCCCTCGTCGGCAAGCGGCTCAATTACGAGATCTCCGGCATCCGCAGCAAGGTCATCGCCTCGGCCCGCAAAGCCGAGAAGCTCGAGGCCGGCCCCTACAAGGACGCCATCATCGCCATGGACCCGGTCTGGGGCGAACGCGACACCTGGGCCACGATCAAGCGCGCCGACAGCCCCTGGACCTCCTTCTACCTGCTGGCGGCGCTCGACATGCAGCGCGATGCCGACAATTCGCTGGAGAGCGTCCCGGCCGAGCGCTCGATCTACAAGACGGTGTTCGTGCGCACCTTCTGGATCGCCTTCCAGGTCACGCTGGCGACCCTGATCCTGGGCTTCCCCGTCGCCTATCTGCTGGCAAAGCTGCCGACGCGCTATTCCAATCTGCTGATGATCTTCGTGCTGCTGCCCTTCTGGACCTCGCTGCTGGTGCGCACCACGGCCTGGTTCGTCCTGCTCCAGGACAACGGCCTCATCAACGAGATGATCCAGCTGCTGCATTTGTCGAGCGAGCCGGTGCGGCTGATCTTCAGCCGTCTCGGCACGATCATCGCCATGACCCACATCCAGCTTCCCTTCACGCTGCTGCCGATCTACAGCGTGATGAAGACCATCTCGCCCAGCCATGTGCGCGCGGCGCGCTCGCTGGGGGCAGGTCCCTTCTATGCCTTCTGGCGGGTCTATTTCCCGCAGACCGTTCCCGGCATCGCGGCCGGCTGCCTGCTCACCTTCATCCTGTGCCTGGGCTACTACATCACGCCGGCGCTGGTCGGCGGCGCCACCGACCAGATGGTGAGCAACCTGGTCGCGACGGCGATCAACCAGGAAAACAACTGGGGCAAGGCCTCGGCGCTCGGCGGCATCCTGCTGGCCGCGACCTTGATCCTCTACTCGGTCTATAACCGCCTCGTCGGCGTCGACAAGATGAAGTTCGGGTGATCCAAATGCCGATGCCGGCCTACGCCACCACCCCCGAACGCGCCTGGTATTACGCCCATCGCGTCATCGTCGCGGCCATCCTGCTGTTCCTGATCGCGCCGATCCTCGTGATCATGCCGCTGTCCTTCAACTCGGAGCCTTACTTCAGCTACCCGATGCCGGGGCTGTCGCTGCGCTGGTACGAGGATTTCTTTACCAACGACCGCTGGACCCTGGCACTCCAGAACAGCATCATCGTCGCGGTCTCGGTCACTCTGGTTTCGACAGCGCTCGGCACGCTCGCGGCGCTGGGCCTGAGCCGCCCGCGCTTTCCGGCGCGCGGCCTCATCATGAGCCTGCTGATCTCGCCGATCGTGGTGCCGGTGATCATCTCGGCCGTCGGCATGTATTTCTTCTACACCCGCGTCGGCCTAACCAACTCCATTCCCGGCGTCGTGCTGGCCCATACGGCGCTGGCGACGCCCTTCGTGGTCATCACCGTCACGGCGACGCTCTCCGGCTTCGACCAGACCCTGACGCGCGCGGCCGCCAGTCTCGGCTCCAACCCGGTCCATTCCTTCTTCAAGATCACCCTGCCCCTCATCCTGCCCGGCGTGATCTCGGGCGGGCTCTTCGCCTTCGTCACCTCCTTCGACGAGGTGGTGGTGGTGCTCTTCATCGCCAGCCCCGAGCAGCGTACCCTGCCCAAGCAGATGTTCAGCGGCATCCGCGAGATGATCAGCCCGACCATCACCGCCGCCGCCACCCTGCTGATCCTGTTCGCCGTGGCCATGCTGACGACGGTCGAGCTCCTGCGCCGCCGCTCGGAGCGCCTGCGCGGCATCCGGAGCTAAGCCGCGCCCGGTCCTTTACTGTCATCCTCGGACCGGCCCCCCCGTGTTGCGCCGAAGGCGCACACGAGGACAGGCGCCGGCCGGATCCGGGGATCCGGTTCTCCCGCCCCATGCCCTCCGGAGCTCGGAGAGCGTAGGAGGGCGGGTCGCCGGATCAAGTCCGGCGATGACAACAAAGAGGCGCCTGGCCTAGAGTCCCGGCCCGTCCGGAACCGCCTCCATGAATCGAGACAACAGCCTCATTCCCAGCGAAGCCGTCCGCCTCGCGGCCTTGGGCAGCCTGTGGCAGGCCGCCAAGCGCTATGCCGACCTGGCGACCGAGGTGCGGCATTTCACGGGGCGCATCGTCGGCCCCTCGCTCGAGCTGCTCGGCCCCTCGCTCGAGGTGCTGCGGCTCGAAGGGCTGATCGATGTCGAGCCCGGCAGCGGCGAAGGCGCGGCGGCGGTCATGGCCATCACCGAGGCCGGTCGCCAGGAGCTGCACCGGCTGATGACCGCGAGCCTGCGGGGCCCGCAGGGCGAGATCAACAAGCTGTTCGTGGCGCTCAAGATGCGCTTCCTCGACGCGCTGACGCCCGAGGAGCGGCGCCTGCAGGCCGATCTCCTCGCCGAGATCTGCGAGCAGGAGCTCGCCCGCCTCGAGGATCTGCGCGCGCACCATGCCGGCGAGCCCGGCCATCTCCTCGACTGGCTCGACCACGACATCGCCCAGACGCGAAGCCGCCTCGCCTGGTTCCACGCGCTGCGGGAGCGGTTGTAGCACGCCTATCGTCTCCTCCCCCGTCTTCGGGGGAGGATTAAGGAGGGGGATGACGCGATGTCAGCGACCGAGCCGCCCCCTCCCTTGCCCTCCCCCGAAAACGGGGGAGGGGACATTCATTGCGTCAAAACAAATGCTGCCCGCCCGTGACGAAGATCTCGGTTCCCGTCACATAGGCGAAATCCTCGGTGCAGAGCCGGAACACGGCCGAGGCGACCTCCTCGGGACGGCCCATGCGGTGCATCGGGATGCGCGGGATCAGCGCCTCGTATTCCGGCCCGATCATCGCCGTCTCGATCTCGCCCGGCGCCACCGCGTTCACCCGCACGCCGAGGCTCGCGAACTCGACCGCCATCTCGCGGGTGAGCGCCGAGAGCGCCGCCTTCGAGGTCGAGTAGGCCGAGCCCGCGAAAGGATGGATCGCATGGCCGGCGATCGAGGTGATGTTGATGATCGAGCCCTTGCCCTTGTGCAGCGCCTTGGCGAAGCCGCGCGCCAGGCGCAGCGGCACGAAGAGGTTGAGCTCGAACACGTCGCGCCAGGCGGCGATGTCGCCATTGAGGCAGCCGAGCCGCTCCTTGAAGGGCGTCTTGGGCGAGATGGCCGCGTTGTTGATGAGCGCCGTGAGCCCGCCCCCATCGCCCAGCAGCGCATTGGCTTGCGCGACGAAGCGCTCGAGATCCTCGCCCTGCGCCAGGTCGGCCGTGATGTGCTGGGCCCAGTTCGGGTCCCGCTTGCACTCCTCGGGCGGCGCCTCGCGGCTGCAGGTGATCATGCGCCAGCCTTCCTGGCTGAAGCGCTTGACGGTGGCATGACCGATGCCGCGGCTGGCACCGGTCAGGATCATGGTTTTGCGGTCCTGGGTCATGGCGCGACTTTACCATGATCCCCTCCCCCGCGCTGCGGGGGAGGGTCGGGGAGAGGGCTGCTCGGTCCGCGCAGCCCTCTCCCTGCCCTTCTCCCGCAAGCGGGAGAGGGAATAGAAATCGCGCCTAATGCGCCATCAGCACCGGTAGGGCCGCATTGGCCAGCACGTAGCGGGTGGTGCCGCCGAGGATCATCTCCTTGAGCCGGCTATGGCCATAGCCGCCCATCACCACCATGTCGGCCGAGAGGCTGGCGATCCGGTCGAGGAGGGCGCGGCCGATCGGCCCGCCGCCGAGCTCGAGCCGCACCACCTGGGCATTGATCTTGTGGCGCGACAGATAGGCGCCCACCGCCGCCGCCGGCGCCGGCTTGTCCTCGTCGCCCACCGTCAGCACCGTCACCTGCTTGGCCTGCCGCAGGAACGGCAGCGCCACCGCCACGGCGCGGGCCGACTGGGCCGTGCCGTTCCAGCCGATCACGATATTGTCGCCCGTGGCACCCGAATAGCCTGCCGGCACCATCAGCACCGGGTGGCCGGTATCGAAGATGGCAGCGTCCAGCAGCGCCGTCTGCGTCAGGCTGTCCTCGCCCGAGGGCCGCGCCATGACGATGAGGTCCGTGAGGCGGCCCGCCGCCGCGATATTGTCAGGCCCCGGCCCGACCACCTCGCGCCAAGTGGTGATGCCCGGCGCCTCGGCGGATAGCCGGTCATAGGCCTCGCGGGCCCGCTTGGCGCGGGTCTCGACCGCCTGGGTCATGGATTCGATCATCTGCTCGACCAGCGCGCCCGACATGCCCTCGCCCACGATGGGCACCAGGGTCGAAGGATCGGCCCGGAGATGGAGTACCTCGAGATGGGCCTCGAATCGGCGCGCCACGCCGAGCGCCGTCTTCAGCACGCTGTCGCTCGACTGGCCGCCATCGGCAAGCGCCAGGATCGTGGCAATGTTGGTCATGAGCCGCCCCTCTTTCCAAAGCGATGATAGATCTCTGGTTCCTCGTCGGAACCGCATCAGGCTACAGGATCACACGTGGCCTACCTTGATGCAAATCAAGCGTTTCCGGGCGCCGTCGCCGCGCCTCGATATCGTCCCTCCCCCCTTGTTGGAGGGAGGTTAGGAAGGAAGTGACCGTAGATCGCGATGCTCCCCCACCCCCACCAAGGGCCAGGGGATAAGAAGGCGAGAGAAGGCATTCGCACCTTCACCCGAACGTCTTGCGCCCCTCGTTCACCCCTTCCGGGTCCTCGTGAATGATCACCTCCGCGGTCGGGAACGCTTTCAGCACCGCCGCCTCGACCTCGTCCGACAGCTCATGCGCCTCGGTCAGCCGCATCGCCGGATCCATCTCCAGATGGAACTGGATGAAGCGGTGGGGACCCGATCGGCGCGTGCGCAGATCGTGCATGTTGCGCACCCTCGGATTGGCCATGACGATCGCCCGGATCTGCTGGCGCTCTTCGTCCGGCATTTCGCGATCCATCAGCATGTCGAACGAGCCGCGCGCGATCTGCCAGGCGGTGAGGATGATGTAGAAGGCCACCCCGATCGCGAAGATCGGGTCGGACCGCTCCCAGCCGAACTGGCTCGACAGGACGAGGGCTGCGAGCACCGCCAGGTTGGCCGCGATATCGCCCACGTAATGGAGGGAATCGGCCGAGACCGCGATCGAGCCGGTGCGGCGGATGACGGAGCGCTGGAACAGCACCAGCACGAACGTCATCGCCATCGAGAACAGCATCACGCCGATCCCGACGGCGCCATGGACGACCGGCTGCGGCGTCACCAGCCGCCCGGCCGATTCGAAGAACAGGAACAATGCCGAGCCGGCGATGAAGGCCGACTGGCCCAGGCCGGACAGCGCCTCGGCCTTGCCGTGGCCGAAACGGTGCTCACGATCGGCCGGCGTCAGCGCATGGCGCACGGCGAGCAGGTTGACCAGCGAGGCGGCCGCATCCAGGAGCGAATCGAGCAGGGTCGAGAGCATGCTGACCGAGTCGGTCAGCAGATAGGCGACGGCCTTGGCCAGGATCAGGATCACCGCCGTGGCCATCGAGGCGTAGGTTGCCAGGCGCATCAGCCGCGCCGCTTCAGGCGGCAGCTTCGGGCCGTTGGACAGTCCTGCAGTGGCGTCGGACGAGGACATGAAGCGGAGTGGGTCCTTGGTTTTCTTTCCCGCGAGGGAAAACTGCTGTGGGGACGGCCGCAGGCTCGCCTTTACCCGTTCCTGTCAGGCCCGGACTTGATCCGGGTATTCGGTCCTTCGGCCCCTGGATCGCCGGATCAGGTCCGGCGATGGCAGAAAGACGGGGGCATGATGGGCCGCTCAGGGATAGAGCTTCTCCGTGCGCCAGCCCTCGCCCTCGCGATGATAGACGAGACGGTCATGGAGCCGAAACGGCCGGTCCTCCCAGAACTCGATGCGCTGCGGCACGACCCGGAAACCCGACCAGTAGGGCGGGCGCGGAACGGTACCGAGGCCGAACTTCAAGGTGAACTCGGCCACGCGGCGCTCCAGTTCCAGCCGCTCGGTCAGCGGCCGCGACTGCTGCGACGCCCAGGCGCCGATCTGGCTGGTGCGATGCCGGGTCGCGTAATAGGCGTCGGCCTCCTGCGCGCCGACCTGCTCGACCGGGCCCTCGACCCGGACCGACCGGCGCAGCGACTTCCAGTGGAAGCAGAGGGCCGCCTTCGGGTTCGCCAGGATCTGCTGGCCCTTTCGGCTCTCATAGTTGGTGTAGAAGGTGAAGCCGCGCTCGTCGGCCTCCTTGAGCAGCACCATCCGCAAGCTGGGTTGGCCGTCGGCGCCGACGGTCGCCAGGGCCATGGCGTTGGGATCCTCGGGTTCGCGGGCATTCGCCTCGGCAAACCAGCGCTGGAACAACGCGAAGGGCTCGGCAAAGGAACGTTCGCTCATGGCAGTCCTTGCGGGATGGGGTCGCATGGCAGGCGGCTTTGGTCAGGCGGTTGAATTTGCCCGAACTCTGCCCATTTTTCACGGGTCGCATCGTGTCCCGCCGGAAGACCAGCCATTCCCAATTCGAGGTTCAGACCGCCTGCCCGGTCCGGAACGCTGGGCGCGACGGGGCCCGGTGCATTAGGATCGCATCCATGCGCATGACCTTTGCAAACGCCTCTCATCTCCAGGAATCGCGGACAGCCCCGGCTTCGCCGGGCGTGAACGGCCGCCGGTCCGCTATGGCGAGGGCCTGAACCCATGCGCGATCCTTATGAGGTCTTGGGCGTCGGGCGCAGCGCCAGCGCCGACGAGATCAAGCAGGCCTACCGCAAGCTCGCCAAGAAGCTGCATCCCGACCTGAACCCCGGCAACAAGAAGGTCGAGGCGCAGTTCAAGGAGGTCGCGGCGGCCTATGACCTGCTGGGCGATCCGGAGAAGCGGCGGCGTTTCGATGCCGGCGAGATCGATTCGAGCGGCGCCGAGAAGCCGCGCCAGAGCTATTGGCGCTCCTACGAAGGCGGGCGCGGCGGCAAGTATCGCGGCGGTGCCGACAACAGCTTCGGCCTGGGTGAGGAGGAGCTGAGCGAGGACTGGTTCGCCAACCTGTTCGGCGACGGCCCGCGCGGCGGCGGTGCCGGCGCGCGCGGCTATGCGGGCGGCCAGACCGTGCGGATGCGCGGCGCCGACGTGTCCTATGTAGCGCCGGTGGAGTTCCTCGAGGCGGCGCTGGGCGCCAAGAAGCGGCTCACGCTGACCGACGGCAAGGTGATCGATTTCAACATCCCGCCCGGCACCAAGGACGGCCAGACCTTGCGCCTCAAGGGCCAGGGCCTGCCGGGGTTCGGCGATGGCGGGGCCGGCGACGCCTATGTCGAGATCAAGGTCAAGGCGCATCCGACCTTCCGGCGCGAGGGCGACGACATCCATATCGAAGTGCCGGTGACGCTGCAGGAAGCCGTTCTCGGCGGCTCGATCGAGGTACCGACCATCGACGGCCGCGTCACGGTGACGGTGCCGAAGGGCTCCAACACCGGCACGGTGCTGCGCCTCAAGGGCAAGGGCGTGGTCGACCAGAAGACGCGCCAGCGCGGCGACCAGTATGTCCGGCTCAAGGTGGTGCTGCCGCCCAAGAGCGACGACAAGCTGGCCGAGATGGTCGAGCGCTGGGCCAAGGAAAATCCTTATCGGGTGCGCGAATGACCCGCTGGACGCTGGAGCAAGTGGTGGCCGAGATCGGCGTCGATCGCGCCGCCGTGACGAGCTGGGTCGAGCAGCACTGGGTGCTGCCGGAGAGCGAAGGCGGCGCCTGGCATTTCGACGATCTCGATCTGGCCAGGCTGCGCCTCATCGCCGAGCTCACCCAGGAGCTCGAGATCGGCGACGAGGCGATCCCGGTCGTGCTCAATCTCCTCGACCAGATCTACCAGCTCCGCGACAAGCTCGCGGCCCTGGAACAGGCGATCGAGCAGGCCTCGCCGGATTGCCGCGCCGAGATCGCGCAGATCCTGGGCGGCGGCAAGACCGACGATTAGCCCGGCACCCGGCGTCTTCCTTCGTCTCTGCCCGCCGGACTTTTGTAGGCAATTTTCAGGATTTGCCTACACCCCCGCCATGCCCTCTTTCTTCACCACCCCCTCCGGCGCTGTCATCCCCTCCTCCGCCTCGAACCGGAGCTCGACGGGGGTGGCGGCCAGCTTGGCGAGGAGGTTCCGCTTCCGCCGGATCGGCCACCAGTCATAGAGGAAGATCTCGAGCGGCCGCCAGTTTGCGACCCAGCCGAGGATGAAGAAGCCTTCGGCGATCAGGTTGCCGATGGCGGAGTCGGGCAGATAGAGCCGCACGGCCTGGTTGACCAGCACCGCCGCGACCAGCACGCAGAGCCCGATGGAGAGCGACCATCGCCCGAGGCGGAACAGCTCGCGCAGATCGAGCGCCGCCTGCTCCGAGCGATAGCGGAAATAATGATGCAGTCCCTCGGGGATGTCCCGCGCGGTCCGATGCTTCGCCGCCCGCTCGGGCAGATGCAGGACGATGACGAAAGGCCGGCGCTTGTCGAGCTCGCGCGCCGCGCCGACGATGTAATGCTCGGCCTCCTCGTCGAGATCGCGCTCGGGCAAGGGCGAATGATCGAGCGGGTTGAACAACTGCTCGACCGACCGGATATGCAGCTCGATGGGTTGCGGGTCCATAGCGCGCCTGGATGATCATCCCGCATCGGACGGGGTCTGTCGACGGCCGGAAGCCGGCAGCCTCACGGCCCGGGCATCCGCAGCCGCTTCCCTTCCGCTTCCGCCTGACCGGAATCGAGGAAGGCGTTGCAGGCTTCGAGCTCGCGGCGGGTTTCGTCGAGCCCGCGCCAACCGATCGCGGCGGTCCAGCGCTGCGCGTAATCCAGCATGCGGATCAGCGGCTCCGTCAGCCCGCTCTGCGACAGCGCCTTCAAGGCCGAGAGATAATTCGCGCGATAGACCGTCGGGATCACGATGCGCTCCTCGCCGGCAGCGACGAGCTCGGCGTTCATCATGATCCGCGCGGTCCGGCCATTGCCGTCCGCGAAGGGGTGAACCTCCGCGACCAGGGCCATCATGAACACGGCACGATGGAACGGCGCCTCAAGGCTGCGGCAGAGATCGAAGCCCTGCGCCAGTGTGCCCCGGACCAGATCGGGAGCGACGAAGACCGTCGCGCCGGCGCGGTTTCCCAGCCGCTTGAACTCGCCGGGCCGCGTGTCGGGACGGCCCGCCATGATCGCCGCATGGCGTGCTGAAAGCAGCTGGGTGAATATTTTGGCGTCGTTTGGTGTCCGCCGCATCTCCTGCGCGTCTGAGACAACGCGCCAGGTGTCGAGGATGTCGTGGGCGTCCTGCGGTCGTTCCTGCGGGATCACACCGCGAAAGACGATGTCGGCCGCCTCCCCGACGGCAAACTCCGTGCCCTCGATGAAGTTGGAGAAGTAGGCCTCGAAGAAGGCGAGCGTGGCGGCGCCTTCGGGATCGCGCGCCGGCGCTGGGCGCACCAGCGGCGGCCAAGCTCGCAAAGACGCGTGCAGCGCTTCGAACAGCACCAGCCGGTCTGGGTCGTAGGGCCGGCCCTGCCGGCGGGCGAGCGCTGCGGGCGCGCTTAGCCTGGCCTCGCGGGTACCGAGAAGGGCACCAATCATCGCATCGAGCGCGACGGCCTCCTGCTCCAAGCCGAGAGTGGGGGCGATTGCGCGTGCCTCGTCGCGCAGGCGATTGGCCGCCGCCTCACCCTCGCGGCGGATCAGGCTGTCGAGCCGCTCCTCGAGCGCGCGCCGGCCGAGCGTGCGCGCGACCAAGCCGCCGCGCGCGCGCGAGGGCCGCAGATTCTCGAGGAAGGCGCGCGCCGTCGAGCCGAGGTGCAGGCCGGCGATGAAATCCCTGTCGGACGGCAAGGGACCCGAGCCGCGCCGCGCGCGCAGCGTGACGCCCGGCAGGACGATCGTCCTGTCGCTACCGGCGATCAGGCAGACGGAGCCGTCTGTGGCGGGGGCGTTCTCGAGCGCGGTCCGGTCGGCGATGAGCGCACCGGGAAAGAAGCTCGCGACGATGGGCCAGAGGTTGCGACGGACCACGGCCTCGGGCGGATCGGTCAAATTGCGGGTATAGAGACGGGAGGCAAGCTTGCGCAGCCGGCCGGCCCGGGCCGCCCGCGAGACGGCACGGGTCATGGCCGCACCGGAGACGAAGGCCTCCGGCATCCCGTCCCAGGTTCCGGCAGAGGATAATCCGGCCATTAAGGGGCCTCCCGGGTGGCAGAATAGGGATTTTTCCCGGGATAAGGAACCTAAAAGGGGATTTTTCGGGAGTTAAGGGCGGAAAATCCGCAACGGGGCGCTCTTTTGGCAGCCGGGGGAGGTTATACCAGCAACCCGGTTTTCCTGGGATAACGGCCCCGCCCCAGTGCGTCGAAATATTTCAGGAACAGCAGCCGCGATGTCCTTCAGGAACGACCGAAGCAGTCGCCGGTCTCGTTCAAGGTCGTCATCAGTGCAGGAGTCACGCGATTCTCGGGCCGCGAATACTGATCGAAGAGATTCCGCACGCGAAGGCCCCGTGGCAGGTCAGTAATCAAGCAGGGGAGATGGTTCGACGCTCTAGCGAGAGCATGCGCTGCATAGCCGCACAGTACCTTGAGTCACTCGTCTGCGCGCTGCCTCCAGAGCCGCCTCTTGTCGTTGAAACTCGCCAAGTGCAATCCATTGCCCATTGTCACGCCGTGTTCCGCCGGCGACTCCCTGACCTTCATTGCAGAACGGGCAATCGTGCCGATGAACTTTCGTAGTGTGACCATGAGCGCGCCAGTTCTCATATGCGAAATATTTCATCGACCCCCCTCAATCAACAGCGCGACAGCAATGAAATGGAACCCGTTCCCCGCCCTAACTTATTCAATCCAAGCCTGTCCCCTTGAGCCACCACGCTCTCATTCCGCCTTCAGCACCGCCACGATCTCGGCCAGCTCCTCCGCGAGTTGCCCCGGCAGCCTCCGTTTGAACACCTCGGCCAGGCTCTCGTAATACCAGAGCGTCCGCTCCTTCGGCTGGCCGAAGCGCTTCCATATCTCCGCGCCGATCTCGGACTTCCTCAGATCGCGCAGGATGGCGCGGGCGTTGTGGACCTTGTCGGCGAGCGAGACGCGCAGCACGTCCTCGCCGGCCTTCTCCAGGTGAGCGATATATTTTCGCTTGCGCTCCTCCCAGCCGGCCTTGCGCTCGCCCGCAGCGGTGTCTGCGAGGCTGTCAGAGCAGGCCTCGACGATGCGGGCGACGCGCGGACCGAAGCGGTTGCGCACGTCATCGAGCCGTGCCTTGCCGCCCTGGTCCTCGGCGCTGTCATGAAGCAGGCCGGCGATGGCGAGGTCCTCGCCGCCGCCGTACTCCAGCACGGTCGCCGCCACCGCGAGCAGGTGGGCGACATAGAGCGTGCCGGTGCCCTTCCGCACTTGGCCACCATGGACATGGGTGGCATAGAGCAGCGCCCGATCGAAGCGATCGGTCAGGACGGTGGCCTGGGTCATGGGTGGGTTCCCCGCTTGGAGGGACAGTGTCGGGCAGATGGGGCCGGGGCGCAACCGGAGCAGGATATCGGCCGGCCGCTTGATCCGGCCCCTGCTCGGCTTCAGAATTGCCGCCATCATCCCGTCTCGACGGCCAGCGCCTGCTTCGTAGGAGCATGGGGACCGCGCCCGGTGGCCTGGCGCTGGACGCTTCATAGCCGACGAGATCGCTTCGCTCTGCTTCCAGCGGCAACACGATCTTCGATCGATACTTCGTCTCCTCTTGAAGCGACCCCTCCCCCTACCCCCTCCCGCAAGGGGAGGGAGCTGGAACAACAAACATCTCGCCCCTCCCCTTGCGGGAAGAGGGAGGGGGATGGGGGAGGGCCGGCGCGATCCGCTATCATGGCGACTACAAATCCGATGGGAGCCTCCATGCCCGCCCTGCGCCTCTCCAAGATCGCGCTCGTCGCCGCCGTCGCGCTCTTCGCGCTGCTGGTCGCCTTCGGCAATGTGACCGACTACGGCAGCAATCTCGCCTTCGTCCAGCATGTCTTCATGATGGACACGATCTTCCCCGGCTCGACGATCAAGTACCGCGCGATCACCTCGCCGGCCCTGCAGCGGGCGGGCTATGCCGCCATCATCGCGGCCGAGGCCCTGACCGGCATCCTCTGCGCCTGGGGCGCGCTGCGGCTCTGGCGCCTCCGCCGCGCCCCGGCGCACGACTTCAACCGGGGCAAAGCGGTCGCGATCGTGGGCCTGACCCTGGGCTTCCTGCTCTGGCAGGTGGGCTTCATGACGGTCGGCGGCGAATGGTTCGGGATGTGGATGTCGAGCCAGTGGAACGGCATCGAATCCGCCTTCCGCTTCTTCATCACCATCCTCGGCGTGCTGATCTATCTGGCCTTGCCGGACGGCGAGATCGAGGGCTGAGGGACCGGGCGGCCCCCTCCCTCGCCCTTCCCCGCCTTGCGGGAGATGATTACAGAACACCCTTAACCCTCTGGCGTGGCAGGGTTTCTGTCGCTATGAACGACTCCGCCCTTCGTGTAGGATGCCCTCTTAGGCCCGGTTCCGGGCCGCCATCGAAAGATTTCAATCACGGGTGAATGAATGACGGGCTCCAAGGGCGTGATGGCCGGCAAGCGCGGCCTGATCATGGGGGTCGCGAACGACCGGTCGATCGCCTGGGGCATTGCCCGCGCCGTGGCCGACCAGGGCGCCGAGCTCGCCTTCACCTATCAAGGCGAGGCCCTCGAGAAGCGCGTGCGGCCGCTGGCGGCCTCGATCGGCGCCAAGCTGGTGGTGCCCTGCGACGTCTCGACGGACGCCAGCATCGACAGCGCCTTCGCCGAGGTGGAGAAGAGCTGGGGCGGGCTCGATTTCGTGGTGCATGCCATCGCCTTCTCCGACAAGGACGAGCTCAAGGGCAAGTATCTTTCGACCAGCCGCGCCAACTTCGCCCTCACGCTCGACATCTCCTGCTACTCCTTCACCGCTGTCGCCCAGCGCGCCGTGCCGCTGATGAAGAACGGCGGCAGCCTGCTCACCCTCTCCTATTACGGCGCCGAGCGTGTCATGCCGCATTACAACGTGATGGGCGTCGCCAAGGCGGCACTCGAGGCCAGCGTGCGCTATCTCGCGGCCGATCTCGGGGAGCAGAATATCCGCGTCAATGCCATCTCGGCCGGCCCGATCAAGACGCTGGCGGCCTCGGGTATCGGCGACTTCCGCTACATCCTCAGATGGAACGAGCTGAACTCGCCCCTGAAACGCAACGTCACGACCGAGCAGGTCGGCGGTGCCGGGCTCTATCTCCTCTCCGATCTCTCCTCCGGCGTGACGGGCGAGGTGCATCATGTCGACAGCGGCTATCACCTGGTCGGCATGCTGCGGACCGAATCCGCGCCCGAGCTCGCCCAGATGCTTCAGAACTTCGACGTGAAGTCCTGAAGCCCGCCCTGACATGTCCTTCAACAGCTTCGGCCAGCTCTTCCGCTTCACCACCTGGGGGGAGAGCCATGGGCCCGCCATCGGCTGCGTGGTCGACGGCACGCCGCCGCTGATCCCGCTCGCCGAGCCCGACATCCAGCATTGGCTCGAGCGGCGCAAGCCCGGCCAGTCGCGCTTCACGACGCAACGGCGAGAATCCGACACGGTGCGCATCCTCTCCGGCGTGTTCGAGGGCGTCACCACCGGCACGCCGATCAGCCTGATGATCGAGAACGAGGACCAGCGTTCCAAGGATTACAGCGAGATCAAGGACAGGTTCCGGCCCGGCCATGCCGACTACACCTACTGGGCCAAATACGGCATCCGCGACCATCGCGGCGGCGGACGTTCCTCGGCGCGCGAGACCGCGAGCCGCGTCGCCGCCGGCGCCATCGCACGCAAGGTTCTCGCCCATATCCTGGGCCCGTCGGTCGTCATTCGCGGTGCGCTCGTCCAGATCGGCCGCCAGCCGATCGACCGCAACCGCTGGCGCTGGGAGGCGGTCGAGCAGAATCCGTTCTGGTGCCCCGACCCCGAGACCGTACCGATCTGGGAAACCGAGCTCGACGCCGTGCGCAAGGCCGGGTCCTCGACCGGCGCGGTTATCGAAGTGATCGCGTCAGGTGTTCCGGCGGGCCTCGGCGCGCCGATCTATGGCAAGCTCGACGCGGACCTGGCCTCGGCGATGATGAGCGTTAACGCGGTCAAGGGCGTCGAGATCGGCGCCGGCTTCGCGGCCGCCGCCCTCTCCGGCGAAAGCAATGCCGACGAGATGACGATGGAAGGCGGCAAGGTCGCGTTCCGGTCGAACCAGGCCGGCGGCATCCTGGGCGGCATCTCCACAGGCCAGGACATCGTGGTCCGCTTCGCCGTCAAGCCGACCAGCTCGATCCTGACGCCGCGCCATTCGGTCACGACCGATGGAAGGGAGGTCGATGTTTCGACCCGGGGCCGCCACGATCCTTGCGTCGGCATCCGCGCGGTCCCTGTCGGCGAAGCCATGATGGCCTGCGTGCTCGCGGATCACCTCCTGCGTCATCGGGGGCAGGTGGGAGGCTGAGGGGTCAAGGTGGCGACAGTCATCCATTCTTTTCCCGTCATCCCCCGCGAAAGCGGGGATCCATCTTGATCCAGCGTCACAAGCTTGACGTTAGGCCCCGCTTTCGCGGGGGTGACGGGCGATGAGCGCGCGTTGCGCGACATTCGTCGGCATGACGATGGAGGCATCGTGCTCTTCTCCGACGACATCGAGCTGTTCTACCGGCTGGGCGTCGCCATCGCGATCGGCGTGATCGTCGGCGTCGAGCGGCATTGGCGCGAGCGGGACGAGCCCGGCGGCAGCCGCACGGCCGGAATCCGCACCTTCTCCCTCATCGGCATGCTCGGCGGCGCCGTGGGCCTCCTGGAGGGTGCCGTCGCCGACCATGGCGGCCCCACGGGCCTGGTCACCGTCGGCGCCTTCATCGCCTTTGCCATCGTCTTCGCCTGGTTCAAGGCCAGGGAATCCGAGATCGACCGCGATTTCAGCGTCACCACCGTGATCGCCGCGCTGCTGACCTTCCTGCTGGGCACGATGGCCGTCATGGGCGAGATGCAGGTCGCGGCCGCTGGCGGCGTCGCGCTGGTCGCGATCCTGGCCTCGCGCGAGATGCTGCATCGCTTCCTGAAGACGCTCACCTGGCCCGAGCTGCGTTCCGCCATCGTGCTGCTCGGCATGACCTTCGTCATCCTTCCGCTCGTGCCCGACGAGCCGATCGGTCCCTATGGCGGCATCTCGCCGGCAAAGACCTGGACGCTGGTGGTGCTGCTCGCCGCGATCTCCTTCGTGGGCTATGTCGCGGTCAAGGCGCTGGGCGCGTCGCGCGGCGAGGTGGTGGCCGGTGCCATCGGCGGCATCGTCTCCTCGACGGCCCTGACCGTGTCGAATGCGCGCAAATCCCTGGCTGGCAACGAGATCAGGCCGCTGGCGGCGGGCGCGGCCGCGGCCGGCGCCGTCTCCTATCTGCGCACGGCGGCCCTCGCGGCCGGGCTTGCACCGGCGATCATGACGTCGATGGTGCCGCCCCTGGTCGCCGGCGCGGCGGTTTTCATCGCCGCCGCCTTCCTTCTCGCCCGCGGCCAGGGCGGAACGGCGGAACCGCCGCCGGGCGAGAATCCATTCGACCTGATGTCCGTGCTCAAGCTGACCCTGCTTCTCGTGGTGGTCGCCTTCCTGTCGCGCGCGGCCTCGGCGGTCTTCGGCGCCGGGGGCCTCTTCATCGTCTCGGGCCTCTCGGGTCTCGCCGATGTCGACGCGGTGACCGTGACGGTGGGGGGCCTGCTGAAGCAGGGGCTCGCGGCCGACACGGGGTTCTTGGCGCTGTCGGCGGGCGTGATCGCCAACACCGTCGCCAAGGCCGTCTATGCGG
Organism: Hypericibacter adhaerens; assembly: GCF_008728835.1. Lineage (GTDB taxonomy): Bacteria > Pseudomonadota > Alphaproteobacteria > Dongiales > Dongiaceae > Hypericibacter > Hypericibacter adhaerens. Next base: position 4,196,807 of record NZ_CP042582.1, read on the forward strand.
CGGTGCTGGGCAAATCGGGCTTCGCCTGGTGGCTGGGCCTCGCCTCCGCTCTCGCCATCGCCGCCGGTGCCGCGATCCACCTGGCCGTGCTGGCCATCCAGGCTAGCGGCTGAACCGCGCCACGATCTCGAGATGCGCCGACCAGGGGAACTGGTCGACCGGCCGGGCCCAGTCGAGGCGATAGCCACCGTCGACGAGGATGCGCGCGTCGCGCGCGAAGCTGGCGGGGCTGCAGGAGACGGCGACCACGAGCGGCGGGCCGCCGCGCGCGAGGGCTTCGGCCTGCGCCTTGGCGCCGCTCCGCGGCGGATCGAACAGGAGCGCGTCGAAGCGTTTGAGCTCGACGGGCTGCAGCGCCGCGCGCTCGAGATCGCGCCGTTCGACCGTCAGACGATGGCCGATATTGGCGCGCTTGACCGCCGCCTGCAGCGCATCGGTCGCCGCTTTGTCGCCCTCGACCGCATGGACCTTGGCCGCTTTCGACAGCGGCAGGCTGAAGCTGCCGCAGCCGGCGAAGAGATCGGCGATGCGCTCCGCCCCCTCGAGCGCCGCCTGCGCTTCGGCCAGGAGCAGCGCCTCGCCTTCGCGGCTCGGCTGCAGGAAGGCGCCCGGCGGCAGCGCCACCGCAACGCCGCCAAAGGTGATCGCCGGCGGACGGCGCAGGATGATGGGTTCCGGCAGCTCGGCGGGACGGCCCCAGCTCACGCGCGCCAGATCGAGCCGATCGGCCAGCGCCGCCAGCCGCGTCCGCATCGCCGTGTCGGGCGGGTTTCCTGGCTGCTCAATCAACAGATCGATTCCGGCCTCGGTCGTCGTTGCCTCGAGCGCGGCATGACCGCCCGGTGCCAGCATGCCCTCGAGGCCCGACCGCAGCGGCCCGATCAACCGATCCAGCGCCGGAAGCAGCAGCAGGCAATGCTCGATATCCACGACCGCGTGGCTGTCGCGCTGGTGGAAGCCGAAGGTGACCTGCCTGCCGCGCGTGCCGGCCGCGAACCGGACGCGGCGCCGCGACCCCGGCGCCACGCGCGCCAGGGGCTTCAGGACCGTCTCGCGCAGGCCGCGCTTGGCCAGCGCCTCCCTCAGCAGCCCTGCCTTCCATTCGGCGTAGGTCTCGTCGCGCAGCTGCTGCAGCGCGCAGCCCCCGCAGGGGCCGAAATGCGGACAGGGCGGCTCGACCCGGTCAGGCCCCGCCGCCAGCAGCTCGATCGCCTCGCCCGCAAGCCCGTCGCCCTTGGTGCTCACGATCCGGACCGACAGCCGGTCGCCGGGAACCGTCGCCGGCACATAGACAGGACGGCCGTCGAGCGATCCCACGCCATCCCCCTGCCCGCCGATCCGCTCCACGGCGATCTCGGCTTGGCGGACGGCGAAGGGAGTCTTCCTGGGTCTATGTCCGGTTCGTGACATGCGCGCGACAACCTAATTCGACTCGTCCGCCACTGCCACCCTTCGATAGCCGCCCGGCCCCCTGCCCTCGATCATCGGGTCAAACTCCGCCGATGGCGGCAGAGGACGACGGCTAGGCTCTTGCTGCCCATGCGCGAAAGCGGCAAGGATGGCGCATGGGATTCTTCCGCTGGATCGGGCGCATCCTCATCGGCGCCCTGGCGGGCATTGGCTTGCTGGTCATTGCCGCCGTCCTCCTCGCCGGTTCCGTCTGGCGCGATCTCTCCAACCGCATCGAGCCGGTGCCGGAGCAGACGCTGCTGACCCTCGACCTCAGCGACGGCGTGAACGAGAGCAACGACGCCGATCCCTTCGCCCTGGCCGGCTTCACCCGGGGCATCACCATGCCGGATCTGGTGCTGGGCCTCGAGGCCGCCAGCCATGACGCCCGCATCAAGGGCCTGGCGCTGAAGCTTGGCACCGGCGACCTGCCGCTCGCCCGCGCCCAGGAGATCCGCGATGCCCTGACCGCCTTCCGCGCCCAGGGCAAGTTCATTCTCGCCTTCGCCGAAAGCTTCGGCGAGGCCGGCAACGGCAACAGTCACTATCTGCTGGCGACCGGTGCCGACGAGATCTGGCTGCAGCCCTCGGGCGATGTCGGATTGACCGGGCTGCGCCTCGAGACCCCTTTCTTCCGCGACGCGCTCGACTGGATCGGCGTCTCGGTCCAGATGGATCGGCGCAAGGAATACAAGGGTGCCATCGACAGCCTGACCTCGAATTCCATGCCCGCCCCGCAGCGCGAGAATCTGCAGCAGCTGGTCAATTCGATGTCGACCGCGCTGGCGCAAGCCGTCGCGGCGCGGATCGGCGGCGACGAGGAGGCGGCGCGCGCCCTGATCGACCAAGGCCCGTTCCTGGCGGCCGACGCGCTCAAGGCCAAGCTGGTCGACCGGCTCGCCTATCGCGACGAGTTCGAGACGGAGCTCGATCGGCGCGCGGCCGGCGCCAAGCGCTATGCGCTTGCCGACTATGCCGCGATGGTGAAGCCGCCCAAGGACGCGCCGCAGATCGCCCTGATCCACGGGCTGGGTCCGATCCAGCTCGCCGCGGACGGCAGCCCCTTCGGCGATGTCGTCATGGACGCCCAGACCGTCTCCGAAGCGCTGCGCTCGGCCCGCGAGGATCCCGCCGTCAAGGCCATCCTGTTCCGTATCGACAGCCCCGGCGGCTCCTATGTCGCGGCCGACACGATCTGGCGCGAGGTGGCGCGGGCGCGCGAGGAAGGCAAGCCGGTCGTGGTCTCGATGAGCGGCGTGGCCGCATCGGGCGGCTATTTCGTGGCGGCACCGGCCGCCGTGATCGTCGCCGAGCCCACCACCATCACCGGCTCGATCGGCGTCTTCGGCGGCAAGTTCGTGCTGAGCGAGCTCTGGACCAAGCTCGGTGTCACCTTCGATGGCGTGCAGGCCGGCGCCAATGCCGACATGGACAGCGCCAATCGCGACTACAGCTTTGCCGGCTGGAACCATCTCCAAGCCTCGCTGGACACGATCTATCAGGATTTCGTCACCAAGGTCGGCGCCGGCCGCAAGCTCGGTGCCGATGCCGTCGAGCAGGTGGCCAAAGGGCAGGTCTGGAGCGGCGCCGACGCGGCGCAGAACGGCCTGGTCGACAAGCTGGGCGGGCTCTCGGTCGCGATCGCGGAGGCGCGCCGGGCGGCGGGCCTGGCCCCGGACACGCCGATCCAGCTGGTTCCCTTCCCGCAGGCGCCCCACGACCTGACCTCCTTCCTGGAGCAGTTCGCCAAGGCCGCCGAGACGCGCCAGTTCGCCCTGCTGGGCCGGATTGGCCGGATCGCCGCCGGTTTCGAGCGGTTGCTGGATGCGAATTCGTCGGTCCAGGCCCAAATGGCGCCGGTCATCCCCGCTTCGCGCTGAAAAAGGGAACATTTCCATGGCATCGGCGTCTTGTTGGAGTGCCGCGTGATCCCCGCCTTGTCTTTCGGCTTGGCCACCTCACATTGAATTCATGACCCAGCACAAACCTGCAAAGCCGGGAAAGAAGCCAAACCGATCGCCGGCGAAGCCCGCCGAGCCGAAGGAAGACCCGGTCGAGCAGGATTCGAGGGACAGTTTCCCCGCCAGCGACCCGCCGAGCTGGGTTCCCGTCACGGGCGAAGGCACCCCCGACCGCAGCGGACGCCAGCGCTCCTGAGCGCGCGAGACACGGCAAGAAGATTCCACCGCTTGAACCGGCTTGCCCTTCATTCGGCCCGATCCCGGATTAGATTCCAGAAACCCGCCTGCCGGCCCAGATAGGCCGACCCTTCATGGCTGAGATGCGCGGCATCCCGATAGATGATGACGCCATCTTCATAGGCCGGGCATTTGCTCTCCTTGCAGATGAGCCGGTTCAGCCAGATGACCGGCCATCTCGTCTCGAGCTTCCGGAGCAATTGGTAGGACAGGATCGTACCCAGCGAATAGCTCGAGGTCTCGAAATTGCAGCCAGCAGGATCGTCCCCGTTGGCGAGGGCGCGCACCAGGCAGCCGCCGATGTCGCTGCCGTTCTGCGGCATCGGCGACACGACGACGACATGCCTGCCGAGTTCGTGGACGGCCGTCAATGTCCGCTCCAGCGCCGCCAGGACCATCGGCTCCGTTCCAGGGATGGGCTGGCCCTCGTCGCTCACGACGCGGCGGTTGGGATCCAGGAGATAGTCGATCGACGACGACAGCACGACATACTCGACCGCCGGATGCGAGCGGAGCCAGTCGAGGATTCGCTCGTTCTGCCGGATGCAATCGACACCGCGGTTCTCGCCAGCCGACGCCAGACCCGACAGCGGAGCGCAGCCGGTCCTCGTCATCTGGATCAAGGCCGGTGCTCCGTTCGATGCTGTAATCGCGTCGGCCAGATGCATCGCAACGCTGTCGCCCCAGAGAAGCACCACGGGGTCGTCGCCGGTCTGGCATTTGGGTGAGAAGGTCAGTTCGCCGTCGCAGTCGCGATCGAGGCCGAAATTGATCCGGACGCGTTCGCCGAGGTCGGCCGCAGTATGGGCCAACCCGCCGGCTGGACTGTAGGCCAGACCAAAGGCCATCAGCGCCCAGGCGGCCGTCAGCGCGCCGATCGAGAACCGCCGCGAGGACCGGGCCCAGGAGAGATCGCGCCGTCGCCACGGTTGCTCGATCCATCGCCAGGTGACCAGCGCCAGCAGAAGCGTCAGGCCGATCGAGCCGCATGCCTGGAGCGGGGTCAGGTCGGCGCCAAGCCGATAACGAGCGAGGGCCAAGACGGGTTGATGGAACAGATAGGCGCCGTAGCTGATCCGTCCGACCCCGACAAAGGCGCGGGACGCGAGCACACCGTGGACCCAGGTGTCTTTCGACGCGCCCAGCAGGATGGCGCCCGTTCCCAGCACCGGAAGAAGGCCGGCCACGCCCGTCACTCTCGTCTTGTCGTCGAACAGCATGAGCGCGCAGGCCAGCGCCAGGATGCCGGCGGACGATGAGAAGCCGCCCCAAAGCCGGCTGGGCGATAGGCGCAGACCCGCGCACAAGGCGCCGGCGGTGAATTCCCAAACCCTCGTAGGCGCCCAGAAGAAGGCGAAGCTCGCATGGTGCCAGGACAGGTATTCGCCCGCCGCCAGGCTCGCAGCTGCCACGGTACAGAGCGCGATGACCCGCCATCGGCGCCCGTATCGATGCAGAAGGATGAGGCCGATCGGCCAGAGCAGATAGAGCTGCTCCTCGACCGCAAGGCTCCAGGTATGAAGCAGCGGCTTGAACTCGCTCGCCGTGTCGAAATATCCGGTTTGGCGCCAGAAGAAGATATTCGAGACGAACAGGCAGACCGAAACGACACTGGCCGAGAATGTCTCGAAATCCGGCGGGCTCAGCCACGCCCAGGCAAAAGGCAGGCAGCAAAGGATCATGAAGAACAGGGCCGGCAGGATGCGCCGAGCCCTGCGCTCATAGAAGCCGGTGAAGCTGAACCCGCCGGCCTCGATCTCGCGCTGGATGATCGAGGTGATCAGATAGCCGCTGATGACGAAGAAGACGTCGACGCCGACATAACCGCCGCTGAACGTCGTGAAGCCGGCATGCAGGAGGATCACCGGCACGACAGCGATGGCCCGGAGCCCCTCGATCTCGGGCCGATAGGCAATCCTGTTGCTCATCAATATCGCATCCCCGACCTGCGCCCGCGGGTCCAGGTTCGACGAATGACTGGCGGAAGCCTCCGCAAAGGGAGGTCCGAAAACCGGCTAGGCTTTAATGTTCGGGAGTCTCACCCGGCACGATGAAATACCCCTGCGCAAATCATATTCGCGTACAGGAATATTTGCCAAGCGCCCGTATGGAAGCGGCTCCCGCGGGCCGCCCGCCAAGGGCCAGCCGCCATGTCAGACGCGACGCAGCCGAAGCGCGTTCGTCACAACCGAGACCGAGCTGAGGCTCATGGCCGCAGCCGCAAAGAGCGGCGACAGCAGAAGACCGAAGGCGGGGTAGAGCACCCCGGCCGCCACCGGCACGCCCAGCGCGTTGTAGATCAGCGCGAAGACCAGGTTCTGCTTCATGTTGGCGACGGTTGCCTGCGAGAGCTGTCGCGCCCGCGCGATGCCGCGCAGATCGCCTTTGACCAGCGTGACATGGCCGCTGTTCATCGCCACGTCGGTTCCGGTTCCCATCGCGATGCCGACCGTCGCCCGGGCCAGCGCCGGCGCGTCGTTGATGCCGTCGCCCGCCATGGCGACGCGCCGCCCCGCGGCCTGGAGCTTGGCCACCAGGTCGACCTTGTCCTGCGGCCGCACCTCGCCATGGACCTCGTCGATGCCGAGCCGCTGCGCCACGGCTCGCGCCGTGGTGAGCCCGTCGCCCGTGGCCATCACCACCCGGATCCCGGCCTCGTGAAGCTGCCGGATGGCCTCCAGCGACGTGTCCTTGATCGGATCGGCTGCCGCCACCAGGCCTGCCGGCTTCCCCTCCACCGCGACGAACATGACCGAAGCGCCTTCGGCGCGGCGCGCCTCGGCCGCCTCGCGCAAGGGCGCCGTGTCGACGCCCTGCTGCTGCATGAGCACCGTGTTGCCGACGGCGACCTTCTTGCCGTCGACCCGGCCGCGAACGCCGATGCCGGTCGCCGATTCGAAATCCTCGGGCTTGCCGAGCGCAAGGCCGCGCCGCTGCGCTTCGGCCACGATCGCGTCGGCCAGCGGATGCTCGCTGCCCTGGTCGAGGCTCGCCGCATAGCGCAGCACGTCGTCCTCGCCGAAGCCCGGGCCCGCGACCGCGCTGTGGAAGGCGGGCTTGCCCAGGGTGAGCGTTCCGGTCTTGTCGACGATCAGCGTGTCGATGGTGCGCAAGGATTCGATCGCCTCCGCGTCGCGGAACAGGATGCCCGAGGTGGCGCCCTTGCCGGTCGCGACCATGATCGACATCGGGGTGGCGAGGCCCAGCGCGCAGGGGCAGGCGATGATCAGCACCGCCACCGCGTTCAGCACCGCATAGGTCCAGCGCGGCTCGGGACCGGCGAAGCCCCAGACCAGCAGCGTCGCGAGCGCGATGGCGAGAACCGCGAGAACGAACCAGAAAGAGACCGCATCGGCCATGCGCTGCATCGGGGCGCGCGAGCGCTGCGCCTGCGCCACCATCTGCACGATCTGCGAGAGCATGGTCGCCGAGCCCACCTTCTCCGCCCGCATCACCAGGCTGCCCGTGCCGTTGATGGTGGCGCCGACGACCTTGTCCCCGGCCTGCTTCTCCACCGGCATCGGCTCGCCGGTGATCATCGATTCATCGAGGCTCGACCGCCCCTCCTCGACCACGCCGTCGACCGGCACCTTTTCGCCCGGCCGCACCCGGAGCCGGTCGCCGACATGCACATGGGTCAGCGGCACGTCCTCCTCGCCGCCGTCGGCGCGAAGGCGCCGTGCCGTCTTGGGCGCCAGCCCCAGCAGCGACTTGATCGCGGCCGAGGTCTGCGACCGCGCCCTCATCTCCAGCATCTGCCCCAGCAGGGTCAGCGACACGATCACGGCGGCGGCCTCGTAATAGACTCCGATGCGGCCATGCGCCTCGAAACCCTGCGGGAAGAGCTCGGGTGCGAAGGTGGCGACCAGGCTGTAGAGGAAAGCCGCGCCCACGCCCGTGCCGATCAGGGTCCACATGTTGGGACTGCGATGACGGATCGACTGCGCCCAGCGGACGAAGAACGGCCAGCCGGCCCAGAACACGATCGGCAACGACAGAATCATCTCGATCCAGGTTCGCGTCGTGGCGGACAAGCCCGGCAGATAATGTCCCGCCATCGCCAGCACCAGGACGATGACGGTGAGCGGCAACGTCCACCAGAAGCGACGCTGAAAGCTGACCAGCTCCGGATCGGGTCCCTCCTCCAGCGTCGGCATCACCGGTTCGAGCGTCATGCCGCAGATCGGGCAGTTGCCCGGGCCGGGCTGCCGGATCTGCGGATGCATCGGGCAGGTGTAGATCGTTGGTTGCGATGCCGAAGCGGACGACGGCGCCACGGGGGCGGCGTTCTTCACGGCCGCATGATGGGCATGGCCTGCCGGGTGATGATGCTCATGGTCATGCATGGCGACGCCTCCAGAGAGGCATCTTGGACGAGCCCGCCGGGTGCCACAATCGCGCGCGCAAACCTTGCCACGTGGGATGGCCGGGCTTGCGGCACAATGTCCGCTACGGTTGGTAGCGCGCGCCGATCAGGAACTCGCGATTCCCCTCGGGACCCGTGATCGGGCTCTCGGTGATGCCGGCCACCTGCCAGCCCGGCCGCCGCTCGAGCCAGCCGCGGATGCGCGCGCAGACCTCCTCATGCAGCGCCGGATCGCGCACCACCCCGCCCTTGCCCACGCGGCTCGCACCGACCTCGAACTGCGGCTTGATCAGCGCGACCAGCCAGGCGCCGGGTGCCGCCAGCGCCAGTGCTGCCGGCAGCACGGTCTCGAGCCCGATGAAGCTCGCATCGCAAACGATGGCGCCCACAGGCTCGGGAATCTCCGCGCGCGTGAGATGGCGCGCATTGGTCTTCTCCAGCACGACCACGCGCGGGTCCTGGCGCAGCTTCCAGGCGAGCTGTCCATGGCCGACATCGACCGCGTAGACGCGGGCCGCCCCGTTCGCGAGCAGCACGTCGGTGAAACCGCCGGTCGAGGCCCCGACATCGATCGCGATGCGCCCCTCGACCGGAAACCCGAAATGCGCAAGCCCATGGGCGAGCTTGAGACCGCCGCGCGAGACCCAGGGATGATCCTGGCCGCGCAACTCGAGCGGCACGTCGACGGCGAGGCTGTCGCCGGGCTTGGCCACGCGTTTCTCACCGCTGAAGACGAGGCCCGCCAGGATCAGCGCCGCCGCCTTGCTGCGGCTCTCGGCGAGCCCCCGGTCCGCGACGAGCTGATCGGCCCGCGTCTTCCCGGTCTTGCCGGACTTGCTCGCGGGACCGGCGCCCATCTCAGGCTCCCGCTGGCAGCAGCCGGCGGCTGACCCGTTCGAAGCGCAGGGTCAGCAGGATCGCCGTCACCGTGAGCCCCAGCGCCATGCCCCACCAGATGCCGATGGGCCCCCAGCCGAACCCGAAGGCGAACAGCGCGGCGCTGCCGAGGCCCGTCACCCAATAGCCGCAGAGCCCGATCGCCAGCGGCATCACCGTGTCCTTCAGGCCGCGCAGCGCTCCGGTGGCGGCGATCTGCATGCCGTCGGCCACCTGATAGATGGCGGCGACGAACAGCAGCTGCACGGCGAGATCGATCACCGCCTCGTTGCCTTCCATCTCCGGATCGAGGAAGAGGTTGGCGATCGTCACCGGAAAGCTCAGCACGATGGCGGCGGAGAACAGCATGTAGCCGATGACCGTCATCATGGCGACATGGCCCGACCGCCGTCCCGCCCGCGGATCGCCAAGCCCGATATTGAAGGCGACGCGCGCCGCGGCCGCATGCGAGATCGCGGCCGGCACCATGAACATGGTCGAGAGGAACATGATCGCGATCTGGTTGGCCGCGAGCGCCGAAGCGCCCAGCACGCCCATGAGCAGCGCACAGGCCGTGAAGAACCCGCCCTCGGCCCCCGCCATGCCGCCCGCGGGCAGGCCCAGCCGCAGGATCTGGCCGATCGTCTGGGGGTCGATCCGCCGCAGCGCATGAAAGACACGATAGCGGAGATAGCGCTTCGACCAGGCAACCTCCGCCGCCAATGCCAGCAGCATGGTCCAGCAGACGATCGTCGAGGCCCAGCCGGCACCCGCCACGCCCATCGCGGGCACGCCCAGATGGCCGAACACGAAGACGATATTGAGCCCGAGATTGAGCAGGATCGAGGCGACGGTGATGAAGAAGACCGAGCCGGTGGATCCCAGCGCCGTCATCATGCTGCGCAGCACCGAGAACCAGAGATAGGGCAGGAAGCACCACATCATGGCGCGCACATAGGCCTCGGCGAAGGGCAGGATCGCCGGATCCTGGCCCAGGAACCGCAGGATCGGCGCGATATACCAGCCGATCAGCAGGCCCGGCACCGTCAGCCCGATCGAGACCCAGAAACCCTGGCGGGCCGCATGGGCGACGCCTTCGGGATCGTTCTTGGCATGGGCTTCCGCGGCCAGGACCGCCACCACCGAGACCACGCTCATGGCGACGAACAGCAGCGAGAAATAAAGATTGGCGGTGATGCCGACGGCCGCGAGCTCGACGCTGCCGAGCCGGCCGACGATGATCGTGTCGGTGACGCTGATCGCCATCTCGGCGATATAGGCGGCCGCCAGCGGACCCGCGACCCGGACCAGCGCCCCGAACTCGCCTCCGGCCGTCTGGGGGGCAACGGCCGAAGCGGCCGTTACCCCCGCTTGGGTCATGCGCGTGCTGAGGCGTGACTGATATCGACGCCCAGGGCCTGGAGAGCCGTGGCGACGATGTGCTTCGCGTTCAGAGCCGCTTCGTCGTATTGCAGCTCCGGCTTGTTGTGGTCGATGAAGCGGTCCGGCAGCACCATCGGCCGGATCTTCGGCCCGTTGTCGAGCTGGCCGGTGATCGCCAGGAACTGCAGCACCTGCGAGCCGAAGCCGCCGACCGAACCTTCCTCGATCGTGATCAGCACTTCGTGCTCGGCTGCGAGCCGCCGGATCAGGTCCTCGTCGAGCGGCTTGGCGAAGCGCGCATCGGCCACCGTCGTGGACAGGCCGCGCGCGCCCAGCTCCTCCGCCGCCATGCAGGCATCCTTGAGGCGCGTGCCGAAGGAGAGGATCGCGACCTTGGTGCCCTCGCGGACGATGCGGCCCTTGCCGATCGGCAGGATCTGGCCCTTAGCCGGCATCTCGACGCCCACGCCGTCGCCGCGCGGATAGCGGAAGGCCGAGGGCCGGTCGTCGATTGCGACCGCGGTGGCGACCATGTGCATGAGCTCGGCCTCGTCGGCCGGCGCCATGATCACGAAGCCCGGCAGGCAGCCCAGATAGGCGACGTCATAGGCACCGGCATGGGTGGCGCCGTCGGCTCCGACCAGGCCGGCGCGGTCCATGGCGAAACGCACCGGCAGCTGCTGGATCGCCACGTCATGGACGACCTGGTCATAGGCGCGCTGCAGGAAGGTCGAGTAGATCGTGCAGAAGGGCTTGAAGCCCTCGGTCGCGAGGCCCGCGGCGAAGGTCACGCCATGCTGCTCGGCGATGCCGACATCGAAGCAGCGGTCCGGGAAGCGCTTGCCGAACTTGTCGAGGCCGGTGCCCGACGGCATGGCCGCCGTGATCGCCACGATCTTGTCGTCCTGCTCGGCTTCCTGGATCAGGGCCTTGGCATAGACGGCCGTGTAGCTCGGCGCGTTGCTGACGGGCTTCGCCTGCACGCCGGTGATCACGTCGAACTTGGTGACGCCGTGATACTTGTCGGCCGCCTGCTCGGCCGGCGCATAGCCATGGCCCTTCTGGGTCACGACATGGATCAGGATCGGGCCGCCCTCTTCGTCGTCGCGGGCATTCTTGAGCACCGGCAACAGGTGCTCGAGATTGTGACCGTCGATGGGCCCGACATAATAGAAGCCCATCTCCTCGAACATGGTGCCGCCGGTCACGAGGCCGCGCGCATATTCCTCGGCGCGCCGCGCGGTTTCCTTCAGCCGGCGCGGGAAATGCTCGGTGATTTCCTTGCCGAGATTGCGCAAATGCCGGAACGATTTCGACGAGAGCAGCCGCGCCAGATAGGCGCTCATGGCGCCCACCGGCGGCGCGATCGACATATTGTTGTCATTGAGGATGACGATCAGCCGGCTGTTCATGGCACCGGCATTGTTCATCGCCTCATAGGCCATGCCGGCGCTCATGGCGCCGTCGCCGATCACGGCGATGACATGGTTCTTCTTGCCCGCGAGGTCGCGCGCCACGGCCATGCCGAGGCCGGCCGAGATCGAGGTCGAGCTGTGGGCGGCGCCGAACGGGTCGTAAGGGCTCTCGGAACGCTTGGTGAAGCCCGAAAGCCCGCCGCCCTGGCGCAGCGTGCGGATGCGGTCGCGCCGGCCGGTCAGGATCTTGTGCGGATAGGCCTGATGGCCGACATCCCAGATCAGCCGGTCGGCCGGCGTGTCGAAGAGATAGTGGATCGCGACCGTGAGCTCGACCACGCCCAGGCCCGCACCCAGATGCCCGCCGGTGATCGAGACCGCCTCGATCATCTCCTGGCGCAGCTCGTCGGCGAACTGGCGAAGCTGGCTCGGATCGAGCTTCTTCAGGTCGGCCGGATTGTCCACTTGGTCGAGCAGCGGCTTTTTGCTGTTAGGAGGGGTCAACTGATGTCCTTTCGTTTCGGCACCCGGGCGGGTCGCAAGGCTTTAAAGGCATTGCGCGAAGGCCTCAATGCTTACGGTTGACCACGAAGCCGGCCATTTCACGCAAAAGGTCCGCCTTTTCGTCGAACAAATCAAGATGGGCCGCCGCCTGGCGGGCCAGGAGCTGGGCCTGTTCGCGGGCCCGTTCCACACCGAGAAGGGCGACAAAGGTGGCTTTTCCCGCCGCGCTGTCGGCGCCCACGGGCTTGCCGATCGTGGCCGCGGTGCCCTCCGTGTCGAGCAGGTCGTCGGCGATCTGGAAGGCCAGCCCGAGGTCGTGGGCATAGGCCAGGAGCGCGTGGCGCGCCTGTTCCGAAGCTTGCCCCAAGATTGCCCCAGCCACGCAGGCGAAGGCGATGATCTCGCCGGTCTTGAGCCGCTGCAGGCGGGTGATGGCCCCGATATCGAGGCTCGCCTTCTCGGCCTCCAGATCGATCATCTGGCCGCCGACCATGCCGGCCGCCCCGGCGGCCTTGGCCAGCGCCAGGACCAGCTCGGCGCGCACCGCCGGATTCGGGTGAGTCTCCGGGTCCGCCAGCACCTCGAAGGCCAGCGTCAGGAGCCCGTCGCCGGCCAGGATCGCCACCGCCTCGTCGAACTCCTTGTGCACCGTGGGCCGGCCGCGCCTCAGGTCGCTGTCGTCCATCGCCGGCAGGTCGTCATGGACCAGGCTGTAGCAGTGCATCATCTCGATGGCGGCCGCGGCCCGGCGCGCGCTGATGTCGTTCACGTCGAACAGGCGCGAGCCCATCATGACCAGGAAGGGACGGATGCGCTTGCCCCCGCCCAGGCAGGCATAGCGCATGGCCTCCAGCACCCGCCGTTCCGCGCCTTCGGGGGCCGGGAGAAGCTGTTCGAGCGTGCGGGTGATGGTCGTCGCGACTTCGTTCAGTGCGGCGTCGATGGATGGCAAGGAAGCAACCTTTTCTGTTTCAGCCCAGATCCACAGGCTCGCTGCCCACGCTCCCATCGGCGCCGATGACGATCTTGGCGACCTTTTCCTGGGCATCGCGCAGCTTGGCTTCGCAATGACGCTTCAGGGCGGCACCGCGCTCATAGAATTGCACCGCCTCGTCGAGCTTGCTTTCGCCCTTCTCGAGTGCACGCACCAGGGCCTGCAACTCGCCGAGCGCCTCCTCGAAGCTCATCTTGGCGATGTCGGCGGGGATCTTGGATTCAGCCATTTCGGATCGGGGACCCCTCGAAAAACGGTGCAGTCTAGTCGGCCGGCCGGCGGCGAACAAGGCCGGGAAAGAGGCAATTTTCACGGCTTTTTCAAGCAGTTCCCCGATTCGTCCCCAGCTCCATTAGGGCCCGGACATGGGCGGCGGCGCTGCGGGCGAGCGCGGCCAGGTCATAGCCGCCCTCGAGCGCCGAGACCAGCCGGCCGCGGCAATGGGTCCTGGCGACCTCCGCCAACGCATTGGTGACCCAGGCGTAATCGGCCTCCACCAGCTCGAGCATGGCGAGCGGGTCGGCCCGGTGGGCGTCGAAGCCGGCCGAGATCATGATCAGGTCGGGCTGGAAGCGGTCGAGCGCCGGCAGCACCCGCTCCGTCATGATCGCGCGGAACTCGGTGGATCCGGCGCCAGGCGGCAGCGGCGCATTGACGATGTTGCCGATGCCCCGCTCTTCCAGGGCACCGGTGCCGGGATAGAGCGGCCACTGGTGGGTCGAGGCGTAGAACAGCCCTGGATCGCGCTCGAACATATGCTGCGTGCCGTTGCCGTGATGCACGTCGAAATCGATCACGGCGATCCGCTCGAGCCCATGAGCCTGGCGGGCATGGACGGCACCGATCGCGACATTGTTGAAGAGGCAGAAGCCCATCGCCTGGTCGCTCTCGGCATGATGGCCGGGTGGGCGAACGGCGCAGAAGGCGTTGTCGGCCTCGCCCGCGACCACCGCATCGACGGCGGCGACGAGGGCGCCCGCCGCGCGCAGCGCCGCCTCGCCGGAGCCGGGCGAGGCCGTCGTGTCGCCATCGAGCAGCACATAGCCCTCGGCCGGGATCGCCTCCATCACCGCCTCGACATAGCGACGGTCATGGACCGCTGCGATCTGGTCGAGCGTCGCGCGCGGCGCCATCCGCCGCTCCAGGAGCGCGAACTCCTCGGCCTCGAGCGCGCCGATCACGGCGCGCAGCCGGTCGGAACATTCCGGGTGCCCTTCTCCGGTGTCGTGGTCGAGGCAAGCGGGATGGGTATAGAGCAGGGTGGTCATGACGAGGGCCGGACTTCCATGTCTCTGCGCGCCTGAGCGATGGATGCAATTCGGAGCCTGTCGCATCAATCCCCGGGCTTCTGTCTCGGGGCACGATGCGGCGATGGGACGCTCGCAGGCAAGCGACACCTGCGAGAGCGATGCCCCAGGTCTTAACGCATCTTTCAGCCGGCGCCCTCGAAAAATTGACCTGGACCGGAAAGCGACTAAATAAATTGCGGGAACGTGCGCCTTCTCGCGGGAAGGGCGTCGCGGCGGTGCCGGGACGGTCCGGGGCGCTTCAGAGAGGACGCATGAGATTTCGCCTGGGCTTATTGGCATTGGCTTTCGCGACCTGTTCGGTTCCGGCTTGGGCCGAACCGACGGGCGATAGCACCACGCCGAACGTCCCGCCGACGGCGGCGCAGACCGCCGCGCCGACGCCCGCGCTCCCCAGCTTCTCCGGCGACCTGGCGCATGCGCTGGAAACGCCCGGCCTGCCGCAAAGCCTGGCCGCGCTCGGCCTCGATCCCGCGAGCCTCGACAGCTTCTACAAGTCTCGCCCGCAGGCTCTCTGGGTCAGCGACCAGGGGCTCACCCCGAACGGCTTGGCGCTGCTGAACGCCTTGGGGAAGGCGGCGACCGCCGGCTGTCACACGGTCGATGCCGCCGTCGCCCATGCCCAGGCGCTGTCACCCGCGGCCACCGGCCCCGAGCGCGTCGAGCTGGAGCTGACCCTGACCGGCGCCTTGGCCGAAGCGGCCTTCGCCGCCGTGGCGCCGTTCGAGGCCGTGACCAAATCCGAGCTGCTCGATCGCATCGATCAAGCCGACCTTCCCGGCTCGATGGCATCGCTGCTGCCGCAGGAGGCCGGTTACTGGGCGCTCGTCGGCAGCTTCTGGAAACATCTCGACCTTGCCAATGAAGGCGGCTGGCCGACGGTCCCGACCGGTCCCAAGCTCGAGCTCGGCATGAAGGACCCGCGCGTCGCGGCCTTGCGCGCGCGCCTCGCCGTGACCGACGGCGCCCTGGCCGATGTGGCCGAGCCGGACATGTTCGATGCCGATCTGGTGACGGCGGTCGAGGCCTTCCAGCGCCGGCATGGGCTCGGGGACGACGGCGTGGTCGGTTTCAAATCGATCGATGCGCTGAACGTGCCGGTCGGCGCCCGGCTTCAGACCATCGCCTACAATCTGAAGAAGCGGCATGACGCCGGCGCCGACTGGGGTGACCGCTACATCATGGTCAACATCGCCGCGGCGACGATGGTCTTCGTCGATGGCGGGCAGAAGGCCTACGAGACCAACACTGTCGTCGGCCGGACCGATCGCCAGACGCCCGAGCTCGACAGCGCCGTCAACCGGCTCGAGTTCAATCCCTACTGGACCGTGCCGCCCAAGATCGCGCGCGTCGACCTTCTGCCGAAGATGCAGAAGGATCCGGGTTACTTCGCCGCCCATGGCATCCGGATCTATTCGGGCTGGGAGGAATCGGCCGAGGAGATCGATCCCGAGAAGATCGACTGGTTCAGTGCCGACGCGAAGGCGATGCGCTACCGCCTGCGCCAGGACCCGGGGCCCGAGAATGCGCTGGGGCCGGTCAAGTTCCTGTTCCCCAATCAATATGACGTCTATCTGCACGGTACGAACCATCCCGACCTGTTCGTGAAGCCGGCGCGCTTCTTCAGCTCGGGCTGCATCCGCCTGCCGCGTCCGATCGAGTTCGCCGCGATCGTGCTGCGCGAAGATGCGGGCTGGGACCAGGCGCGCATCGACAGCGTGCTGCAGAGCGGGATCAACACGCCCGTCCGCTTGGCGCGGCCGATCCCGGTCCATCTGGTCTACCGGACCGCCTGGGTCGACGATGCGGGCAACACCCAGTTCCGCGACGACATCTACGGCCGCGACAAGCGTGCCCTCGCCAAGGCACCGACCATCACGATCTCCCAGGCCGGCAAATAGCGGGACCGGCCGTCGATTCGCAGGCCTTCCAAGGGCTTGCCACAAGCGTTAATCCTGTGAACCCGGATTTCCCGGGTTGCACAAGCGCTTGTTAACTGTTTTCATCGCATCGTCCGAGTCGCACGGAACGGCCCTTCACCGGGCCTTCTCGTGCGGGCGCCATTCGCCACCGTTGATGAAGGGGCAGACGCATGACGAAGCCGGCCGGACGCCAGCCCGCTTTGGCCCGCAGGCGGTTCCTCGCCTGGGGTGCCGCGAGCATGGCCGTCGCCCTGCCGGCCCTGGCCATGCCCCATATCGCCAACGCCGCGACGCTCGCCGCCAATCAGCGCCGGCTTGCCTTCGACAATCTCCATACCGGCGAGACCCTGAAGACCGTCTATTGGGAAGGCGGCGATTATGTTCCGGACGCGCTGGGGCAGATCGATCACATCCTGCGCGATTTCCGCACCGACGACGTGCATCCGATCGACGCCCGGCTTCTGGACCTGCTGAACACGCTGCATCAGAAGCTGGGTTCCAAGGTCCCCTTCTCGGTCATCTCCGGCTACCGCTCGCCCAAGACCAACGCCGCGCTCGCGGAAGCCAGCAACGGCGTCGCCAAACACAGCCTTCACATGGAAGGCCAGGCGATCGACATCCATCTCGAGGATGTGGCGCTCAAGGACCTGCGCCGCGGCGCCTTGGCGCTGAAGCGCGGCGGGGTGGGCTACTACCCGGCCTCCGACTTCGTCCATGTCGATGTAGGCCGCGTCCGCACCTGGTAGCGCCGGACGGCCTTTTCTCCCGACAGCATAGCTGTGGCGGGCCCGGCACCGGGCCCCTATTCTCCTCGGCGGTCGAGACGAGGAGCAGCCCATGACCGGCTACCGGACCATCTTGTTCGAGCGCAAGGACGCGGTCGCGCGGATCACCCTCAACCGCCCCGACAAGCTCAACAGCTTCACGGGCGGGATGCTGAGCGAGCTCCAGGCGGCGCTGGCCGAGGTCGCGGCCGATCCCGGTCTCCGCGCCCTCGTTCTGGCCGGCAGCGGCCGGGCCTTCGGCGCGGGCCAGGATCTGCGCGAGGCGCATGCCGTCGACAGCCCTGCCGCCGTGGGGGAACATCTCGCCCGATACTACGATCCGGCGATGAAAAAGCTGGCGGCCCTGGAGATCCCGACCCTGGCATCCGTCAACGGGATCGCCGCGGGCGCTTCCTGCGGCCTGGCGCTCGGCTGCGATCTCATCGTCGCCGCACGCTCGGCGACCTTCCTCATGGCCTTCGCCCGCATCGGCCTCGTGCCCGATGGCGGTTCTTCCTACTGGTTGCCGCGGCGCGTCGGCCTGACGCGGGCGCTCGGCATGACCCTTCTCGCCGAGCCGGTCACCGCCGAGCAGGCGGAACGCTGGGGCCTGATCTGGGAATGCGTCGATGACGACGCGCTGGCCTCGCGCACCGAGGCGTTGGCGCAGCAGCTCGCCAACGGCCCGACCCGCGCCTACGCGCTCGCCAAGCGCGCCTTCCACGGCAGCGGCACCAACAGCTTCGAGCAGCAGCTGGCGCTCGAGGCCGAGCTGCAGGCGCTGGCGGTCGGAACCGCCGACGCGCGCGAGGGCATCGCCGCCTTCCTCGAGAAACGCACGGCGAAATTTTCCGGCCGCTGAAGCCCGCCGGCCGCACCGGTCGGGATCGACACCCCGCTAGACCTGGCTCGCGTGAATCGGCGGACGCCGATGGGCCCAGGGCCGGGCGATCTCGAGCTGGCCGGCCAGCCGGAAGAGCGTGCTTTCATCCGCCGGCCTGCCGACGAGCTGGACCCCGAGCGGCAGCCCGGCGGCGCTTTCTCCCAGCGGCAGCGTCATCGCCGGCTGGCCGGAGATGTTGAAGGGCGCCATATAGACATTGTCCTCGCCCATGCAGGTCCCGTTGTAGGTCTCGATGTCGAGCGACATGTCGTAGAAACCGAGCGGCCGTGTGCCCTGCGGCAGAGCGGGCAGGAGCACGACGTCGTAGCGCGCGGTCATCGTGGCGAAGTGACGCGAAGCATGCCGCATGGCCTCGATATCGCGCGCATGCTGCGACCCGCCGATCGAACGGCCCTTCTCGACGGTGGTCCAGACGACGTTGCACAGGTCTTCTTGCGTCACGGGGCGCCCGATCAGCGGCGCGAAGATCTCGAATCCCATGGCCGTCTGCACCGCGATGACATTGTTATAGGTTTGCCAGACCTGCTCGAAGTCGTAGGCGAACTTGAATTCCTCGACCTGGTGGCCCAGCGCCTCGCAGAGCCGCGCGGCGTTCTCGACCGCGGCGATCACGTCGGGCGCGTTCCTGTCGCCGCGCGCATTGTGGGTGCTGAAGCCGATGCGCAGGCCCCGCCCGCCGGCCCGCACCTCGTCGAGATAGGACCGTTCGGGGCTCGCCATGTGATAGGGCTCGCCCGGCAGCGAGCCTTTCAGCGCGTCCAGCATGGCGGCGCTGTCGCGGACCGTCCTCGACACGCAGAAGAACTGTGCCCCGCCATACCAGAAATCGACGAAATCGGGGCCGAAGGTCATGCGCCCGCGCGATGGCTTGAGGCCGACCAGCCCGTTGATCGCCGCCGGCACGCGGATCGAGCCCGCGCCATCCGAGGCATCCGCCAGCGGCAGGAGCCCGGCGGCGACCGCCACCGCGCTGCCGCCGCTGGACCCGCCCGGGACGCGGGTGCGGTCCCAGGGATTGTAGGTGGTCCCGTGCAGCGACGGCTCGGTGCTCAGGCACCAGCCGAATTCCGGCACGTTCGTCTTGCCGACGCAGATGAAGCCCGCCGCCCGGGTGCGCCGCACCGTCTCGGAATCGGAAGGGGAGACGAAATCCTGGAAATAGCGGCAACTGTTGGTCATCGGCATCCCCTTCCAGGATGTCGACAGATCCTTGGCCAGGAAGGGCACGCCGTCGAAGGGAGCGCCGCTCAGCGGACGCGCCGCTTCCGCCCGGGCCGCCTCGAAATTCCGGATCGTGACGGCGTTGAGCTTGTCGTGGGTCCGCTCGATCCGGGCGATCGCGGTATCGACCAGCTCGCGCGGCGTGACCTCGCGCCGCCGGACCAGTTCGCCCAGGCCGAGCGCGTCATAATCGTCATAGTCGGAAAAAACGTCCCGAGACGAACCTGCCATGTCCCCCTCCCTGTCTTGAACCGCCGCCGCGCCGGGGAGCCATGCTCCAGGAAACAAGGCCTCCCGCGACGCGGGGCGATCTCTTATGCGAGTATCCCGCCACCTCGGCCGTTGAACGTCAACCGGAGCGTGGCAGGATGAGGCCCGCATGGAATCGGGTAAGGGGCACCTCGACGGCAGGGCGGGATTGACGGGAGGCTTGCGCCGGCTTGGCGCAGCGGCCTTGGCCCTGCTGCGCCGGGGCACGCTGCGGGATACGGATATCGAGGCGGTGATCGCCTGTTTCACGCGCATCGCCGAGCGGCAACGATGAAGAGTCCCGGAACGCCGCCCGTCGCGGCGTCGGGACAGTGCCAAGGAAACGCTCATGGGCCTTGCCATTGCCGATCGCTGGTTCGAGACCAAACGCATCGACGACGCGATCACGCTGCTGTGGGAGCCGCATGTGATCCGGCTCATGCGTTGCAACATCTGGCATGTCCGGGGCCGCGATCGCGACCTGATCATCGATACCGGCATGGGCATCGTCAGCCTGCGCGAGGCGATGGCGCCCTTGATCGACAAGGCGGCGACGGCGGTCGCCACCCACACCCATGCCGACCATATCGGCAGCCATCACGAATTCGACGAATGCGCCGCCCATCGGCTGGAGGCGCCCTGGCTCGAGCGCCCCAGCCCCGAGACCCACCTCGTCACGATGGACGACAGCGGCAATCCCGGCGCCGGCATGAGCATCGCCGGCTACGAGATCGGCGATTCGCTGATCACGGCCCTGCCCCATGCCGGCTACAGCCTGAAGAGCTACCACATCCGCCCGGCGCGCGTGACCCTTCGCCTCGAGGAAGGCAGCATCATCGACCTGGGCGACCGGCGCTTCGAGGTGCTGCATCTGCCGGGCCACTCGCCGGGCTCGATCGGCTTGTTCGAGGCCGCGACCGGCACCTTCTTCTCGGGCGACGCGATCTATGACGGCCAGCTCATCGACGAGCTGCCCCATTCCGACGTCGCCGACTACATCCGCACGATGGAGCGGCTGAGGGCCCTGCCGGTCACGGTCGTCCATGGCGGCCATTGCCCGAGCTTCGGCCGCGAGCGGCTGATCGCGCTCTGCGACGTCTATCTCACGGCGAAGCGGGTGCGCTAGCGACAGCCGCCTTCCGGCTGCGCCGTCGCTCGGCGATCTGCGTGTAGAGCACGCCCAGCAGAATGACCGCGCCGCCGATCAACTGCTGCCAGTTCGGATAGATCCCGATCCAGATCGTGACCAGCACCGCCGTGACCGGGATCAGGTTCTGGTACATCGAGGCGACGTTGACGCCGACGCGGCTGATGGACCAGAGCCAGAGATAGTTGCCGAGCCCATTCGGGATGAAGCCCAGATAGAACACATAGAGCAGCGGCCAGAAGGTCAGCTCGATCCGAACGTCGACGAGGCCCAGAACGTGCAGCACCACCACGATCAGGGTGAGCTGCAAGGCGCCCGGCAGAATGGTATAGGCGGCGCGCTCCAGATAGCTGCAGTCCTTCAACCGGTGCTGGATCGCGAGCGAGAACCAGGTCCAGATCAGGTTCGCGGTGATGATCGCGAGCTCGCCCAATCCGAAGCTGAGCCGCCCCTGATGGCCCGCCGTCACGGCGAGGATACCGCCCGCGACCGACAGGGTGGCGCCCACCAGGATCGCGCGCCGCAGCTTCACGCCATAGAGCACCTGGGCCAAGAGCGCCGAGCCGATCGGGTTGGTGGCGGAGATGATGGCGGCCGAGAGCCCGCTCGAGAGATAGACGGCGGCGGTGGTGATGAGGCAGCAGACGGTGATGCCGATCGTGCTCATGAGGATGATGGTGCCCCAGGGCAGGCCGCGGCGGAACGGCCAGCGCCGCTCGACCAGCGCCACCGTCGAGAAGAGCGCGAGGCTGCCCGTCAGCTGGCGTCCCGCCGAGGCGGAGAACATGTCCCAGTGGCGCAGCTGCAGCTCGAGCACCGGAAAGAAGGTGCCCCAGGTCGTGGTGTTGACGATCAGCGCGAGATTGGCGACCACCAGCTGCTTCAGGCTCATGCCCGACTGCATTTCGCCGATGCGCGATTTGTTCATGAGATTCCCCGCCGCCCTTTACATGCCGCGCGGCACCCAGCGGGCGAGCCAGGCGCAGTAGATCATGAAAATGCCGACGCTGATGAAGACCGAGTGCAGATCGAAGAAGGTCAGCAGCAGCGAGAACAGCATCGGCGGCAGCAATCCCGCCAGATCGCGATACATGCTGAAGACCATCGTCATCTCCGGCCGCTCGCGCGCCTTGACCGCGCGCAGGAACGGAACCGACACGACCGAATCGAGCGCCACGGCCGCAAGCGCGCTCGCCCCCAGGCAGAGCGTCGCCCACCAGGGGAAATCGAAGAAGACGGCGACGCCGAGCGTCGCCGTGGCGCCGGCGAGGAAGGCCGCGATCAGATGGCGCCGCGCGCCGAGCTGGCGGCCGACCCAGCCCATGAGGGGGCTGGCGAAGAGCATCGCCGTGCAGGCCGTCATGACGAGCGCCACGGCGGTATCGCTGCGGCCGACCGCCACCAGATAGACCGGACCGTAGACATAGAAGGTGGACCACCAGACCTCGCGGCCGAAGCTCAGGACCCAGGCCAGCCTCAGCCGCGGCTGGCTGACATAGCGGCGGATATTGGCGATCGGGTTGGTCGAGATCCGCGCATTCATCGGCAGGGCCGGACCATGCTCGGCCCGCATGCGCCGGAAATAGACGAGCAGCAGCACCGCCGAGCTGGAGCTCAGCAGATAGGTCGCCCAGGGCCCGACCCGGTCATAGAGGATGATCCCGAGGCTCGGCCCGAACGCCCAGCAGGCCGCGGCGAAGAAGGCGCGCAGCGGCTCCGAGCGCACGAAATCCTGCTTCTTGATATAGGCCATGGTGTAGAGGTTGAGGCCGTTGAGCAGGCAGGCGGCGGCGAAGGCGCGCAACGCCATGGCGGCCGCCAGTCCCCAGAGCGTCTGGGTCGCGAGCAGCAGCGGCGCCACCACGAGGATGGCGGCGCCCAGCGAGTAGAGCCGCCGCGGCCGGTAGCGCCGCACGATCCACGGGATCACGAAGCTCACCGCGACCGCGGTCCAGCCGGTCACCGTGTAGAGCAGGCTGACGTCGCGCGCATTGCCGAGCGTGCGCAGCGCCACCAGCGGAATCACGGTCGTCAGCGAGGCGCGCGCCAGCGAATCGATCGCGAACATCAGCGCGAAGGTGGCGGCGCCGGGCTTTCCGAACTCTCGGATCCAGGCGGGGGCGGCGAAGGTCATGGAACGGGGACGCGGGGTCTGGCTGAACGCGGGATGCGGACGATGCCGGCGGGTTCAGGGACGCCCTCGGCGAACGCCACTTGTAGCGCATTGCTGATCGAGCGGCCAGATCGGTGCAGCCCTTTGATCGCATTATAAGAATTCCAACCTGCCGGAACCCCGGCGACACTTTTCCCGCTGGCGCCCGCCAAGGGCCTTGAGGCATATCTGAGACCCCGATCCGGCGTCCTTGCCGGCCGGGCACCCCAAGCTTTCTTTCCTTCCCCCTTCCCCCCGTGATCCATCCATGAGCATCAACACCACCGACCTGTCGCGCCCCGGGCAGGCCCATGTCGATTCCTACTGGGCCGCGACCGCCGGCGACGAGGTGACCGGCTGCGACAAGGTCCAGGCCGACATCGACACCGACATCGCCATCATCGGCGCCGGCTATACCGGCCTTTCCGCCGCCTATCACCTCGGGCGCGATTTCGGCATCAAGGCGCATGTGCTGGAAGCGAACCGGATCGGCTGGGGCTGCAGCGGGCGCAACGGCGGCTTCTGCTCGGTCGGGATGGGCAAGGAGGGCGTCGACGCCTGGGTGCGCCGCTGGGGCCGCGAGCGGGCGCTCGACAGCTACGACCTCACGCGCCAGGCGGTGCGGCTCGTCGCCGACATCCTGGAGCGCGAGAAGATCGACGCCGAGCGCACGCCCGAGGGCGGGCTCGAGCTCGCGCACAAGCCCAACCGCGTCGCGGGCATGCGGGCCCATGCCGAGAAGATGCAGCGCGATTTCGGCATCGCCTCCGAGTTCCTCGACAAGGCGGCCCTCGCCCGAAGCTATCTCGACAGCCGCGAGGCCTATGGCGCCGTGCTGCATCACGAGGGCTTCGCGCTCCATGCCATGCGCTATGCCCGCGGGTTGGCGCGCGCGGCGCAGAAGCACGGCGCCGTCCTCCACAATGAGTCACCGGTGATCGGCTGGGAGCGCAAGAGCGGCCAGCATCATCTGCGCACGCCCGGCGGCGTCGTCCGCGCGCGCCAGGTGCTGATCGCCACCAACGGCTATACCAACGACACGCTCAATCCCTGGACCTCGGGCCGCCTGCTGCCGGTGCTCTCCAACATCATCGTGACGCGGCCCCTGTCCCAGGCCGAGCGCGATTCCGTCGCCTGGCAGACCTACTTCAAGATCTGGGACACGCGCCGCCTGCTCTTCTATTACCGCCTGCTGCCCGACAACCGCATCCTGTTCGGCGCGCGCGGCGGCGTCGAGGGCACGCCGGCCGAGCATTCCTTCCGCAAGACCTGGATGGAGCGGCGCCTGCGCGAGATGTTCCCGCCGCTGGCGAAGGTCGAGACCGAGTATTTCTGGTACGGCTGGGTTTGCCTGTCCTACGACAAGAACCCGCATATCGGCACCACCGACGACAAAAGCGTGCATTACGTGCTGGGCTGCATCGGCCAGGGCGTGGCGCTCTACAGCCTGGCGGGCCGCCTCACCGCGCAGCGCATGGCCGGCGACAGCAAGGTCGACTACGGCTCCCTGCTCTCGACCCCGCTGCCGAAATTCCCCTTCCCGGCGCTCCGCCGCATCTATCAGCGCATCGCCTACACCTACTACGCCTACGAAGACGAGAAGCGGTGAAGGGCCGGAATCATCCCCTCCCCCGCACAGCGGGGGAGGGTCAGGGAGGGGGCTGTTCGGTATCCGACATCGCGTCATCCCCCTTCCTAACCTTCCCCCTCAAGGTGGGGGAAGGGACCAATAGCAAAGAGGAGTGCCGCCCGATGTACATCGCCATGAACCGCTTCAAGGTCCGCAAGGGCGAAGAGAGCGCCTTCGAAGCGCGCTGGCTCGAGCGCGACAGCCATATCCGCGCCGTTCCCGGCTTCATCGAGTTCCATCTGCTGAAAGGCCCCGAGCGGGAGGATCATGTCCTCTATGCCTCGCACACGCTGTGGCGGTCCTACGGCGACTTCGAGGCCTGGACCAAATCGGAGGCGTTTCGCGCCGCCCATCGCGGCGCCGGCGAAGGCCGGTCGCTGACGATCACCCACCCCGAGTTCGAGGGCTTCGAGGTGTTGCAGGTGGTGACGCCGGCGGCAGGCTAGCGAGCCCGCAGCCGACCGTCGCGCCATACCGCCGCCCCGACATCATGACCGCTCCCGCCGCGACCGCCACCGTCACCCATGCGCCCTGGCGGCGCCTGGCAGTGCCGTTGCTGCTGCTGCTCGTCATGGGCGCCTGCTGGGGTGGGAGCTTCTCGCTGCTTCATGTCGCGCGCTTCGACGGCGCCTCGGGCTTCGGCCTCGCCTTCTGGGAGGGTTTCGGCAGCGGCGTGCCGCTGCTGCTGTTGCTCGTCCTCCTGCGCGAGCGTTTTCCGCTCGACCTTCATTCGCTGCGGTTTTATGCCGTGAGCGGCCTTACCGGCATCACCATCCCGGCCTCCACGCTCTTCGTCGCGGCGCTCCACCTGCCGACCGGGATCGTCGCCATGTCGAACGCGCTGGTGCCGATGGTGACCTATGCCATCGCGCTCGCGATCCGGCTCGAGCGCTTCGCGAGCTTGCGCGCGCTGGGCCTGGTGGCGGGTCTCGTCGGCGTGCTCCTCGTGCTGCTGCCCGAAGCGAGCCTGCCCGAGCCCGGCATGGCGCATTGGGCCCTGCTCTGCTTCTCGGCCGCGATCGCCTACGGCGTGCAGAACGTCTATGTCGCCCGCGACACGCCGCCCGGCATGAGCGCGCTCGCCATGTCGGCCGGAACGCTCCTGGGCGGCGGGATCCTGGTGCTGCCGCTCATCGTCGCCACGGACGGCTTCGTCTCGCTGCTGCCGCCCTGGCAGCCGGCCCACTACGCCATCATGGGCATGATGGCGATCAATTCGAGCTGCACCGTGGGTTTCCTCTGGCTGATCCGCACGGCGGGCGCCGTCTTCACGTCGCAGACGGCCTATCTCGTCGTGCTGTTCGGCATGCTCTGGGGCATGCTTTTCTTCGGCGACCGCCATAGCGGCTGGATCTGGGCCGCGCTCCTCCTGATGGTCGCGGGCGTGCTGCTGGTCAGCCTGCGCCAGCGCAAGGCACCCTGAACGCCGCTCAAGCGGCCCGATCGATCAGATGCACGAAGGAGCCGAAGACGCGGCCGACGCGCTGGCCGGCGGCTCCGAGATCGCGATGGCGGGCGTCGCTCGAAGCGAACAGCGGCTCCGCCCCGGCCTCGCTCAGGATCCGCGCATAGTGGAATTCATGGCCGCGGAATCCACTGCCGGCGGCGCCCAGCGGCGGCACCTCGCCCCGCAGCGTCACGGCGCGATAACCCAGATGCAGCTTGCGCTCCGCGAAGGAGGTCTCGAGCGGCAGCAACTCCGTCATCCGCTGCCGCTGGCCTTCGGCATCGACCAGCCCTTGCCCCAGCAGCATATAGCCGCCGCATTCGCCATAGATCGCCGCCCCGCGCTGGGCTGCGACCCGGAGACCCGTCATCAGTCGCTCGTTGTGCGCGAGCCGGCCGGCATGAAGCTCGGGATAGCCGCCCGGCAGATAGACCGCGTCGGCCGCGGGATCGGGTCCTTCGTCCGCCAGCGGCGAGAAGAAGGAAAGGGCCGCGCCCCGCTCGCGCCAGTCCCGCAGCAGTGCCGGATAGGCGAAAGCGAAAGCCTCGTCGCGCGCGACCGCGATCCGCTGTCCCAAGGGGGGAATGCCGTTGGCAGGATCGGCGAGCGTCGTCAGGTCGCGCGCCGGGCGCATCAGGCCGGTCAGCGCCGTCAGGTCGAGTTGGCGTCCAACCCGCTCAGCCGCCTCGGCGATGAAGCGCTCCAGATCGCCATGCTCGGCGGCCTGGACCAACCCCAGATGCCGCCCGGGCAAGGCGAGGCTCTCGTCCCGATGCACCAGGCCCAGCAGCGGCAGCCCGATCGGCTCCAGCGCCTGCGCCAGGATGGCAGCGTGATCGGCGCTGCCGACGCGGTTGCAGATCACGCCGGCGACATCGACATCCCGGCGATGATCGCGAAAGCCGCGTACCAGCGCCGCGATCGAGGCGCCCTGCCCGCGCGCATCCACCACCAGCACCACCGGCCAGCCGGTCAGCGCCGCCAGGTCCGCCGTGGCGCCGCTGCCATCGGCGGCCCCGTCGAACAGGCCCATCGCCCCTTCGGCAATGACGAGCTCATGCTCGGCCGAGATCCGCTCGACCAGAGCCGCGACCGTGCCGCGGCGCATGGCCCAGAGATCGAGATTGAGGCAAGGCTCGCCGCAGGCGGCGGCGTGAAAGGCGGGATCGATATAGTCGGGCCCGGTCTTGATCGCGCCCACGCGGTTGCCCGCGGCCTTCAGTCGGCGGAGCAGCGCCATGGTGAGCACGGTCTTGCCGCTGCCCGACGCCGGCGCCGCCAGGATCAGGCCGCGCGCGCGAGGAGAACGGGGTTCGGCCATGGAAGCGCCGCCGCTCAGGCGCTTTCGGTGCGCCGGCGCGTGCCGAGCGGATCGGCCTTGAGCGCGCGTCCCTGGAGCGCGCCCAGCCAGTCGAGCGCCGCCCGCAGCCGCACCACCTCGCCGATCACGACCATGGCCGGCGGCTCGAGCCCCGCGGCCGCGGCATCGGCGGCACAGCGCCCGAGCGTGGTCTCGAGCACGCGCTGCTCCGGTAGGGTCGCCTGGCAGACGATCGCGACCGGCTCTTCGGCGCTGCGCCCGCCCTGGATCAGCAGCGAGGCGATGCGCTCGATATGCTTGAGCGCCATATAGATCACGAGCACCGGCGAGCTTTGCGCCAGCGCCGTCCAGTTCACGGAATCGGGCACGTCGCCCGTGGCGTCATGGCCGGTGACGAAGGTCACGGCCGAGTTGGTCTCGCGATGGGTGACCGGAATGCCGGCATAGGCGAGCCCGCCGATCCCGGCGGAGATTCCAGGCACGATCCGGAAGGGAACCTTGGCCTCGACCAGCGCCAGCGCCTCTTCGCCGCCGCGACCGAACACCATCGGATCGCCGCCCTTGAGCCGCAGCACCCGCTTGCCTTCGCGCGCGAGCTGGATCAGCCGCAGCGAGATGTCGGGCTGCTTGATCGAGGGCTTGCCGCCGCGCTTGCCGGCATATTCGAGCTCGGCACCGGGCCGCGCCAGGGCGAGGATCGCCTCACCCACCAGCGCGTCATAGACCACGACATCGGCTTCGCCCAGCGCCTTGGCGGCCAGGAGCGTGATCAGCCCCGGATCGCCGGGGCCGGCCCCCACGAGCCAGACCCAGCCGGGCTCGAGGCTGGGAAGATCCGGGCGGCGGAGGGGGGTCGATGACATGGCGGCATCATGCCGCCCGGGGTCCGCCCGCGACTAGTCAAATCAAGACGCCCATTTCGGGATTAGCGCCCTTAAGATAAGCCCATGCGCCGCCGCCGGTTTTGCCCGAACCGAGAGTCCCATGGCCCGTAAGCCCGACGGTCCCCTGCGGCGCGGCTGGACCACGGGCGCCTGTGCCACGGCGGCGACCGCGGCCGCCTTCGAGGCGCTGCTGACGGGCCGCTTTCCCGATCCCGTGCAGATCGCGCTGCCCAAGGGCGAGCATCCCGCCTTCGCGCTCGCCCAGAAGAGCCGCGCCGGCGACGTCGCCAGCGCCGGCATCGTCAAGGATGCGGGCGACGATCCCGACGTCACCCACGGCGCGCTCGTGCTGGCGAGCGTGCGGGCGCTCGGCCCCCATGCCGGCGTGCGTTTCAAGGCCGGCCGCGGCGTCGGCACCGTCACCCGGCCCGGCCTGCCGATCCCGCCGGGCGAGCCCGCGATCAATCCCGTGCCGCGGCGGATGATGACCGAGGTGGTCCAGGCCATCGCGGCCCGCCTCGGCGGCCGGCCCGATCTCGAGATCACGATCTCCATTCCGCAGGGCGAGGAGATGGCGCGCCACACCTGGAACCCGCGCCTCGGCATCCTGGGCGGCCTCTCGATCCTCGGCACCACGGGGATCGTCCATCCCTTCTCCTGCTCGGCCTGGATCGCCTCGATCCATCGCGGCATCGACGTGGCCCGTGCCAGCCAAGCCCGGCATGTCGCCGGCTGCACCGGCTCGACTTCCGAGGCGGGCGTGAAGAAGCTCTACAACCTGCCCGACTTCGCCTATCTCGATATGGGGGACTTCGTCGGCGGCATGCTCAAATATCTGCGCGACCATCCGGTGCCGCGGCTGACCATCGGCGGCGGCTTCGCCAAGCTCGCCAAGCTCGCCGCCGGTGCCATGGATCTCCATTCCGGCCGCAGCCAGCTCGACCGTGCCGCGGTTGCCGCCTGGCTGGTCGAGCTGGGCGCCGAACCGGCGATGATCGGGATGGCCGAGACCGCCAATACCGGCATCGAGATTCTGGAGGCGGCGCAGGCGCGCGGCCTGGCGCTGGGCGACCTCGTGGCGCGGCAGGCACGCGACCAGGCCGCCATGGTGGTCGAGGGCAAGGTGGCGGTCGAGGTCGTCGCCTTCGATCGTGCCGGCAACATCGTCGGTCGCGCGGGGTTCGCATGAGCGGCAAGGTTCTCATCCTCGGCGGCACGGGCGATGCGGCACGGCTCGCCGCCATCCTCGATCTCGATCCGCGTTTCGCGGTCACGACCTCGCTCGCCGGCCGCACCGAGGCCCCCAAGAAGCTGCCCGGCAAGGTCCGCATCGGCGGCTTCGGGGGCATCGAGGGGCTGATCGAGACGCTGCACCGGGACAAGACCGACATCCTGGTCGACGCCACCCATCCCTTCGCCGCGCAGATCCGCCGCCATGCGATGGCCGCGGCGACCGAAGCGAACGTGCCGTTGCTGCGGCTCGAGCGGCCCGCCTGGGTCCGGCAGCGCGGCGACCGCTGGCACGAGGTGGACAACCTGGCCGAGGCGGCGAAGCAGGCGCCCAAGCTCGGCCGCCGCGCCTTCCTCACGGTGGGCCGCAAGGAGCTGGCGGCCTTCG
Source organism: Hypericibacter adhaerens (assembly GCF_008728835.1). GTDB lineage: Bacteria > Pseudomonadota > Alphaproteobacteria > Dongiales > Dongiaceae > Hypericibacter > Hypericibacter adhaerens. Next base: position 4,226,558 of record NZ_CP042582.1, read on the forward strand.
CCGATATCGCCGGCGTCCATTTCCTGGTCCGGCTGGTGGACCCGCCGTCTGCGCCGCTGCCGCTCGCCGATTTCGAGGTCCTGCTCGAGCGCGGCCCTTTCGACGAGACCGAGGAGCTGCAGCTCCTGCGCGCGCGGCGCGTCGATCTGGTGATCGCCAAGAACAGCGGCGGCGAGGCCACCTACGGCAAGATCGCCGCCGCCCGCGCGCTCAAGATCCCGGTGCTCCTGCAGCGCCGGCCGCCGCTGCCGCCCGGCTACGCGCCGGCCGCGACGGTCGAGACGCCGGAGGCGGCGATGGCGTGGCTCGACAAGGTGGCGAAGGAATAGAGCAATTTCACCGCACCCTCATGACGTGAGGGCACGCACGGCTTTTTCGACACGCATCGCCAGGCAAGGATATATCAGAGGCGGTGCCCCTCCCTACCCGTTGGTGAAGAACTCCCGCAGCGTCTTGGCGCAGGCCTCGGGTTCCTCCTCGGCGATGAAGTGGCCGCAAGCGAGCGGCATCTCGCGCACATCCTTCGCCCATTTCCTCCAGACCTCGACGGGCGAGGCGATCTTGTCCTTGAGATAATCGGCGCCCCAGATCACCAGGAGCGGGCACTGGATCTTGCGGCCGGCCTTGCGATCGGCGAGGTCGTGCTCGCGGTCGCAGGAGGCCCCCGCGCGATAATCCTCGCAGGTCGCCTCGATCACCGAGGGCTTGCTGAAGCTCTGCTCGTAGGCGGCGAGCGCGGCCGGATCGAAGCAATCCTTCTTGCCCGCCCAGCGCTGCAGCAGATGGTGGAGGTAGAAGAGCGGGTCGCTGCCGATCAATTTCTCCGGGACCGGCGCCGGCACCGCCAGGAACGGCCAGTGATAGGTGGCGAGCGCCGATTCCCAGCCCATCTGCTCCCAGGTCTCGAGCGTCGGCACGATATCGAGGATGGCGAGCTTCTTGATCCGCTCGGGAAAATCGAGCGCCAGCCGGTAGGCGACGCGGGCGCCGCGGTCGTGGCCGGCCAGGCGGAAACGCGGCTGCCCCAGCGCATCCATGATCTCGACCATATCGCGCGCCATCGCCCGCTTCGAATAGTTCAGATGCTCGGGATCGGGCTTGGGCCCGATGCTGTCGCCATAGCCGCGCAGGTCGGGAATGACCAGCGAGAAGCGGTCTTGGAGTGCGGGCGCGACCTTGTGCCAGATGGCGTGGGTCTGCGGGTAGCCATGCAGCAGCAGCAGCGCCGGCCCATGGCCGCCGGTCCTGACCGCGATCTCCGCGTTCGACGTCTTGATCCGCCGCGTCTGGAAGCCTTCGAACATGGCAGTCCCCCTGGCGGACGAATCATGCGCCGGACCGGCCTCGCCTTGCAACCTCGAGGGGTGGGTCGCCTTCGCGGCCGCCCCGGGCGTCAGCGCTGCGGACCCAGCAGCTTCTCGCGGCGCTCGTAAGCCTGCTTGATGTGATACATGCGCGCCGTTCCGTCGCCGCCGCTGGTCGCCATCGAGCCCCAGCCATGCCAGCAATCGAACGCCCTGTCATAAAGCCAGACCGCGGCCCGGCGATGGCGCGGGCAGACCTCGGCGGCGAGCCCTTCGAGCGCTTCGGCCAAGCCCGGCAAGCCCTCGCCGTCATATTGGGGGAGCTTGAAGAGTCTCTGCAATTCGGCTTCCGCCTCCTCGTAGCGCTCATGCCCGGCCAACGCCGACAGGCGTTCGAGGATGGGTATCGGATCGACGCGCTCGACCGCTGCCTCGGGCACCGGCGCCGGCACGGGTTTCGGTGGCGCCTTCGAGGCGGCCGCTTCCTTCGTCTGCCGCAACCGTGTCAGCCTCGCCTCGCGCAGTTCCGGGCTCTCATCCTCGGCATCGAACCATTCCCGCATCTCGCCGTTCTGCGGCCCACACTTGTCGTCGAGATCGAGCGTGAAGCGACCGGCCTTTCCGCCCTGCTCGATATGGAAGGTCGCGTGGTTCTTCGGATAGTCGAAGTCGATCCGCGTGATCAGCCAGCTCTCGCCGGGCTCGTGCCGCCGCCCCTCGAAATCGGAGAAGGCACGGCGCACCGTCACCTGCCGCCAGGCCCAGAGATGATCGATCGTGGCGCTCATCGTTACTTCAGCTCGAACACCAGGCTGCCATCGGCGAGCTTCGGCGCCATGAACGGCAACGCCTTCCAGTAGCGCTCGAGATCGGCGTCGCCGCCGTCCGTCTCGTCCATGGCGATCCCCCGGACCGCATAGAAATAAGCCTTCGACCTGTCGGTGTGGCGCGTCTCGAGCCAGGGCTTCATCGCCTCGGGCACGAGATAGTCGCCATGGACGCCCTTCGCGGCCCAGCCTTCGCCTTCGCGCCAGCTGTAATAGATCATGTCGGGCCATTGATGGACACCCTCGGGCGGCGGGGGCCAGCGGTGGCGATAGGGGCGCGGCGTGGCCGGCAGGGTTCCGATCGGCGCCATGGCGAAGAGCCACGGACCCCTGACCGAGGGCCAGTCGCTCTGGATCACGTAGGCGACGCCGTCCTGCTCGACCGGCGGCCGATCGGGCTCGATCGCCAGGTTCCGGCTCGCGAGCTGCTTCGCCAGCGCCTCGTGCCGGGCGGCCAGCCGCTTGCCCGGGCGCTCGCGCACGATCTGGAAGAAGGCCGGCAGATCGAGCTTCGGCTTGAAAGAGGCGGCGACGCGCTCGACCATCGCCTTGGCCTGGTCCAGGGAGGCATCCTTCTTCCAGATCATGTAGCCCAGCGCCAGATGGCGTTCCGGCCAGTATCGAACCAGGACCCAACTCGGCGTCTCGTGCGTATTGACGCGGTGGATTCCTTCGCCGATCCGGAAATCGCTCTCTTGCCGCCAGGCGATGCCTTCCACCCGGTCGGTCGCCAGGGACAGGAACTCGCGCTCCCAGCCTGAGTCCGGCCCCGCGCTTCCGCCTTCGGGCCAGACCGCCACCGTCAGCGCCTCGCGATAGGGCGTGTTGCTGCCCATCCAGAGAAAGCTGTCCTTGACCCGGTGGAAGCGGAACAGGACCCGCTCGGGGCTTTCGTCCGGGGCGTACGGGGTGAGGCGGGCCGGGGCCTCGATGCTGCCCAGCTCCAGGAGCTCGCGGGTTGCGAGCTTCGCGTTCGCGACCGCACGCCCGACGACGAAGAGCGCGACCAGGATCACGGCGGCGACGAGAAGGATCAGCAGCACACGGTTTCTCCTGCGCAAAGCACCCGCGTCCTCAGCCGCCGAACGGGCGCCAGAAGCTCACCACCGGCCGCCAGTTCCAACCGCTGCCGACGATGAGCGCGATGATCGGCGCCTTCATCTCGTCGAGATCGAAGCGGTACTCGTAGGAGGGCGCCAACTTCAGCGTGCCGTTCTCGAAGAACTGGCCGTAGGCCTTCTCGTACTCGTATTTGAAGAAGGTGATGCCGAGATTGCCGCTCCAGGAAAGATCGGCCCCGCCGGCGCCCGCCGACCACGCCATCTCGGATTCATAGTCGCGCGAACGCGCGGTGTGATCGCCCGGGTCCAGCCGCAGCACCAAGCGATGGCTCTTCTCCATCCCGTGAGCCCGCATGAGATCGGCCCATTTCGCATCGGCATAGCGCCAATCCACGACCAGCATGTTGGGCTCGTCACCCGGCGTGACGGTGAAAGGCACGTCCTGCTGGTTCAGCGCCAGGATCTTGCCGGCCAGCATATCCGACGCCACGGGCGGCACGTTCCCGGGCGCATTCTCGCCGCCGACCCAGGCCGCCATGCGCCCGAACTGGGCCGCCACCAGCAGGCACCAGATCAGAAGCGCCCCCAGCACATAGGGCAGATATTCGCGATCGATCTTGTTGCCCAGCGTGCGCTTCGGATTGTCGCGGAACCCGGGCAGCGCCGCCCGGCGTGCCTCCATCGCCTCGCGCGTCGGCCCCAGCACGGCCACCCCGACATCGTCCTGGAGCGCGATCCAACCCACCTCCCCGCTGCGCGCGGTGAAGCGCGAACCGGAATGCGACCGCGTGGTGTTGCCCGCACCCAGCGACTGGAAGAAATCGGCCATCACTAGCTTGGAGCGTGCCTTGTCGGGGCCGCGTGCGATCAGCACGCGCGTTCCGTCCGGATAGACCGCCGCGGAAGCAACGATCGCCAGCGGGAACATCGAGCGCGCATCGACCGGCGCGCTCGCCGTGTCGCGCCCGAAAACCCGCTGAGGATCCTTGAACCGCCCCTCGCCGACAGCGACGGCATCGCGGTCGATCGCGAAATCCGGCTGCGCGCCGCGCTTGATCAGCCCCAGCACCAACGCCGGCAGGCCGATGGCCACGCCGAAGAACCAGAGAAAGAAGACAAGGATTTTCAGCACGCCCAGCCCCCAACGCCCTTGGGCGCGCAAGCCCCCCCGCACGCCGGGCGGGAGATTAAGCGGAGCGGCGGAGATTCGTCACTCGGGAATTGGTGATTCTTTTCCTGAGGCGCCGGATCGGTCCTTAACCTTCCCGCTCGATTTCGCCTTCTTGCCGGGCCGGAGGATATGCTGGTGATCGGGGTGGTAGAGCCGGCTCTCCGAGAAGCTCCCGTTCTCGAGCACCCGGCCGACGAAGATCAAGGCCGTGCGCGTGATCTTGCTGGCCTTCACCCGCTCGCGGATGGTGGCGAGCGTGCCCCGGATGACCGCCTGATCGGGCCAGCCCACGCGATAGACCACCACGACCGGACAATCGGCGCCGTAATGCGGCGTCAGGGCGGCCGCCACGAGATGGATGTTGCGCACCGAGAGATGGATCGCGAGCGTCGCGCGCGAGGCGCCCAGCGCCGCCAGTTCCTCGCCCTTGGGCATGGGCGAGGCCTTGCCCTCGGTGCGGGTGATGATGATGGTCTGGCTGACCTCGGGGAGGGTCAGCTCGGTCTTGAGCAGAGCGGCCGCGGCCGCGAAGGCCGGCACGCCCGGCGTCACGTCATAGTCGATCCCGAGCGCATCGAGCCGGCGCATCTGCTCGGCGATGGCGCCATAGATCGAGGGATCGCCCGAATGGACCCGGGCCACGGACTGTCCCTTGCCATGGGCCGCCGCCATGTGCGCGACGATCTCATCCAGCGTCAGCGGCGCCGTGTCGATCACGAGCGCATCCTGGGGCGCGCAGGCGACGACCGCCTCGGGCACCAGCGAGCCCGCATAGAGCAGCACCGGGCATTGCTCGATCAGGCGCCGGCCCTTGACCGTGATGAGATCGGGATCGCCGGGACCGGCGCCGATGAAATGCACCGTCATGGGCCGACACCCTCCTTGCGGATCAAGGGCGGGGCGTCGGGAATCCCGGCTGCGTGCTTGGCGGCATAGCCGCGCGGAGTATAGACCCACTGCCCGCCATCCGGCCGCGCCACGGCACGGCTTTGGCTCGAGCCGATCAGCACCACGGTCAGCATATCGACCTGGTCGGGCGTGAGCGCGCCGAGGGTCGTGACCGCGACCGTCTCGCCTTCCCGCCCCAGATTGCGCGCGAGGACCACCGGCGTGGGCTCGGGCCGCCCTTCGAGCAGGAGAGCCCGCGCCTTCACCAGCTGGTCGCGCCGCCGCTGCGAGACCGGATTATAGAGGGCGACCACGAAATCGCCGGCCGCGGCCGCCTTCAAGCGCCGCTCGATCACCGCCCAGGGCGTCAGCAGATCGCTCAAGGAGATCGCGCAGAAATCATGACCCAGCGGTGCGCCGGCCAGGGCCGCCGCCGCCTGCATCGCCGAGACGCCGGGCAGGCCCCTTATCTCGATCCGCTCCCAATCGGGATTGCCGCCGGTCTCGACCAGCTCGAACACCAAGGCACCCATCGCATAGATGCCGGCATCGCCCGAGCTCACCAGCGCCACGGATTTCCCTTCGGCCGCGAGATCGAGCGCCTTGCGCACGCGCTCCGTCTCCTCGCCCAGCGGAAAATCGTGGCGCGTCTTCCCCGCGATCAGCGGCGCCACCAGATCGAGATAGAGTCCATAGCCGACGATCTCCTCGGCCTCGCGCAAGGCCGCATCCGCGCCCGCGGTCCGTCCCTCGGCCGAGCCCGGCCCGATCCCGACGATGGCGAGCCGCCCGCGCCCGCGGCCGATCTGCAGCGGATCGAGCAGCCGCGGCGCTTCGGCGATGGCGCAGGTCACGCGCTCGGTCTTGCGCTTGGGCATGAGCAGGCGTCCGCTCTCGCCGACGGCGGCCAACGCCGCCCCCTCGGCCACGCCATGGCAGCCGGTTTCCTTGAAGACGATGCCCGATGGGTTCGCCAAACGTGGCGTCTCGGCCTCGAGGCGCTCGGCGCCGAAGAAGCGCGCCGGCACGCCCAGGGCCTCCGCCACCGCATGGACGGCGGGCTCGCCCGCCTTGAGCGCGATCGAGGCGACGCAGGCGACCGAAGCGGCGGCGACCCCGGCGGCCGAGAGGCTCTGGCGCGCCAGCCTCACCGCTTCCTCGGGCGGGGCGCCGCGATCACAGCCGATCCCCATGACCAGCGTCGCCGGGTGGACCAGCAGCGTGTCGCCGCGCGGGCTCTCGGCGCGCGTCGTGGCGCGGATCGCGAGCTGCCCGCGCGCATCGAAGGGCAAGCGCTTCAGCCAATCCGCATCGTCGCGCGCGGCATCGATCTCGAGCCGCACCGGCTCGCCCGCGAGCAGGCCCGCCATGACGCGCTTGGCCATCTCCGGATTGCCCAGCCGCCAGCCGGCCGGCGGCTCGTCGATGCCGATGCCGAAGCGCAGATCGCCGGCCGTGGTCACGGCCGCATGGCCGCCCAGTGCCGATGCGATCCGCCGCGCCATCTCGTTGGCGCCGTGATGGCCGCCCAGGAGCGGCACGGCGCTGCTGCCATCCTCGGCGACCGCGATCACCGGCGGCTCCGTCCGCTTGTCGTCGAGCAAGGGCGCCAGCTTGCGGATCAGGATGCCCGCGGCGCAGATGCCGATGATGGGACGTCCGCTCTCGAACAGCTCGGCCAGCTGCAGCTCCAGGTCGCTGAAGGTGACATCGACCGCCTCAACGCGCGGCGCATAGCCGAAAAGTTCGGCCCCGCCCAGCGCGTCGCGGATGCGATGGGCGACGCCCAGCGCCTTCGCCGTCAGCAGCAGGATCGCCGGCTGGTTCACGAAGCCTCTCCCCGCATGGATCGTCCCGAGCCCGAGCGATTGCTCCAGGCTTCGGCCCGCCTATGGACCAGCAACATGGAGAAATAGGGCGCGCTTTCGCCATGCAATTCCGCCAGTGCCATCACTTTCTCACTGCCGAGCGTGGCGCGCTCGACATAGCGCGTCCGCTCGACGAGGCCCGCCGCCTGCAGCACCCGGCGGACTTTGCCCAGATGGCGCCCGAGCTTCATGATCGCGGCCGCATCGCAATCCTCGAGCCGGCGCGCGATCTCCGTCTCCGGCAAAGGAGCAGGGATGACGCTCAGCACGTCGTTGCGCGCGGTGAGTGGCATGCCGGCGGCATCCGCGCAGGCCATCAGCGAGGAGACGCCCGGCACGATCCTGACCGGGCATCGGCCGGCGAGACGCGCATAGAGATACTGGAACGAGCCGTAGAAGAAGGGGTCGCCCTCGCAGAGCACGGCAACCTCGCGGCCGGCCGCGGATTCGGCCAGAATGGCCGCCGCCGCGCCGTCATAGATATCCTCCTTCGGGAAGGCGCCATCGCCCAGCGGCATGCGGATCGCGATCTCCCTCTGCTGCCCGGAGAGATGAGGGGCGGCGATCATGCGCGCGAAGCTGTCGCCTTCCTCCGGCGCCGGATAGGCGATCACGGCCGCGCGCTTCAGGATCGCCGCCGCCTTGAGCGTTACCAGCTCCGGATCGCCGGGCCCGAGCCCCAGCCCCCAGACCGTGCCGAATTGGCCTCCGCCGCTCACGGCTTCACCGCCGCCAATTGCGTCACCGGCCGCAAGGGCCGCCAGGCCAGGTGCGGCCCGATCGGCTCGGCGCGCTGCACCGAGATCCGCGTGAGGTCGCCATTGCAGGCGGCGCGGAAGCCCGCGAGCCGCGTCTCGCTTTCGACCGTCACCGCATGGGCCACCAGCCGGCCGCCCGAGGGCAGGGCCTCCCAGCAGCGCTCGATCAGCCCGGCGGTCGCCACGCCGCCGCCGAGAAAGACGGCATCGGGCTGCGCCAGCCCGTCGAGAGCCGCGGGCGCCTCGCCGGCGACGATGGCGAGCTTCGGCGTGCCGAGCGCCCGCCTGTTCATCTCGATCAGGGTGACGCGCTCAGGCTCGCTCTCGATCGCGATCGCCCGGCTTCCGCGCGCCGCCCGCATCCACTCGATCGCGATCGAGCCGCAACCGGCGCCGACATCCCAGAGCAGCGCGCCCGGCAGCGGCATGAGCTTCGCCAGCGCCGCCGCGCGGATCTCTCGCTTGGTGAGCTGACCGTCATGCTGGAAGGCGTCGTCGGGAAGCCCCGGCACCCGGGCCCTAACCGCAGCGCCAGGTTCGGCGCGGCATTCGACCGCGACCGTGTTGAGATCGGCCGTCCGGCGCTGGCCCCATTCGGCCGCGGCATGTTCGACCGCCGCCTCGGTGGGCCCGTCCATATGTTCGAGCGCCATGACACGGCTCGAGCCATAGCCGAGTTCGGTCAAACGGCGCGCGATGAGAGCCGGCGCCGCGCCATCGTCGGTCAGCAGCAGCAGCCGCGCGCCCGGAAAGACGGCGCCGTTCAGGAGCTCGAGCGGCCTGCCATGCAGCGTCAGGCAATCCGTATCGGCAAGCGACCAGCCGAGCCGGGCGGCCGCAAGCGTGAAGGCCGAGACCTGCGGCAGGATCCGCATCTCCTCGCGCGCCACATGGCGCGCGAGGGTCACGCCCACCCCGAACCACATCGGGTCGCCCGAGGCCAGCACCACCACGGGACGGCCGCGCCAGCGCAGGATCTCCTCGACGGTGAGCCGGAGCGGGCTCGCCCAGCTCTGGCGTTCGGCCTTGCCGGCCGGGACCAGCGCCAGATGCCGCTCGCCGCCGATCAGGAGCTCCGCCTGGTCGATGAGCTGGCGCGCCTCGGCGCTGAGGCCCGCGAGCCCGCGCTCCGTCAGCCCGATAACCGAGAGCCAGCGGCTCATGACACCTCTCCTTCCGGCAGGATCAGCGCGTTGACGGCGGCGGCGGCGAGCGCCGAGCCGCCGCGCCGTCCGCGCAGGGTCAGGTAGGGAATGCCCAGATCGGCCGCGATCAGCGCGTCCTTGGATTCGGCGGCCCCGACGAAACCGACCGGAAAGGCCAGGATCGCCGCCGGCCTCATGCCATCGAGCTCGATCATCTCCAGCAGGCGGAAGAGCGCCGTCGGCGCATTGCCGATCGCGACCACGCTGCCCTCGATCCGATCCCCCAGCAGCTCCATCGCCGCGGCCGAGCGCGTATTGCCGATCTCGGCCGCGCGCGCCGCCACGCCCGGCAGCTCGATCGCGGCCACGATCTCCCCGCCGGCCGGCAGGTGGCGGCGCATGATGCCCGATGCCACCATGGCGGCATCGCAGAGGATCGGCGCGCCACGGTTCAGTGCCGCTCGTCCCGCTTCGACCAGGTCCGGGCTCGCCGCCAGATCCGCGACCAGGTCGGTCATGCCGCAGGCATGGATGAGCCGTACCGCCACGCGCGCGAGGCCCGGCGGCAACGCCGCCAAGGTCGCTCCTGCTTCGGCTTCGATCCGGGCGAAGGACTCCCGATAGATCGCCTTCGGATCGCGCTCATAGCGATAGATCGCCATCGACGGGCTCCGGCCCTTCCGCTCAGTCCAGCGATTCCGGATTGCGCCGCTGCGGCCCGTGCCGGTGATTGGCATGGGGATGCGGCACATGGGTATGGCCGTGGTCATGGTCGTGACCGTGATCATGGTGGTGATGCCCATGGTCATGATCATGGTGATGATGGTGGCCATCGCCATGGTGATGAGAGCCGTCGGCCGCCTTCAGCGGCAGCAGGCTGGCGGTGCTCTCCGCTCCGTTGGAGGCATCCTTGTTGGTGCCGATGCCTTCCACGTGATGGTGATGGCTCTGCTGCGGCAGCCCGACCTCGGCCTCGAAGCCCAGCACCTGCTCGCGATATTTGCAGAGGCCGCAATTCATGTTGTTCAGCCCGACCAGGATCTCCTCGACCCGCTCGGCGAAGCAGTCGAGCACGAAGGGATGGTCGTTGAGATAGCCCGCCTTGAGGAACTCGATCTCCGGGTGGCGCTCGGCCATCTGGTCGGTCACGTGATAGATCCGCTTCACCAGCACGCCGGTGAAGAGGAAATAGGGGAACACGATGATCCGCTTGTAGCCGAGCTTGACCGCATGCTCGAGCCCCGGCCCCACCAGCGGGAAAGTCACGCCGCTATAGCAGACCTCGGCCCAGCCGAAGCCCATGCCTTCCCACAGCATGCGCGCGACCTTGGTGATGTTGGAGTTGGCGTCGGAATCCGAGGTGCCGCGCCCGACCACCATGAGCAGCGTGTCCTCGCGCGCGACCTGACGGGGCGATCGACGCTCCGCCTCCTCGATGCGCTGGCCCGCCGCCTGGAGCAGCTTGGTCTCGACCGCGAGCTCGCGGCCATAGTCGATGGTGAGGCCCGGATGGCGCGCCGCATATTCGTTGAGCACCGACGGCACGTCGTTCTTCACATGGCCGGCGGCGAAGAGCATGCCCGGAATCGCGAGAATCCGGTCGCAGCCCCGGCCGCGCAGCTCATCGAGCCCGTCGCGGATCACCGGCCGCGCGAATTCCAGGAATCCGCTGCTTACCGGGTATTGCGGCAGGCGCTGGGCGATCCCGGCCGCGACCGAGGCGAATTCGGTGATCGCCTCGTCGTCGCGGCTGCCATGGCCGCATACCATCACGCCAATCTTGCTCATCGTCCCTCTCCCGACCGGCGGCCGGCCGCGGCCGCCTTCGTTACACTCAGGCTGTCAATCCTCATGCACGCTGTCATCCTCGCGACCCATACTGTCATCCCCGCGAAAGCGGGGATCCAACTCGAAGCGCGGCGCGCTGGATCGGGATGGATCCCCGCTTTCGCGGGGATGACGACGGGAGCGCAAAGCACCGGCAGGCTCGCGCACCGCGTTGACAGGCCGCCGTCCCTGCCCCCACTTTCCTCGCCATGATCCTGGGGTCCCTGAACCTGCTGCCGGCGCTGCTCCTGGCGCTGGCGCTCGATGCCGCGCTGGGCGATCCCGCCTGGCTCTGGCAGCAGGTCCGCCATCCCGTGGTGCTGGCCGGCCAGGCCATCGAGCGGCTCGACCGCTCGCTCAATCGCGACGAGGCGCCGGACCTGCACCGGCGCATCGCCGGCGTGGCCGCGCTCTCGATCCTGCTGGCGGCGAGCTTCGGCATCGGCATGATCCTCCACCTCTTCCTGGTCCAGTTCGCCTGGGGCTGGATGATCGAGGGCGTGCTGATGGCGACGCTGCTCGCCCAGAACAGCCTCTACCACCATGTGGAGGCGGTCGCCCGCGCGCTCGCCACCGGCGATCTCTACGAAGCGCGCGAGGCGGTCAGCCATATCGTCGGCCGCGATCCCGAAAGCCTCGACCGGCCGGCCGTGGCGCGCGCCGCCATCGAATCGCTGGCGGAGAACTTCGCCGACGGCGTGGTGGCGCCGCTCTTCTGGGGCCTGCTGCTGGGCCTGCCCGGCATGATGCTCTACAAGGCCGCCAACACCGCCGACAGCATGATCGGCCACCGCACCCAGCGCCACGAGGCCTTCGGCTGGGCCGCGGCCCGTTTCGACGATCTGCTCAACTACCTGCCGGCGCGGCTCGCGGGGCTGCTGATCGCGCTGGTCTCGTTCAGCAGCCTCCGCCATGCGATCGCGGTCATGCTCCGGGACGCGCCCCGCCACCGCTCGCCCAATGCGGGCTGGCCGGAAGCGGCCATGGCCGGGGCGCTGGAGATCGCGCTGGCGGGTCCGCGCACCTACTACGGCGGGCGCGTCGGCGACAGCCACTGGGTCAACGAGGAAGGCAAGCGCGAGTTGGGGCCGACCGACATCCGCAACGCGCTGGCGCTCTACCTGCGCGCCTGCCTGCTGCAGGCGGCCCTGGTGGCGCTGCTCTGGGTCCTGCTCTGAGCCCTTGCGGATCGCGGCGTCACGTGCCACGGGCGATCTCCCAGATGCGGTCGAGATCGACATGCGCCGAGATATGCTCGGCCAGCGCGTCGAGCGTGCTTTCCAGCTCGACATCGAAATCGGGACCCAGCGCCACATTGCCGCCGACCAGCCGGCGCAGCAGCGCGCGGCGATAGCCGTCGGCGGCGAACAGGCCGTGCAGATAGCAGCCCATGACGCGGCCGTCGGCGGAGACGGCGCCGTCGGCCCGGCCCTCGAGCTCGAGCATCGGATGCGCGGTGGCGCTGCCTTCGGTGGCCCCGACATGCATCTCGTAGCCCCTGACCAACTCGCCGGTGGAGCGCTCGCGGCCCTTGGCTTCGGTCAGGGTCTTGCTGCGGCCGAGCTCGGTCGCGAGATCGAGCAGCCCCAGCCCCTCCTCCTCGCCCGGTGGGCCCTCGATCCCGTAAGGATCGGCCACGCGCCGCCCCAGCATCTGATAGCCGCCGCAGATCCCGATCACGCGCCCGCCGCGGCGGATATGCGCCTTGAGATCGGTGTCCCAGCCCTCGGCCTTGAGCATACGCAGATCGGCGATGGTGGATTTCGAGCCCGGCAGCACCACCAGGTCGGCATTGCCCGGCAGCGCCTCGCCCGGCGGCACGATCACCAGCCGCACCGACGGCTCGGCGCGCAAGGGATCGAGATCGTCGAAATTGGCGATGCGGTTCAGCATCGGTACCGCGACCGTGACGAAGGCCCCGGCCTCGCTGGCACCGTAGCGCGGCAGCGCCACCGCATCCTCGGCCGGCAGCCTCATCGCGCGCGGCCAATAGGGGATGAGGCCCAGCGCCGGCAGGCCGGTGCGTTCGGCGATGATCGTCATTCCCTCGGCGAAGAGCGCGGGGTCGCCGCGGAACTTGTTGACGACGAAGCCCTTGATCCGCTCCCGCTCGGCCGGCGGCAGCAGTGCCGTCGTGCCCACCAGGCTCGCGATCACGCCGCCGCGGTCGATATCGCCGATCAGCAGCACCGGCAGGTCCGCCGCTTCGGCGAAGCCCATATTGGCGATGTCGCCCCGGCGCAAATTGATCTCGGCGGGGCTCCCGGCGCCCTCGACCAGCACCAGGTCGGCCTCGGCCGACAGGATCCCGAAGCTCTCGAGCACCGCCGCCAGCAGGGTCGGCTTGAGGTCGTGATAGTCGCGGGCGCTGGCCTTGCCATAGACGCGACCCTGCACCACGATCTGCGCGCCCACCTCGCTCTGCGGCTTCAGCAGCACCGGGTTCATATGGACCGAGGGCTTCACCCCGCAGGCGCGCGCCTGCAGCGCCTGAGCGCGGCCGATCTCCCCGCCCTCCTCGGTCACGGCCGCGTTGTTCGACATGTTCTGCGGCTTGAACGGCCGCACCTTGAGCCCGCGCTTCGTGAAGGCACGCGCCAGCCCCGCCGTCAGCAGCGACTTGCCGACATCGGACCCCGTGCCCTGGAGCATGATGGCCGGGGTCTTCAAAACTCCACCCCCGCCTGCGCCTTCACGCCGTCGCGGAACGGATGCTTCACCATCGTCATCTCCGTCACGAGGTCGGCCGCCTCGATCAGGGCCTCGGGCGCGTTGCGGCCGGTCACGATGATATGGAGATCGGGACGCTTGCGTTTCAGCGTCTCGACCACCTCGGCCACCGGCAGATGGTCGTAGCGCAGGCAGATATTGAGCTCGTCCAGCAGCAGCATCCTGAGCTCCGGATCCGCCATCAGCCGCTTGGCCTCGGCCCAGGCGGCCTCGGCCGCGCGGATGTCGCGCGCGCGGTCCTGCGTGTCCCAGGTGAAGCCCTCGCCCATCGCCTTGATGGTGACGAGCTCGGGGAAGCGCTCCAGCACCGTGCGCTCGCCCGTGTCCCATTTGCCCTTCACGAACTGCACCACGGCGCTCTTCATGCCATGGCCGACGCAGCGCATGATCATGCCGAAGGCCGCACTCGACTTGCCCTTGCCCTTGCCGGTATGGACGATGAGCAGGCCCTTCGAGACGGTCTTGGTCGCCATCATCCGCTCGCGCGCTTCCTTGCGCTTGGCCGATTTCTCGTTCGCCTGCCGGATCGCATCGGGATTCTCGACGCCGCTCATGTCCTACCCTCCCTGATCGCGTCCAGCCGCGCATGGATGCTGTTGGCCCGCGGCCGCCACAGGCCCCGCTCGATCGCCTCGTTGAAGCGCTCGGCCATCTCGCGGCCCGCCGCGGGATTGGCCTCGCGGATGAAACCCGCCACCGTCTCGTCGGCCAGATAGGCCTCGTAGAGCGCCTCGAAATGATGGTCGCCCACGGCCCCCGTGGTGGCGGCGAAGGCGAAGAGATAATCGACCGTGGCCGCCATCTCGAAGGCGCCCTTATAGCCATGGCGCATCACGCCGGCGATCCATTTGGGATTGGCGGCGCGCCCGCGCACGATGCGCGCGATCTCCTCCTCGAGCCGGCGCACCTTCGGCGTCTCGGGGCGCGAATGATCGTTGTGATAGACCACCGGCTTGCGGCCGGAGAATGCCGCCACCGCCGCCGCGAGCCCGCCTTCGAACTGGTAATAGTCGTCGCTGTCGAGCAGGTCGTGCTCGCGATTGTCCTGGTTGTGCAGCACGCCCTCGACCTGCGAGAGCCGCGTCTCGAACAGGCGATGCGCCGCCTCGCCCTCGCCGCCGGCGCCATAGGCATAGCCGCCCCAGGCGACGTAAGCGCGCGCGAGGTCGCCGCTGTCGCGCCAGCCGCGCTCGTCGATCAGGGCCTGCAATCCCGCCCCATAGGCGCCGGGCTTGGAGCCGAAGACGCGGAAGCCCGCACGTCGTTCCGCGGCCTCCGGCGCGGCGCCTTCGGCGAGCAGCCGGCGATACTCGGCCGCGACCCGCGCCGCCAATGGATTTTCAGCCGGTGTTTCTTCAAGCGCCGCCACCGCGCGCGCCGCGCTGTCGAGGAGATCGACCTGCGCCGGAAAGGCGTCGCGGAAGAAGCCCGAGATGCGGAAGGTCACGTCGACGCGCGGACGGCCCAGGAGCGAGACCGGCAGGATCTCGAAGCCGGCGACGCGCCCCGAGCCCGTATCCCAGCGCGGCCGCACGCCCATGAGGGCCAGCGCCTGCGCGATATCGTCGCCGCCCGTGCGCATATTGGCGGTGCCCCAGGCCGAGAGCGCCAGCGTCGTCGGCCAGGCGCCATGCTCCTGGCGATAGCGCTCGATCAGCATCGAGGCCGATTTCCAGCCGAGTTGCCAGGCGGCCGGCGTGGGCACGCAGCGCGTATCGACCGAGTAGAAGTTCCGCCCCGTCGGCAGCACCTCGAGCCGGCCGCGCGTGGGCGCACCCGAAGGACCCGGCGCCACGAAACGGCCCTCGAGACCGGCGAGCAGCGCCTCGGTCTCGGCGCGGCCACAGGCCTCGACCCGCGACGCCAGAGTCTCGCGCATGAAATCGAGAACGGCGCGCGTCCGCCGCCATTCGGGCGCCGGCGCCAGTTCGCCCGAGGCCAGTTTCAGGGCCAGGGCCTCCAGCCGCTCGACCGTGTCGCCCTGGTGCCGCCAGCTTCCAGCACCATCGAGGATCGCGGGCCGTGGACCCGTCCAGGCCTTCGCCCAGTCGGCATCGAGCGGATCGAAGCCCTCGCCCAGCTCGAGATCCTTGGCCAGCGCACGCAGGATCGACTGGTCGGCGCCCTCGCCGGACCCGCGCGGCACTCGCGCCAGCGCCACCAGCAGCGCGTCGCGCAAGCCTCCCTCGGGGCTGCGGCCGAACACATGCAGCCCGTCGCGGATCTGCAGCTCCTTGATCTCGCAGAGATGGCTGTCGAGCTTGACGAGCGCGCTGTCGGCCGCCTCGTCGGGGGCGATGGCGCAATCCTTGTCGAGGCCGAGCCTTCGCGTGAGCTCGAGGATCTGGTCGCGCAGCAGCCGGCAGCGGCGCGGATCGAGGCCCGAGGCCTCGTAATATTCGTCGACGAGCCGTTCCAGCTCCTCGAGCTGGCCGTAGCTCTCCGCCCGCGCCAAAGGCGGCGTCAGATGATCGACGATGACGGCGGCGCTGCGCCGCTTGGCCTGGCTGCCCTCGCCCGGATCGTTGACGATGAAGGGATAGAGCTGCGGCAGCGGCCCCAGCACCGCCTCGGGCCAGCATTCGGCCGAGAGCGCCAGCGCCTTGCCCGGCAGCCATTCGAGATTGCCGTGCTTGCCGAGATGGATGACGGCATGGGCGCCGAAGCCGCGGCGCAGCCAGCCATAGAAGGCGAGATAGCCATGCGGCGGCACCAGCGCCGGATCGTGATAGCTCGCGACCGGATCGATGTTGTAGCCGCGCGCCGGCTGCACCGCGACGACGAGATGGCCCGCCGCGAATCCGGGCAGGTGGAAGGCGCCCTCGACGAAGAAGGGGTCGCGCTCGGCTGCGCCCCAGCGGGCGATGACGGCCTCGCGCACCGCACCGGGCAGGCTCTCGAAGAAAGCCCGATAATCGGCGAGCGGCCAACGGATCGACGCCGCGCCGCGAAGACCGCTGTTGGTCGGACCTTGCAGAAGCCGCGCCATCAGTCCGGCGCCATCGCGCGGCGCATCGCCGACCTCGTAGTTCGCCTTCGCCAGAGACGCGATCACGCCGGCGGCGCTCGCCGGCGTATCGAGCCCGACGCCGTTGCCGATGCGGCCATCGCGGTTGGGATAGTTGGCGAGAATGAGGGCCACGCGGCGCGACGCCGGTTGGGCGCGCCGGAGCCGCGCCCAACCGGCCGCGAGGTCGGCCACAAAATCGAGCCGGTCCTTGACCGGGCGCTGGGCGACGATGCCGCATTGGGTGGCCGCATCGCGCCGCGCCTCGGCCTTGAAGGCGACCGCGCGCGTCAGGATGCGGCCATCGACCTCGGGCAGCGCCACATGCATCGCGATGTCGCGCGCCGAGAGCCCGTTCGTGCCCTCCCGCCATTCCGCCTCGCCGCCCGAGGACAGCACCACCTGGAAGACCGGACAATCCGCGGCGTCGAAGGGTGTAACCGCACGCTCGGCACCCGGTTGCGACAGCGCGAAGGCGGTGGCATTCAGGATCGCATCAGGCTTCGCCTCGGCCAGAAGCTCTTCGATCAGGGCCGCCGCCATCGGCTCCTTGAGGCTCGCCACAGGTACCGGCAGCGCGTCGAGCCCGGCACGGTCGAGCGCCGCGATCAGCCCGTCGATGGCGTCGAGCTGGCCCGCCTGCAGCAGCGCCCGATAGAACGCGATGAGCGCGACGGGCCGCCGCCCCTTCCAGTGCCGGCGCAGATCCTCCAGCCCCGGCTCGCTCAGGCCCGGCCAATAAAGCCCGGCCTTCAGCAGGGGCTTCGGCTCGCGCCAGTCCCGCGCATGGCCGACGAGGCTTGCCGCGTATTCCAGCATCTGACCGGCATTCTCGATGCCGCCCTCGACCAGATAGCGCCAGAGCCGGTCTTGCGCTTCGGCCGGCAGGGTCGAACGGCGCGCCAGCTCGGGATCGGGCCTGTCGTCGCCCGGCAGGAAGGCGAGCGCGATCCCGCGCTCGCGGGCGAGGCCCGCGAGCTGTTCCACGCCATAGGGCCAATAGCGCTCGCCGCCGAGCAGGCGGACGATCACGAGGCGCGCCGCGGCGACCGTGTTCTCGAGATAAAGATCGACCGAGAGGTTGTGGCCCAGGAACAGCAGATTGGCGAGCCTCAGGCTGGGCGCTCCCGGCGCCTGCCGGCGATGCGCCTCGGCGAGGCAGGCGAGCTCGGTGTCGGCCGCCGACAAGAAGACGATCTCGCCCGGCGTCTGCTGCAGGTCGATCGCCGACTGGCCGTCGGCGATCGTCCCGGGACGTGCGGCGAGAAGATGCATGGAGGGTTCCTGCGGGCGGGCGCCGAAGGCTCAGGCGGCGCCCAGCGCCGCCGCGATGGCGGCGCGGTCGAGCCCCTTGAGGCCGATCACGACCAGGCGGCTGTCGCGCGCCTCGCCTGCTTCCCAGGGCCGGTCGTAATGATGCTGCAGACGCGCGCCCACGCCCTGCAGCAGCAGGCGCATCTCCTTGCCGGCGACGGCGAGGAAGCCCTTCACCCGCAGGATGTCGTGCCGCTCGATCACCGGTGTCAGCCGCGCCACCAGCTCCTCGGGCGAGCGCAGCACCGGCAGCCTCAGCGCGAAGCTCTCGAAATCGTCGTGATCGTGGTCCTCGCCCTCGAGCTCGTGATGGGAGGGACGCGCGGCCAGGTCGTCCTCGGCGGCGGCCTCGATGCCCAGGAGCGTGCGGGCATCGATGCGCCCGAAGCTCGCCGGCAGGATCTTCACCCGGCGCCCCAGCTCGGCATTGATCGCGGCCTCGGCTTGGGCGCGCGAGGAGGCATCCATCAGGTCGGTCTTGTTCAGCACCACGAGATCGGCGCAGGCGATCTGGTCCTCGAACACCTCGGCCAGCGGGCTCTCGTGATCGAGCGCCGCGTCGGCCGCGCGCTGGCGCTCGACTGCGACCGGATCCTCGGCGAAGCGGCCCGCCGCCACCGCCGGGCCGTCCACCACCGCGATCACGCCATCGACCGTGACACGCGCGCGCACCTCGGGCCAGGCGAAGGCCTTCACCAGCGGCTTCGGCAGCGCCAGCCCCGAGGTCTCGATCACGATATGCTCGGGCGGTTCCGGGCGGTCGAGCAGCGCCTCGATCGTCGGCAGGAAATCGTCGGCGACCGTGCAGCAGATGCAGCCATTGGCGAGCTCGACGATGTTCTCCTCGGGACAGCCTTCGATCGCGCAGGCCTTGAGAATCCCGCCATCGACGCCGAGCTCGCCGAACTCGTTGATCACCAGCGCCAGCCGCCGGCCGTTGGCCGATTTGACGAGATGCTGGATCAGCGTGGTCTTGCCCGCTCCCAGGAAGCCGGTGACGATGGTGGCCGGGATGCGGCCGCGGGACTTGTGGGCGGCATCCTTGCGGGCGATCAGGTCGGCGGTCATTGCGGCAAATCTCCCTTGAGGGCCAGTGGCAGGCCTGCGGCGACGAACAGCACGCGGTCGGCGATCGCCGCCACCCGCTGGTTGAGGCGGCCGGCATGGTCGCGAAAAGCGCGCGCCAGCGCGTTGTCCGGCACGATGCCGAGGCCCACCTCGTTCGATACGAGCACGACCGGGCCGCCGGGTCGCCGGATCGCGGCGCAAAGTTGCTCGGTCGCGCCGTCGATGTCGCGGTCCTGCGCCATGAGGTTGCTGAGCCAGAGCGTCAGGCAGTCGACCAGCAGCGCGCCCGTCTCGGCGCGAATCGCGTCCGGCAGCTCGAGCGGCGCTTCGCGCGTGGTCCAGGCGAGCCCGCGCTGCTCGCGATGGCGGCGGATGCGCTCGGCCATCTCCTCATCGCCGGCCGCGGCGGTGGCGAGATAGAGACGGGGATGGGCATTGGCGAGAAGGGCTTCGGCATAGCGGCTCTTGCCGGAGCGGGCGCCGCCCAGCACCAGCGTGCAGCCGGTCAGGTTCAGGTCGGACGACGATGATTGAAGCCCGGCGGAAACGCGCATCAGGCCTCCCCTCCCTCCGAGGATCGGTGTTCTGGATCGATCGAGCAGGTTTCCTGGCTCGCGGGTTGTCGGCCGACGGCGCCTTCCCAGCTCCCGTCATGGGAACCAGTGGCCTGGATCATGCCGTCGGGCCTCGCCGCTCACAGTTGCGGGGGCAGCGCCGGATTGGACCGGCTTCCCTGGCCTCGACCGGGGCTGAAGCTACAGGAAGCCGCGCGCCAAGGCCAGCGCCGATGCCGGCCCGGAACAAGCCGCGGAGGGGCCTTCGATTCTCGCGATTCGCGGGCCCGCCCGCAGGAAATCGAGCGCTGGCCCGTGGAGACAATGACGGCTTCGGCGGGAAAGTATGAGCCCAAGGCCGGCTTTCCCGCTTTGTTCCCCGAGGCCCGTCTGGGACTGATAGGCACGGCGTGGCAGGCCGACGCGATCGAACACCAGTCCAAGGACTGAGCGGCTGCCCCCGCAAGATCGCAAGCCTGCCTTGCTCAGGCGGGACCGCTGGTCATCCCCCCGCGGTCCCGCCGCTTTTTTTCCACCGTGAGTCGAACCGTTCAGGGGTGCCCGCTTCGATCCGTCGCGGCGAGCGCACGCCCTGTCATGAAGCGTTCGCCATTTGACTGATCGCGGGTGAATTGCGCGACAGCCGGGCTCTCTCGTCTTGAGACCTCGACGCGGCATTCCACATTGCCTGGCATGGGGGCCACACCGGTGCCGGAAGATCCGGCAACAACCATCGAGGTTCATCATGATCCGCGTTTCCGCTCTGCTTCCCGCTTTCGTCGTCGTCTTCGGCATGGCCACCGCCGCCTTCGCCGGCACGCCCAACGCCAACATCACCACGCCCGACCATGGCAAGGACAAGGCCGCGCAGACCGCCGCCTGCGGCCAGGCGCCGCGCTATCTGGAGCCGTCCTACTGCGGCCCGAACAACGGTCACTGATTTCGCCGCCTTGCGGGATCGCTCACCCGCGGTTCTCCGCAAGGACGCTACCGGGTTTTCGCTCCATGACGGGACCGGCAGGAAACATCCCTGCCGGTCCTGTTCCTTTGCTCCCTTCCCTCCCTCATGAATGCGCGGGAAAATTCTGGCATCGTTGCAACCTCGTGGCCGGGGCGTGAATTGGAGGACAGGCTGAGCGATCGGCCTTGAGCCTCGACCGGCGCTCGCCATCTGCAAGAGCGAAGCGAACTTTCTTCGCGCTTTCCCCGCGGCGACAATCGAGGTCAATCATGCTCAGAGCTTCCCTCCTGCTTTCCACCCTCGTCCTGGTTTCGGGCCTGACGGCGACCGGCATCGCCATGGCCGATTCGTCGGGCGCCGGCAAATCGGCGACCACCCATGTCGGGGTCACTCTGCCGAATCAGGTCTGCGCCTCCGGCCCGATGCCGGATCCTCAGGATTGCTACCCGCCCAATCGACAGGGCAAGCGGGGCCTGGAGCATCACGCCGGCTGACGGGCCGGCCGACGGCGCGGGCCCGGAAGCCCACGCCGGATGACAGACCCGACATGATTAACGGGACCGCGGAGTCATCCCGCGGTCCCGTTTTTCGTGCGATTTTGGGTGCTTGCCTAAATATGGCGAAATCTTGTCCGCAAGGCCGCAGGGCCGGCCGGGTTCGCGCGTGAATAGCTGCGAGTACCGGTGACTGATGGAGAACGTCCTCGGTGGTCCTGACTTCGCGTTTTGTTCCGGATTCCGAAGATCGGCCTTGCGGGTGAGCGACATTATCCGCCCAATCGCGAACCGTTGCCGCGCCATGGCGAGTTGATCCCTCCCATCGCGACAGCCCAGCCACTTCCGGAGAGTCGATGGACCCGGCCGAGGACGAGGAATTGATGCTGGCAAGCGGGCGTGGCGACCGCGCCGCGTTTGCCGAACTGGTACGCCGCCATCTGGGACGCTCGAACGCGATTGCCGTGCGCATGCTCGGCAGCGCCGCCGAAGCCGAGGAAGTGGTGCAGGAGGCCTTTCTGCGCGTCTGGCAGAAGGCGCCCTCCTGGCGGAAGGATGGCGGCGCACGCGTTTCGACCTGGCTGGCGCGCGTGATCGTCAATCTCTGCATCGATCGGCGCCGGCGCGCCCGGTCGGTGCCGTTGGAGGAAGTGCCTGAGATGCCCGATACCGCGCCCGCCGCCGACGATACCTTGGCTTTGGAAGAGCGCCGCCAGCGCGTCGCGGCGGCGCTGGCCGAACTGCCCGACCGGCAACGCGCGGCGGTGGTGTTGAGCTACTACGAAGGACTGAGCAATGCGGAAGTCGCCGGCGCGCTGGAGATCAGCGTCGGCGCCGTGGAATCGCTGCTGGTGCGGGCGCGCCGCAGCCTGGCCGGATTGCTGGCCGATCTGGCCCGGACGGAAGGAGTTGCGACATGAACGTGAAACGTCTCGAGCAAATTCTCGCAGCCTATGGGGCCCGGCCCGAGCGCTGGCCGGCAACGGAGCGCGAAGCGGCGGAGGCGCTCCTGGCACGGGATCCCCATGCACAGCGCCTGCTGCGCGAGGCGCGCCGGCTCGACGGGCTCCTGGACAGCCTGCCGGCGCAGGAGCTGCAGATCGATGCCTCGAGCCTCGCCGCCAGGTTGAGCGAGCGCCCGCAGGAGCCCACGAACCCACGCGCTGCGCGGGCGGCACGGTCGCGCTGGTGGCACCTGCCGATCATCATGCCGAACCTGGTGGGGCTGGCAGCCGCGGCCGCGGCCGGTTTCTGGATCGGCTGGAGCGATCCAGGCAATGACAGCGCGAGCGTTTCCGATCTCGTGCCCTATATCGCCGATCTCGGCGGAGAGGAGAATTCGTTATGGTAGATTTCCTGCGCCGCAATGCGAACTGGATCGCGATCGCGCTGGTCCTGTCGCTGGGCGCGAATCTCTTCATGGGCGGCATCATCGCCGGCCGTCTCATGCATGGCGGGTTCGGCCATCACCGCATGGAGAAGATAGAGGGCGGCGATCAGGTGGGCTGGATCGTCAGGCGCATCGCCGAGGATATGCCGGAAGGACAGCGCCAGGCCTTTCGCGAGGCCATGGACAGCCGCAAGGATCAGCTCATCGCGCTGGGCAAGCAGATGCACGATGCCCGCGAAGCGGTGAGGGACGCGATCCGGCAGCGGCCGTTCGACCGTGCCGCGTTCGACAGCGCCGCCGCGTCCCTCGGCACGACCCAGCAGGCCTTCGGCAAGGAATTCTCCGACGCCATCGGGGACGCCATCGAGCTCGCGGCCGGAAAGCCCGCCAGCAACTAGGCGGGGCCTCGGCCTTGAGACCCGAGGAGAGAGGACATGGCCTCGATCACCGGTTTTCAAGCCGTCTCGCGATTTGGACTGGGTGCCCGCGCCGGCGAGATCGAGCAGGCCAGCGCCGCGCCTTCGGACTGGGTCCTGGCGCAGCTCCAGGACGATGCGACGCCCTCGGGCCTCGCCGACATGCCGACGGGACAGACCCTCGCCGCGGACCTGCTGAAGGCCTTCAATCGCGGCGCCGCGGCCGTGCAGGAGAACCTGAAAGGTGCGGCGCGCGCGCAATATCTCGGTGAGATCGGCGCCCGCACCAAGGCCCAGGTCGAAAGCGAAGCGCCCTTCCGGGAACGGCTGGTCGCCTTCTGGTCGAACCATTTCACGGTCTCGATCGCCAAGCCGGCGCTGATCGGCCTGGCGGGCGCCTTCGAGCGCGAGGCGATCCGTCCCTTTGTCACCGGCAAGTTTGCCGACATGCTCCTGGCGGTGCTGCGGCACCCCGCCATGCTGCTCTATCTCGACAATGCGCAATCGGTGGGACCGGGCTCGCGCGCCGGCCAGATCGGCCATCGCGGGCTCAACGAGAATCTGGGCCGCGAGGTCCTCGAGCTGCATACGCTGGGCGTCGATGGCGGCTATCGCCAGGAAGACGTGCAGGCCTTCGCGAAGATGCTGACCGGCTGGTCGATCGGCGGCAAGCGGGGCAGCACGCCCGGCGCGTTCCATTTCTATCCGCAGATCCATGAGCCCGGTGCCAAGACGCTCCTCGGCAAGTCCTATCCCGAGGCGGGCGAAGCCGAGGTCGAGCAGGCGGCGGCCGACCTCGCCCATCACCCCGCCACCGCCCATCACCTGGCGCTGAAGTTCGCCCGGCATTTCGTGGCCGACGAGCCGCCCGCGGATTTCGTCGACAGGCTTGCCGGGCGTTATCTCGAGACCGACGGCAGCCTCGGCGCCATGGCGACGTTCGTCGTCCACGAGCCCGACGCCTGGCATGCGCCTTTGACCAAGGTCAAGACGCCGACGGAACTGGTGGTCTCCACCCTCAGGGCGCTGGGTCGCACGCCTGAACCCAAGGCCATCGTCGCGTCGCTCAAGAGCCTGGGCCAGGTCCCCTTCGCCGCGCCCTCGCCCGCCGGCTGGCCGGACCGCTCCGAAGACTGGATCGGACCCGAAAGCGTGCTGCGCCGCGCGGATTTCGCCATGGCCGTGGCGCAGCGGTTGCCGGCGAGCCTGCAGCCCCGCCAGCTTCTCGACGTCACCCTGGGGCCTGCCGCCAGCGAGACGACGCGCCAGGGCGTGGAACGCGCGCCCTCGCCGGCCGACGGCTTCGCGCTCGTGCTGGCCGCACCGGAGTTTCAACGCCGATGAAGATCGAGCCGCATTCGAGACTGCCGCGACGCCGCCTGCTCGGGCTGGCCACGGGCCTGGCCGGGTTCGCCGCCTTCGCACCCGTGAAGCTGGCCTTCGCCGATGCGCCGACCGAAAGCCGCTTCGTCCTGGTGATCCTGCGCGGCGCTCTCGACGGCCTGGCCGCCGTGCCGCCCTATGCGGATCCCGACTACGCCGCACTGCGGGGGCCGCTTGCCTTCGGTGAACCCGGCGAGCAGGCGGGCGCGCTCGACCTCGACGGCAAGTTCGGACTCAATCCCGCCCTCGCACCGCTGCTGCCGCTATGGCAGGCCCAGGAGCTGACCATCCTGCATGCGGCGGCGACGCCCTATCGCGACCGATCGCATTTCGACGGGCAGAACCTGCTGGAGAACGGCACGGCAGTACCCAACGGCGCGCAGGATGGCTGGCTCAACCGGGCGCTCGGCGTGATCGGCGCCACCGATCGGCGGCTCGGGCTGGCGGTCGGAGAGACGGCGCCCCTGGTGCTGGAAGGATCGGTGCCGGTCGCGTCCTGGGCGCCGGCCGGAATCCTGCCCGAGGCTTCGCCGGATTTCCTGACGCAGCTGGCCTCGCTCTACCGTGCCGATCCGCTCCTGGGGCCGGCGCTCGCCACGGGCGTCGATTCGCAGCGTCTCAGCGACGAGATCATGAGCGCGTCCCCGGAACCGGCGCCCAACGAGATGGACGCCGGCAAGAACGGCGCGAAGCTCCGGGCTGCCGATCTGCTGGCACCGGCGGCCGAAGGCGCGGGCAAGCTCCTGGCCGATGCACGGGGCCCGCGGATCGCCGTGCTCGAGGCCGGCGGCTGGGACACCCATGCCAATCAGGGCCTCATGACCGGCCGGCTGGCGACCGCGCTCGGCGGCCTCGCCAACGGCATGGTCGCGCTGAAGCGCGGGCTCGGCCCCGCCTGGCAGGAAACCGTCGTGGCGGTCGTGACCGAGTTCGGCCGCACCGCGGCCCCCAACGGCACGGGCGGCACCGATCACGGCACCGGGACCGTCGCGATGCTCGCGGGCGGCCGCATCAGGGGCGGGCGCGTCGTCGCCAGCTGGCCGGGCCTGTCGCCGGAGAAGCTCTATCAAGGGCGCGATCTGGCGCCGACGCTCGACCTGCGGGCCGCTCTCAAGGCCGCCCTCGCGACGCAGTTCGGGATCGATCGGGCGACGCTGGCACGGCGCGTCTTTCCCGACAGCGATCAGGTCGCCCCGCTCGAAGGCCTCACCGAAGTCTGACGCAAGCTCGAAGGGAGCGGCACGTCTGCGTCTCAGCGGCTGGCCAGGCGGCGCAGCTCGCTCTTGCTTTCCCGCTCCTCGGTCGCCGGGAAAAGCACCCGGACCCGCAGGCCCGGCGCATTGTCGCCGAGCTCCAGCTCGGCGTTGTGCAGATGGGCGATCGCCTTCACCAGCGGCAGGCCGAGCCCGATGCCCGGCGTCGTCCGGCTTTCGTCGAGCCGCACGAAGCGCTCGAGCACCCGCTCGCGATCCTGCTCCGGGATGCCGGCGCCGCGATCGGCGACGACGATCTCGGGCTTGCCGTCGGTGCGGCCGACCTTGATGTCGACGCGGCCGCCATCGGCGCCGTATTTGATCGCGTTGTCGAGCAGGTTGGCGAGCAGCTGGAACAGAAGCTGCCGGTCGCCTTCCACGGTCGCGGCTTCGTCGATCTCCAGATCGAACGTCACCCCGCGCTCGTCGGCGAGCGGCTCGTAGAGCTCGACCACGTCGTGGGCGAGCGCCCCCAGCTCGACCGGCTGGCGCTCGATGCGCGAGGCGCCGGCCTCGGCGTCGGCGATGGCGAGCAAGGCGGAAAAAGTGCGCAGAAGCTGGTCGGATTCGCCGATCGCCCGCTCGATCGCCTGCCGGCGCTCCTCCTCGGTCGCATCGTTGAGCGCCAGCTCGAGACCGTTCTTGAGCCGCGAGAGCGGCGTGCGCAGATCGTGGGCGATATTGTCGGTGACGGTGCGGATGCCCGCCAGCAGCCGCTGGATGTCGTCCAGCATGGCATTGAGGTTCTGCGACAGCCGGTCGAACTCGTCGCCGCTGCCGGAGACCGCCATGCGGTGCTCGACCTCGCCCGCCCGGATGCGGTCGGTCGAACGGTTGATGGCCTCGATGCGGCCGAGGAAATTGCGGCTGGCGATGAATCCCACCGCCAGGCCCAGCCCCACCGTGACGACGATGCCCCAGAGGCTGGCATTGATCAGCGCCGACCGGAGCCGCGCCTCGGTGCTCATGTCCTGCCCGACCAGCAGGTGGTAATTGTCGGGAAGCAGCACATGGATGGCGCGGGCGCCCAGCACCTTGCGCTGGCCCGCGACGTTGCGCTCGATCGTGAAATCGAGCCAGGGCCCGTCATGCTCGCCGGACGGCGGCCAGTCCGTCAGGTTGCCGGCAAGCGGCGTGTAGGTCGGACCCGCCAGGAGATAGATGCCATCGCCGACGCGGTCGGGCCGCACCCGCTCGGCGATGACCAGGCTCAAGCCGCTAGGACCGAAGCGGCGAAACTGCTCGGCCAGCAGGTTCGCCTCGGCCAGCACCGTCTCGCGCCGTTCGCGGGCGAGCATGAACTCCATCGTCCAGAACGTCACGCCGGCCAGCGAAATGGCCGAGACACTGAACAGCGCGGCGTACGTCAGCGCCAGCCGGAAGGTGCTGGTCGCGAGGAACCTAGGAAGCGGCACGCAGGGAGTATCCCGCACCCCGTACGGTGTGCAGCAGCGGCCGGTCGAACCCCTTGTCGATCTTCTGGCGCAAACGGCTCACATGCACATCGATGACATTGGTCTGCGGGTCGAAATGATAGTCCCAAACGTTCTCGAGCAACATGGTGCGCGTGACGACCTGGTCGGCATGGCGCATCAGGCATTCCAGGAGCTTGAACTCGCGCGGCTGCAGGTCGATCTCGCGGCCCGCCCGTTTGACCGAGCGCTTGAGCAGGTCCATCTCCAGGTCGGCCACCTTGAGCAGGGTCTCGGCCGTCGAGGCCTTGCGCCGGCGCCCCAGCGCCTCGAGCCGGGCCAGGAGCTCGGAGAAGGCGAAGGGCTTGGTCAGGTAGTCGTCGCCCCCGGCCTTGAGCCCCTTGACCCGGTCGTCGACCTTGTCCAAGGCGCTCAGGATCAGGACCGGCGTCTCCACGTCGGCCGCCCGCATCGCCTGCAGGACCGAAAGCCCATCCAGACCGGGAAGCATGCGGTCCAGCACGACCGCGTCGTAATCGCCGCTCGTGGCCAGATAGAGCCCGTCGCGACCGGTGGCGGCATGATCCACGACGTGTCCGCTCTCGGACAACGCCTTGGAGATGTAGGCGGCGGCCGCCTGATCGTCCTCGACGAGGAGAATGCGCATGACCAGTTGGGAGTCTATCAACCGGGCCAAGGCTCCGGAAGGGGTGGGGTAGGGTGGCGTGACAGCGGGCGCCGTCGGATCGGCAGGAGCGGACGCCCGGTTCTCGGACAGTCGGTTTTCGGATTCCGGGGCCCCGTTACGGGCCGGGGCGGCATCGCCCCGGCCCGCGAGGGAGTCCATCGGATCCGGCTTGAAGCCAGATACCGTCATGATGACCTCGTTTATGCGTCGGACAGGTCGAGTGCCAGGAACAGATCGTCGCCCTGGCGGCTGATCAGCATCAGAACGGACTTCTTCTGGTCCTTGCGGGCCTGGTCGACCAGGCGCTCCACGTCGGCCGGGTTCTTGACGCTGCTATCGGCAACCCGCTCGATGACGTCGCCGGGCCTGAGGCCCTGTTCCGCCGCCTTGCCGTCCTGATCGACATCGACGATCAGGGCGCCTTCGACGGATTCGGGGACATCGAACTGGGCGCGGGCATCGCGATCGAGGGCCGCCAGCCGCAGGCCGAGCAGCTTCTCGGTCGCGGCCGGGGCCGGGTTGTTGTCCTGCGTGTCGGCGGAAGCGACCCGCTCCTCGCTCGGCAGGCGGCCGATGGTGACATCGATCGTCTGGCGCTCATGGTTGCGCAGGATATCGACCTTGGCCGTGCTGTTCGCCGCGGCGGCGGCGACCAGACGCGGCAGGTCCCGCATCTTGTCGATCGCCTGGCCGTTGAAGCCCAGCACCACGTCGCCGGCCTGGAGCTTGCCGTTGGCCGGGCCCTTGGCGTCCACGGCCGCGACCAGGGCGCCCTTGGGCTCGTCGAGGCCCATGGCCTGGGCCAGTTCCGGCGTCACTTCCTGGATGCGGACGCCGAGCCAGCCGCGCTCGACCTTGCCATGCTCCTTGAGCTCGGCAATGACGGGCTTGGCGAGGTTCGACGGGATCGCGAAGCCGATGCCGACGCTGCCGCCGTTGGGCGTGGCGATGGCGGCGTTGATGCCGACCACCTGCCCGTCCATGTTGAAGGTCGGACCGCCCGAATTGCCCTGGTTGATCGAGGCGTCGATCTGCAGGAAATCGTCGAACGGACCCGAGCGGATATCGCGGCCGCGCGCCGAGATGATGCCGGTCGTGACCGTGCCGCCGAGGCCGAAGGGATTGCCGACCGCCAGCACCCAGTCGCCGACGCGGGTCTGGTCGGAATCGCCCCAGGACACATAGGGCAGCGGCTTCTTGCTCTCGACCTTGAGCAGCGCCAGGTCGGTCTTCTCGTCGGTGCCGATCAGCTTGGCTTCGAGCTGCAGGCCGTCGGAGGTCGTGACCTTGATGTCGTTGGCGCTGTCGATGACGTGGTTGTTCGTGACGATGTAGCCCGAGGGATCGATGATGAAGCCCGAGCCCAGCGCGGTCGCCTTATGCTTGCCGCTATGGTCCTGCTGCTGGGGACCGTTGCGGAACTGCTTGAAGAACTCCTCGAACGGCGAACCGGGCGGGAAATGGAACGGCATCTCGTCCGGCATGTCGGCGCTCTGGTCGGCGACATCCTCGACCGCGGCGATATTGACGACCGCGGGCGTCACCTTCGCCGCGAGATCGGCGAAGCTCGATGGCGCTTCGGCATGGGCGATGCCGGACTGCAGCGCGAGCGCCGCGATGCCCGTCGCCAGCATGGCGTTCCGCAACGCCGGCAGCGCAAAGGGCGCACGGACGTAACGGATCAGGTTTATACTCATCCTCCGAACCTCCTCGTGGGTAGTGCCACCCGGAAGGCCTCGAGGGCCTCCAGGGCGATGGCTGGACTCCAGAAGTAAGGAGGTCGACCTGACAGCCCGATTTCCGCAGGATTAATTCGTGTTCATGTTTAACCCTGGAAAGACCGCGGAAATCCGCGATTCTTTCATGAACATCGACCTCCGGAAGGCCCCGAGTTAATGTTTGACCGGCTGGTCAGGCTACCGGCCGGGTCCTAATCTCACCGGAAATCATGTCCTCACCATCCTCATCCTGGACGGCGCTGTTCAGTGGCGGGCGCGGCATTTATGTCGTCGCGCTCAACCTGGGCATCGGCCTGCATGCGATCGACGTTTTCGTGATCTCGACGGTGATGCCGGCCGTCGTGCGCGACCTGGGCGGCGTCGCTTTCTACGCCTGGGCGACGATGCTCTACATGATCGCCTCGATCATGGGGGCGGCCAGCGGCAACACGCTGCGTGCCGCCGTCGGCGCCCGCAACGGCTACAGCATGGCGGGACTCCTGTTTCTGCTCGGCACCATCGGCGCCGCGGCGGCGCCGACGATGGCAGCATTGCTGGCGGCGCGCTTCGTGCAGGGCCTGGGCGGCGGGCTCATCGTGTCCCAGTCCATGGGGCTGATCCGCGAGCTCTTCGACGACAGCATCCGCACCCGGGCACTCGCGACCGTCTCCGGCGTCTGGGGCGTGGCGGCCTTGCTGGGACCGCTTCTGGGCGGCCTCTTCGGCGAGTTCGGCTGGTGGCGCGGCGCCTTCGTCGCGACCCTGCCGCTGATCGCGCTCTTCGTGATCCTGGCCTGGCGCATGCTGCCGCCCTCGGAACGCGCGCGCAGCGTGCCTCACCTGCCCTTCCGCCGCCTGCTGCTCCTGGGCGGCGGCGTTCTCGCGGTCGGCGTCGGCGGCACGACCGGCTCGCTGATCCTGGAGCTCGGCCTCCTGGTGCTGGCGGTGGTGATGGTCTATCTCGCCTTCCGGCTCGATGCCGAAGCCGAGATCCCGCTCTTTCCCTCGCGCGCCATCTCGTTCAACCACCGCGTCGGCGTGGCCTTCGCGATGTTCTTCCTGATGTCGATCACCCACAGCGCGGCGGGCCTCTTCCTGCCGCTGATCCTGCAGGTGATCCACGGGGTGGGACCGCTGGGGGCCGGCTATTTCAATGCGATCCTGGCCTTGAGCTGGACCACGGCGTCTTTCATCACCGCGGGCTGGAAGGGCCGTGCCGAGATCGTCGCGCTCGCCTGGGGACCCGCCTTCGCCGGCGCCGCGCTCGCCGTCGTCGCGATCGGGCTCACCTG
Organism: Hypericibacter adhaerens; assembly: GCF_008728835.1. Classification (GTDB taxonomy): domain Bacteria; phylum Pseudomonadota; class Alphaproteobacteria; order Dongiales; family Dongiaceae; genus Hypericibacter; species Hypericibacter adhaerens. Next base: position 4,257,086 of record NZ_CP042582.1, read on the forward strand.
GATGCCGCCGGTCGCGATCGGCATCTGCATGGCCGTCACGGGGCTCGGCATCGGCAGCTCGAGCCTGCATCTGACCGCGGCGACGATGGCCGGCGCCGTCAGCGGCGAGGAGGCGCGCACCGCCTCGACCATCCCCACCGTGCGCATGCTGGGCATCGCCTTCGGTTCGGCGGGGGCCGGCCTGCTCGCCAACCTGGCGGGGCTGGCCAGCGGCATCACGCTGGCCAATGTCCAGGCGGCGGGCACGATCGTGATCGGCTCCGCGGCGGTCGCCGCGGCGCTGGTGTTCCTGCTGGCACTGCGCTTGCTGGCGCAGCGGCGCGTGGCGGCCCCCGCCGAATAGGCGAACGCGCCGCTGCCGCGAGCGGGGGCGCCCTGGTCAGGAAATGGGCGGGTTCGTCTCGACGATCGACGGGCGCTTGGCCATGTCCTGCCACCAGGCGCTGAGCTTGGGCAGCCGCGTCAGAATGGCTTTGCCCTCCGGCGTGTGCGCGAAGTAGGCCATGATGGAAGCGAGGTAGAGGTCGGCGAGGCTGAGGGCCTTGCTCACCACGAACCCGCCATCGCCGATCATCCCGTCGATCACCTTCAGGCACCGGACCGCCTCGGGAGTCGCCTTCTTGATCCGCTCGATATCGGGTTGCTGGCCGAGAAAGGCATGTTTGGCGCGCGGCGCCAGGATCTCCGTCACGATCGGCGTATAGCCCTCCGCCTCGATGATCGAGATCAGCTGATTCATCCGCGCCGCGTCCTTCTTGTCGGTCGGCTGGAGCTTCGGCCCCTTGAACGCCTCGTCCACATAGCGCGCGATCGCGCTCGTTTCATAGAGCGTGAAATCGTCATGCACCAGGACCGGGACCCTGCCGAAAGGCTGCAGCTTGAGGAAATCCGGCCGGCGATTGGCGCCACGCAAGATGTCGACGGGCCTGGACTCGTAGTCGACACCCTTCTCGATCAGGCAGAGCCGGATCATGCGCACATGCGTGCTGTAGTCGGGTCCGTACAGGATCACCTTGGCCATGGTCGGATTTCCCCCTCGGTATCGGCCCACCCCCGGGCCGGTGCCACCGCCGAAATCTGGCGCGCAAAGCCTAAGAAGCTATTGCCATGCCGGTCAATTGCCGATCGGGCCGGCGGGAATTATCCTGATAGGCACCGTTCCAATCGCGACAAGGGCCGGCGATGGCTGACGATTTCGACTTCCTGGCCGCCGCGTCGGGCGGCATGGCGCTCCAGACCCGCGATCGCCGCACGGTGCGGATCGACCGGATCGCCGCGGGCGAAGGCCTCATCTTCGGCGAGGTGCCGATGCACGGGGCCTGCTCCTGGCGTGCGGACGGCCGCTACACGCAGGCGCCCTTCGGCGCGCCCGGACCGCTCGACCTGATGCCGCCCGCGGCCGGCGGCACGACCGCGCAACCCCGCGCCTCGCTCAAGGATGCGCTCGAGGCCGGCGACGGCCGGCCCTTCTGCTGCGATTAGCCCGCCGCCGACTCTCGCGGCGGCCAGCCATAGAATCCCAGCCGCTCGCCGTTCCGGATGCCCGAAAGAGCGTGCGCCGCATAAGGCACCATGTTCGGCGGCAGGCGATCGAGAGGAAACCAGGCCAGCGCTTCGCATTTGTCGGGCTCGCGGTTCGTGGGCTCTCCGCTCCACCGGCTCGCCGAGAAGAACAATGCCATGCGATCAGAATTCGACCGGTGATGCAGGACATAGTCCAGCCGCAGATCCGCGGCTCGAAGGCCGACGCCCAGCTCCTCCCGGGCCTCGCGAATGGTTCCTTCCATCACGGTTTCGCCGGCCTCGAGATGACCGGCCGGCAGGTGATACATGCCGTCGCAATAGCCTGTGCCTTGCCGCAAGCCCAGCAGGACCTGATCGCTCTTCATCAAGACCAGATGCAGATCGACGACGACGGACGGGCGTGACGGTTTGTCGGCGGCCACGATCTCCTCCTGCTCAGTCGGCCGGCTTCACCACCTTGAAGCGCCAGGGGGCACCCTCTTCGAATACCACATAGCGCCCGATATAGCGGCGATGGATATGGCCGATCTCGAGGAAGGCGGCGTTCTCGCGCGCGGGCTTGTAGGTCTCGAAGCAGCGCATGATGCCGAGGGTGGCGGCGCTTTCGAGCGGGCCGGCGAAGGCGTCGGAACGGTCGAGGAAATAGTCCTGGCTCGCGAATTTCCGCATCTGCGCCTCGCTCAGGAAGAAGCAGCCGGCATGCGGATTGTTGACGCGCTGGAAGGCGATGCGCCGGTTGAGGACCTTGCCGTCGATCTTCGGCCGCTTGGTGATGTCCTGGTAGGGCTGGCTCAGCTCGGGCTTGGCGAGATTGGCGTCGATATAGAGCTTGTGGATCCGGTCGTCGAAGGAGACCTCGTAGCGGTTGGGCTGCAGCAGCGCGCGCTCGCCCGCCAGCGACAGGAACCAGGCGAGCTTCTCGAAGAAGGCCGGATCGGCGACCAGGATGTCGTCTTCCATGTAGCAGTACCAGTCGTACCGCCCGAGCCCGTCGCGCAGGACCGCATGGGCTTCGTAGCCCAGCAGCAGGGGCTGGGCCGCCGTCTGATGCTGGCGGAACAGGTTTCCCGGCAGGGCGGGGATCAGGTGATCGCTGCCGGTGGTGCAGAGGACGATGTCGATCTGGGCGCTGTTGGCGTGGTTGGTCTCGTAAAGGCAGCGGCGCGGCGGGTCGAGCAGGCCCTGGCGCGGACCGAACTGCTGATGCAGCGAGGCCATGCATTGGGTCAAAGCCTCGATGCGCGGCTGCGGATCGGCCCGGTGCGAGCCATAGAAGCCCGAGCTGGGCCTGTAGAAGTGAGGGATCGCCACCAGGATCCGCATGCCGTTCTCTTTCCGGGGAACCATTGCCGAATCGCGCGGGCCCGGCCGGGCCCGCGCCGCACTATAGCTTGCGGCCCGCGACCGCCCGCAAGAGCGCGGGCGGCGAAGCCGCCGGACGACCGTCCGAGGCGGCACAAATTCCTGCCGCCGGCGAGGAATCGGGTTCGCCGGCCCCGCTTCGGGACCGGAAGCAGCCTTGATCGCGGGCGGCGGAGGTCTAGTTGTCTTGGAAAGCACCATGTCGGCGCTGTCCGCCCGGCCGTAGGAACCGGGATTGGCCCGGCCGCTTGCGAACGACAGCGCCCGGCCCTGGGGAGGGAATCATGGAACAGGTCATCATCAATCTGATCGCCGGCGCCGCCGGCGGTATCGGCGCCGGCAAGGCATCGCCGAGCTTCGACCTCGGAATGATCGGCAACATCATCGCCGGCGCCGTCGGCGGCGGCGTGCTCGGCCAGATCGTCTCGGCCCTCATCCCCGCCATCAGCGCGGCGGCGCAGGGCGGCAATCTCAGCGTCGGCGGGATCGTCGGGCAGATCGTCAGCGGCGGTGCCGGCGGCGCGATCCTCACCATCATCGCCGGCCTCATCAAGAACAAGATGATGGCCAAGAGCTGACCGCCGGCGCCTAGCGCGGCAGCTTGCCGGTCTGGCGCAGGCTGATGTGGCCGCCGGCGCTCACGATCAGATGGTCGTGGAGCGCGATGCCCAGGGTCTCGGCGGCCCGCATGATCTCGCGCGTGATCTCGATGTCGCCGGGCGAAGGCTTGAGATTGCCGCTGGGATGGTTGTGGACGAGCACCAGCCCGACGGCGCCGAGGTTGAGCGCGCGCTGCAGGATCTGGCGCGGATAGGCCGCCACTTCGTTGACCGTGCCGGTCTGCTGCAGCTCGTCGGCGATGAGCCCGTGGCGCTGGTCGAGGAACAGCACGCGGAACTGCTCGATCGGGCTGTTGCCGATCACGGTGCGGCAATGCTTGGCGACCTTGTCGATCGAGTTGAGGATCGCCCGTTCCTTGAGCTCCTCGCGCCCCAGCCGCACCGCCGTCTCGGCGATGGCCCGCAGGTTCACGATGGTCGAATAGGTGACGAGCTCGAACCCGGCAAGCTCCTCTTCCCGTGCCGCCAGCACGCCACCCAGGCTGCCGAACCGCTCCAGCAGCGCCTTGGCCAGGGGCTTCACGTCCTTGCGCTCGACCGTGGCGAAGAGCAGCAGCTCCAGCAGCTCATAGTCGGGCAGCGCGCCGAGGCCGCCCGCCATGGCGCGCTTGCGCAACCGCTCGCGATGGCCCCAGTAATGCGGCCGGTTGGGCTTTTCCGCCGGCGCCTCGGCCGGAATCGGCAGGACCGCGATCAGCCGCTCGGTCGGGTCCTGGGATTCGAACACCCAGGCGCGGGCGAGCTTGTCCCACTGGCCGCCGATCTCCTGCAGCGCCTGGCGATGGGGATAGGTGTCGCCGCGCACCGCGAACCGCTCGATCCCGCCGCCCGGCAACGGCTCGACGGTGATGCCGATGCGCTCCAGCGCATCGGCCGCCCCCGCTCCGTCCGGCCGGTCCTGTCCCATGCCCGCAACGGTTGCGCGAGCCCCGCACGGGGTCAAGGGCCGCGCCGATGACGGGGGGCAGGCCGGATCTCGGGCGCTTGACGGCTCGCTTCCTTCCCTATATATAACCATAAGGTTATTTAACTATAGGGTTTTATAGAGATGACGGCGGACGCCCTCTCCCTCACCTTCGCGGCCCTCGCCGATCCCACGCGGCGCGCGATCCTGGCCCGCCTCTCGCTCGGCCAGGCCACCGTCACCGAGCTGGCGAAGCCCTTCAAGATGAGCGGGCCCGGCGTCACCAAGCATCTGAAGGTGCTGGAGCGGGCGGGCCTGATCGTGCGCGGCCGCGAGGCGCAATGGCGGCCGAGCCGGCTCGACGCCCGCCCGCTCAAGGACGCCGCCGCCTGGCTCGATCACTACCGGCAGTTCTGGGAGGCGAGCTTCGACCGCCTCGAGGACTACCTCAACGAGGTGCAGATGAAGGGAGGCAAAGGTGGCCGCACGAAAAGGCGCTGAGCCGGTGGCCGCGCGGGAGGCGGAGCCCGCCGACCGCGTGCTCGTCATCTCGCGGCTCTTCGACGCACCGCGCGCGCTCGTCTATCAGGCCTTTGCCGATCCGAAGCAGGCGCTACAATGGGCCGGTCCGCGCGACTATCCGGCGGTCCATATCGAGGGCGATCTCAGGCCCGGCGGCCCATGGCGCACCTGCCTCAAGGGGATCGAGGACGGCCGCCTGCTCTGGCAGGGCGGCGTCTATCTCGAGGTGGTGCCGAACGAGAAGCTGGTCTTCACCTTCGCCTGGGACCAGGAGGACGGGAGTGCGGGGCCGGAGACTCTGGTCACCATCACCTTCGCCGATCGGAACGGCAAGACGCTGATGACCTTCCGGCAGGCGGTCTTCAACACGGTGGCGAACCGCGATGGTCATCGCGGCGGCTGGAACAGCGCCTTCGACCGGCTGGCGGAGCTTCTGGCCTCGCACCGGTAGCGGCAGGACGAACGGCAACGGGAGGCGAGCTTGCATCGGCCTGATCGCTTCCCACGGAGGTAGCGCCTCATGTGCTGTGCGTTGGCGGCCCTTCTGATCGCGATGGTCGCGGCCTGCCGCGGCGGCTTCAGGGCCGTCGTCGGCTGGCGGCCGCCGGTGCGGTGGCTCGCCCTCTCGAGCGCTCTCGCCGTCTTCCTGGTGGAGGGCTCGGCCCTCGCGGCGAAGCATTTCGATCACTATGCCGCGCGCGCCCGCGCGCATGACCGCTCGGTCCTGGCCGAGATCTGGGCCCAGCCGATCTGCAACGGCGCCGGGTCGACGGCGCTCGCCGCTTCGTCGCACGCCGAAGTGATCGGCACCGATTGAGCAAGGCTCCGGGGCGGCTTTCGGGCGCGGTTCACAGCCCGCGGCGGTCCTCCCAATCGAACTTCGCCACCGCCAGCGGCCGGAACCAGGGCCAGCCGCGGTAATAGAACTTCGTCGGGAAACCTTCGGCATCGAACGCGGTGCGGGCATCGTTGGCGCGCAGGATGCGCTGGGCCAGCTTGTAGCCGAACCAGCTCCCCATCGGCACGCCGGCGAAGCAATAGCCCAGCCCGTAATGCATCCCGTCCTGGCTGCCGATATGCGGCCAGAGATCGAAGGTGGCGGCGCATTGCCCGGTCCAGACATGGGCGAGCTTCGTGCCCTTGAGATCGGGCAGGATCTGGTCCATCCGCCCCTTGAGCCGCCGCGCCTTGGCCTTGAGATCGCGCGTCGGGCTGCCGGTGCGCCAGCCCAGCAGCAGGCGCTCCTGGTCGGGCGCGCGGCGCCAATAGGTGAGGTTGTTGTTCCAGTCGTGATAGGTGCGGTTGGTGGGCGCCGCGCGGTCGAGGAGCTCGCGCGGCAGGATCTCGGTCGCGACCATGAAACCGTTGAAGGGCACGATGCGGCGCTGCAGCCAGGGCGTCGCGGATCCCGTATAGCCGTTGGTCGCGATCGCGACCTCGCGCGCCTTGAGCGATCCCCGCGAGGTCGCCACGGTGAAGCCGTCCGTCTCGCGCAGGATGCCGGTGACGGCGGTGCGATCGTAGAGCCCGGCGCCCGCGCGTTCGGCGGCCGCGATCAGGCCGTTCACGTAGAGCGCCGGATGGATCGAGCCCATCTCCGGGATCATGGCGCCGCCCTGGAAGAGATCGGAGCCGGTCTCGCGATGCTGCTCGGCACGCGGCACCATCGCGAACTCGTCGCCCAGATGGCGCTGCTTGATCGCGAGCTCGCGCGCCATGCCGTCATAGTGGCGCGGGCTCAAGGCCGCCATGAAGCGGCCGCTGCGCCGGAGATGGCAGGAGATCGCCTCGCGCTCCACCAGCTCGTAGACGAAATCATAGGCCGCGCGGGTGTCGCGATAGATCGCGAGCGCACCCTCGAGCCCCCGCGAATCGATCAGCGAGCCGAAGCTGTGCTTGAGCGTGCGTCCGACATAGCCGGCATTGCGCGAGCTCGCCCCCTCGCCCAGCCGCTGCGCCTCCAGCACCGCCACGCGGCGCCCGGCGCGCGCCAGGGTCAGGGCCGCGACCAGGCCGGTGAAGCCCGCACCCACGATGGCGACATCCACGGGCGGGGGCAAAGGCTGCGGCGGACGCTCCGGCCGGGGCCCCGCTTCCCACCAGTACGGTGTCTCCTTGAATCCCGACGCGAAGATCCCGCCGTCCGCCATGCCCGTCCCCCGATGATCGCCAACCCTTCTAGCAAGGACGCCACCCGACCGTCCATTGACCCACTTCCTTTACCCTCCCCCTCATTCATGAGGGGGAGGGACAGGCCCGCAGAGGGAAAGGAGATTTCGCCTGAGCAATCCCGCCCGCGCATCGCAAGGAAGTCTCTGCTAGAGTGCCGCCAGTGGCTCGGGGGTTCCGGACAAGTTCATGAATGCGATCGGGTTGGGTCGCCGCGACTATGCCAAGGGCGTCGCGGCCATGTTGCTGGCGACCTTGTTCTGGTCGCTCTCCGGTCTCTTCATGCGGATCATCCCGCAAGACGATGTGTGGCGGATCGCCGCCTGGCGTTCGGGCTGCATGTCGCTGGGGCTGCTGCTGTTCCTGCTGACGATCTACGGCCGGGGCACGCTGGCGCAGTTCCGCGCCATCGACCGAAGCGCACTGCTGGGCGCCGCCGGCTTCTTCGCCGTGGGCTCCACCCTCTATATCGTGGCGCTCTCGCTCGCCGGGACGGCCAATGTCGCCTGCCTTTCCAACCTGACGCCGATCTTCGCGCCCCTCCTCGCCCGGCTCGTCCTGGGCGAGCGCTCGGGCCCTGCGATCTGGATCGCGACCGCGCTCGCGATCGCCGGGGTCTTCGTCGTCTTCGGCACCGATTTCGGCCAGGGCAGCGCCATCGGCAACGCCCTCTCGCTCGTGGTGGCCTTCTGCTTCGCGGCCCAGACCGTCTGGCTGCGGCGCTATCGCGACATCGACCTGGTGCCGGCCGTCTGTCTCGGCGGGCTCGTGGTGTTCGTCGGGGTGGGGCTGGTGCGCGGCGGCCTCGCGATCTCGTGGGAAGCCTTCGGCTGGATCCTGCTGATGGGCTTCCTGCAGCTCGCCTTGCCGCTGATCCTCTATACCCGCGCCGCGCGCTGGGTCCCGGCGATCCAGATGACGCTGATCGCGCTTCTCGACGTGGTGCTCAATCCCTTCTGGACCTGGCTCGTGGTCGACGAGGTGCCGGCGATGAACGCGATCTGGGGCGGGCTGCTGATCCTCGTCGGCGTGCTCATCAGCGTGATCGCCGGGCGCAAGCCGCAGGCCTCGGCCCCCGCACCGGCGGCCGCGATCCCCGAGCCCGTCGGCGAACGCTGAGCGCCGTCAGGCGCGAGCCGGCGGCGTCTCCACATGGGGCAGGCGCGAGCGGTATTCGAGATCGTCCAGCACCAGGTGGTTGCGCATATAGCTGGTCGAAGCGTCGCGCATCGGCTGGAAGTCCCATGATGCGTGCCGGCCGGTCATGAGCGCTGCCGCCACCATCCGTCGCCGCCGCTGGCTCGCCACCACCTTCTCGCGCAAGCCCGCCATGTCCCAGCGCCGCACGGCCTCGGCCCGATAGGCCGCGACCTTGCCGGCTTGCGCCGGATCGGCGGCGGTGTCGCGGCGCTCCTGCGGGTCCGTCGCCAGATCGAAGAGCTGATCGGGATCGGACGGCGTCGTCACGAACTTCTCGCCGCCGCGCCGGATCATCATCAGAGGCGCCACCACCCCTTCGCCCAGATATTCGCCGATCACCTCGTCATGGCCGCCATTGCCGGCGAGATGCGGCAGCAGCGAGCGCCCGTCGATCGGGGCGGCATGGTCGGGCTTGCGCCCGTCTCCCGCGATCTCGGCCAGGGTCGGCAGCAGGTCGATGAGCGAGGTGGCCTCGCGCACGCGGTGCGGGCGGAACAGGCCGGGCCGCGAGACGATCAGCGGGATGCGGCAGGCATTCTCGTACCAGCTCATCTTGTACCAGAGCCCGCGCTCGCCCTGCATGTCGCCGTGGTCGGCGGTAAAGAGGATGATGGTGTCGTCGGCGAGCCCCACCTCCTCGAGCGCCTTGAGCAGCAGGCCCACCTGGTCGTCGACGAACGAGATGGCGCCGTAATAGGCGCGCCGCGCGGCGCGGATATGGGCTTCCGTGATCTCGTAGCGATCCATGTCCGAGACATGGCGCAGCCGCTTCGTGTGCGGATCGAGCGGCACGTCGCCCGCTTTCACTATCGGAAGATCGATGTCCTCGTCGCGATAGCGGTTCCAATGTTCCGGCAGGATCGCATAGGGATCGTGCGGATGCGTCATCGAGACCACGAGGCAGAAAGGCCGCTCGTCGGTCCCGCGCGCCGCGTCATGGATGTAGCGGCGCGCCGCATAGACCGTCTCCTCGTCGAAATCGAGCTGGTTCGAGCGCACGCAGGGGCCTGCTTGAACGACGGAAAGCATGTTGTGGTACCAGGAGGGCCGGGTCTCGAAATCCTCCCAATCGGGAAACCAGCCATAGTCGGAAGGATAGATGTCGGTGGTAAGCCGCTCCTCGAAGCCGTGGAGCTGGTCGGGCCCGCAGAAATGCATCTTGCCCGAAAGCGCGGTACGGTAGCCGGCGAGGCGGAGATAATGGGCGAAGGTCGGGATGTCGGCCGCGAAATCGGCCGCGTTGTCATAGGCGCCGATGCGCGAGGGCAGGGCGCCGGCCATCATGCTGAAGCGCGAGGGCGCGCAGAGCGGGCTGTTGCAGTAGAAGTTCTCGAACAGCACCCCGCGATCGGCCAGCGCCGAGATATGCGGTGCCTTCACCACGCGATGGCCATAGGCCGGCAGGAAGCTCGCCGCCAGCTGGTCGGCCTGCAGGAACAGGATGTTGGGTCTGCGCTTTGCCATGAGGGTCTCGCTGCGTCGCTTGCCGGCACCGGCCTCCAGCCATCAAATGCATTTATGGGCAGGAGGACCGAACGCCGGCCGGAGGGCCAGAGTAGCCTGCGCTCGGCTTGACGCGGGAGCCGGTCTGGAGATGATAAGGCCATGAAAGAAACTAATGCCGAGGGCGGCGGCCGGCTGCCGCCGCTGCGGGGCCTCGTCACCTTCGAGATGGCGGCGCGCCTGGGCAGCTTCACCAAGGCGGCCGAGGGGCTGGGCCTGACCCAGCCGGCCGTCAGCCATCAGATCCGGCGTCTCGAGCAGCATCTGGGCCGCCCGCTGTTCCGGCGCGATCATCGCGGCATCGCGCTCACCGAGGCGGGCGCCGCCCTCTTTGTCGCGGTACAACGCGGCCTCACCGGCATCGGCGAGGCGGTGCGCGAGATCCGCGGCACCACGGCGCAGCGCGTCGTCACCATCGCCGCCGACGTGGCCTTCTCCGGGCTCTGGCTGGTGCCGCGCCTGGCCGAGATCAAGGCGCTGCTGCCGACCGTCGAGCTCAGGATCATCACCTCGCAATGGACCCAGAACATCAACGAGATCGGCGCCGATCTGGGCGTGCTGTTCGGCGACGGCGCCTGGTTCGGCACGCGCGCCGAGCTGCTGGTGCCGGAATATGCCTTCCCGGTCTGCGCGCCTTCGCTCCTGAAGGACGGCCGGAAATTCACGCTCGAGGAGCTGCAGCGCCTGCCGCTGCTCCATCTCGAGATGCCGAGCCCGGTCAAGGGTGCCAGCGAGCCCTGGTTCAAATGGGAGAGCTGGTTCGCCGCGGCGGGGCTGCCCTACCGCCCGGCCCAGCCCGGCCTCTCCTTCAACAACTACAACTTCACGATCCAGGCGGCGATCGCGGGCCAAGGCATCGCGCTGGGTTGGCGACCGCTGGTGGAACAGATCCTCCTCGCCGGCCAGCTCGTGCCCTGTGCGGACAAAGCCTGCAGCTCGGCGCGCGGCTATCACCTGCTGCTGCCCGGCCGCGGCGTGCCGGGACCCGAGGTCCAGCGCTTCATCGCCTGGCTCAAGACCGCCATGGCGAAATCGCCGCCGGTTCCGACGGAGGGCAACTGACTCGAATATCACCTACCCCCTTGCGGGGGAGGATTAAGGAGGGGGCTGCTCGGTCCATCAGCCCCCTCCCTCACCCTCCCCCGCGACGCAGGGGAGGGGATACACATTTCATCTCACCCGATATCCAGCACCACGCGTCCGACGATCTTCCCGCGGCGCATGCGGTCGAAGATGCCGTTGACGGCCCGCAGAGGCAGCTTCTCGATCTTCGCCTTGACCAGCCCGTTGGTGGCGAAGGCCACCGCCTCGTTGAGGTCGAGGCGCGTGCCGACATTCGAGCCGCGCACCGAGAGCTCCCAGTTGGTGATGGCGGAGATCGAGGTGCGGATCTCGTCGGCCTTGCCGCCCGGCAGCCCGATATAGGAGACGCTGCCGCCCGGCCGCAGCATGCGGATCGACTGCTCGAAGGCGCGCGTCGCCACCGCCGTCACGATCGCGCCATGGGTCCCGCCGAGCTTCTCCTGGATCAGCTTTGCCGGATCGTCCTTGCTGGCGTCCGCCACGAACTCGGCGCCCAGCCGCTTGGCGAGCTTGAGCTTCTCCTCCGACACGTCGACCGCTGCAACGCGCATCCCCATCGCCGCCGCATATTGCACAGCAATATGCCCGAGCCCGCCGATGCCCACGATGGTGACCCACTGGCCGGGCCGTGTGTTGGTGCGCTTGAGGCCGCGATAGGTGGTGACGCCCGCGCACAGAATCGGCGCCATCTCGTGCATGTCGATCCGCGGCGACAGCTTCGCCACGAAGGCCGCCGGCGCCACCATATATTCGGCATAGCCGCCGGGCTTGCTGTAGCCCGTGGCCTCGCCCTTCTGGCAGATCGTCTCCATGCCGGCGAGGCAGAACTCGCAGGTGCCGCAGGCGCTGAACATCCAGGGCACGCCCACCCGTTGACCGACCCTGAAGCCGGTCACGCCGGTGCCCACCCCCGCCACCGTGCCCGCCACCTCATGGCCCGGGATCAGCGGCAGGTTCGGCAGCGGGTTCCAGTCGCCGTCGATCGCATGAAGGTCGCTGTGGCAGACGCCGCAGGCCACCACCTTGATCAGGATCTCGCCATGTCCGGGTTCCGGGATCGGCAGGGTCTCGATCTTGAGCTTCTGGCGGATCTTGCGCAGAACCGCCGCCTTCATGCTGTTCGCAGCCATGGCTATCCCGTTTTCCCTTCTGTTGCGGCGGCCGGGAAAGGCCGCCATCCTCAATGGTCGGGACCCGATGCCGCGACCCGTTCGATTCCGTGAGCTAGAATATCGTCACGATGGCATGACGACATATCCCTAAAGCGCTAACCTCTCGCCCGTCATGAGTTCCCCACTCCCTTCAACAGCGCGCGATCCCGCCCGCCGCCCGGCCGAGGCCGTTCTGCGGGTGCGCGCGTCGAGCCGCCGCGCCGCCCGCGGCGGCATCTGACGCCCAATTTTCGAGGACATGATGGCAGAACGCTTCCACAACGCCGTGCGCGAGATCGAGAACGCCTGGATCGAGATGAGCGATGGCTGCAGGCTGGCCGCGCGCATCTGGCTGCCCGAGGGCGCGGAGACGCAGAAGGTGCCGGCGATCCTCGAATACCTGCCCTACCGCAAGCGCGACGGCACCGCCGTGCGCGACCAGCTCACCCATCCCTATTTCGCGGCCCACGGCTATGCCTGCCTGCGCGTCGATATGCGCGGCAACGGCGAATCCGACGGCCTCATGTGGGACGAATATCTGAAGCAGGAGCAGGACGACGCGATCGAGATCCTCGACTGGATCGCGCGCCAGCCCTGGTCGAACGGCAAGGCCGGGATGATCGGCATCTCCTGGGGCGGCTTCAACGGGCTCCAGGTCGCGGCGCGCCGGCCGGCGCCCTTGAAGGCCGTGGTCTCGATCTGCTCGACCGCCGACCGCTATGCCGACGACATCCATTACAAGGGCGGCTGCCAGCTCAACGAGAACCTCGGCTGGTCCTCGACCATGTTCGCCTATTCCTCGCGACCGCCCGATCCGGCGCTGGTGGGCGAGCGCTGGCGCGAGCTCTGGATGAACCGGCTCGAGAACGAGCCGCTGCTGGTGAAGAACTGGCTCGAGCATCAGCGCCGCGACGCCTATTGGAAGCATGGCTCGATCTGCGAGGATTGGGGCGCGGTCGAGGCCGCCGTGCTGGCGGTGGGCGGCTGGGGCGATGCCTATCGCAACGCGCCGCTGCTGCTGCAGGCGAACCTGAAGGCACCCTGCAAGACCATCATCGGGCCCTGGCTCCACAAATATCCGCATTTCGCGGTGCCGGAGCCGCGCATCGGCTTCCTCCAGGAATGCCTGCGCTGGTGGGACCATTGGCTCAAGGGCATCGACACCGGCGTGATGCAGGAGCCGGACGTCCGCGCCTATATGCAGGACAGCGTGCCGGCCAGCACCTTCTACAAGGAGCGCCCCGGCCGCTGGATCGCTGAGCCCTCCTGGCCCTCGCCGAACGTCAGACCGCTGACCCTGGCGATGAATGCGAACGGGCTGGCACCGCAAGCTGGCCCCGACACGGCCCTCGAGCTCGCCTCGCCGCAGACAACCGGGTCGGTCGGCGGCGAATATTGCGCGATCTGGCTGGGGCCGGAATCGCCCGGCGACCAGCGGGTCGACGATGCGGGCTCGCTCTGCTTCGACGGCGCGCCGCTGGCGGCCCCGCTCGAGATCTTCGGCACGCCCGAGATCGAGCTCGAGCTCTCCATCGACAAGCCGCAGGGCTTCGTCTGCGTCCGGCTCTGCGATGTCTGGCCCGACGGGCAGTCGGTGCGGGTCAGCTATGGGCTGCTCAATCTCGCCCATCGCGACAGCCATGAGCATCCGAGCCCGGTGCCGGTGGGCAAGCGGATCAAGGTCAAGGTCACGCTCGACGATTGCGCCCACGCCTTCCGCGCCGGCAATCGCCTGCGGATCGCGGTCTCGACCGCCTACTGGCCGATGATCTGGCCCTCGCCCGAGCCGGTGCGCCTGACGCTCCATGCCGGAAAAAGCCGCGCGATCCTGCCCGAGCGCCCGAAGCGGGCCGAGACCGCGCCGCGCTTCGAGGCCCCGGACGCAGCGCCGCCCCTCAAGCTCGAAACCGTCCGGCCGGGTTCCAACGTCCGGCGGCTCGAGCAGGACCTGGGCTCGGGCGAATGGAAGCTCGTGATCGAGGACGATTTCGGCGAGACCCGGAACAGCACCCATGGGTTCGTCAGCGGCGGTGTCGGCCGCGAGACCTGGCGGATCCATCCCGACGACCCGCTCAAGGCCGTGGGCGAGACCCATTGGACCATGACCTGCTCGCGGCCCGGCTGGTCGGTGCGCACCGAGACCTATTGCAAGCTCCGCGCCGACCGCACCCGCTTCTATCTCGAGGGCCGCCTCGAAGCCTATGAAGGCGACAAGCAGGTGCTGAAGCGCGAATGGAAGAGCGAGCACCCGCGCGACATGATGTGAGCACTCGATAACCTCGCCCCCTTCCCTTGCGGGAGGAGTAGGGGGAGGGATGCCACGCACGAGGTCTCACGAGAGAAACGCGGGCCCCGTCACCGTTTGATGGCCCGCGCCTGGGCTTCGATCCACTGGCTGAGCAGGATGGTCGCGGGCGAGGCCGGGCGGCTCATGGGCAGGAGCTGGTAATAGCCGCCGGCGGCGGGAACGCTGCCAGGCACGGCCGGCACCAGGTTTCCCCGTATCAGATGATCGGCGATCAGGTTGCGCCAGCCCAGCATGATGCCGTGACTCTCGATCGCGGCCTGCAATCCCATCATATAGTTGTTGAAGGTCTCGGCACGGCCCCGCGGCGGCTCGGTGATGCCCATCTTGGCGAACCAGATCGGCCAGGTCTCCCAGGTCCGGTTCTCGCTTTCGACATGGACCAGCCGCTCGTTCAGGAGATCGGCCGGCACCTTCATCTGCGGCCGCTCGGCCCGATAGGCAGGGCTGCAGACCGGGATGATGTCGTCGCCGAAGAGCAGGGTCGAGGCATAGCCGGGCCAGTCGCCGGGACCGTACAGCACCACGAGATCGAGATCGTCCTCGAGGCGATCCACCAGCGTGTCGGCCACGATGTAGCGCAAGGCGATATCGGGATTGGCGACATTGAAGCTGGGGATGCGCGGCATCAGCCAGAGCGAGGCGAAGGCGATCGTCGAGCCCACCGTCACCTGGCGCGGATCGGATCCCACCGCCAGCTCGCGGCAGGCCTGGCCGATCTGGCTCAGCCCGTCGAACAGCGCCCGGTGCAGCATCACGCCCTGCGGCGTCAGCCGCACGCGCCGATGAAACCGCTCGAACAGCGCGCAGCCAAGATGTTCCTCGAGCTTGCGCACCTGCCGGCTGATGGCGGCGCCCGTGACGTTCAGCTCGGCCGCGGCCAGCGTGATCGACTGATGCCGCGCCGCCGCCTCGAAGGCCACGAGGCTGTTGGGGGGCGGCAAGGGAGAGCTGTCGATAGCCATAAATCCAGGTCAATCAAACATTGATATTTTTTTGAGTTTACCGCTCAATAGGCCCCATGCAAGGTTGCGATGGGGACAAATTTCACGCCCTGAGGGCACGGCCGGGTCGATCCGGGGGTGCTTGAGGCCGAGGATGCCGGTCCCGCCGGGCGTCTAAACCCGGAGGATGGCGTCTCGCTTTGTGCTTGCGGCTGTCATGACGACGGCCGGGAGATAAAAGATTGATGGCCGCTGAACCGGTACCGGGGGTTCCCCGGGCTCGAACGGCCAATTCGCGTTGGGGCAACGGGAATACCCGTGCCATAGTTTGCGACAAACAATAAGCCGCCGGTGGGCGTGCGGCATCGTTACGAAACCCCACGAGAAGCTCGGGAGGCTTCGACAATGACATCATCCGATCATCGGAAACGACGAGGATCCGGCGGCAGATTCGGCCGGCGCAGGTCCCTCGGTCGCAGCGCGGCGGTCGCAGGCCTGGTCGCGGGCTCCGCAACCTAGCTCGATTAGGACGACGTGACGGACGCCGGTCGTTTCGAGGAGACGGTTCGGCGACGCGCGCCGTATCGGTTCGCCCGCGTCCCTCTCCATGGCCCGCCGTCGCCCCGACGATGGAACCGGCATGGGACCCAAGGTCGCCCGGATCGAGAACGGTCATCCGTCAAAAGCGGCACTCCCTTCCCGCGGGTCGCGGGCGGATGCCGGATCGCCAAGGATTGGCCGCAGGAGGGACATGGTGCCCCTTCGGTTTGGCCGAAACGTCGAATGGGAGATTAGAACAATGAATGAATGGGACAGGCTCCAACAGGCTGCCCTGACGGGCAGGGCCACCCGGCGTGAATTCCTGCGGGGCGCCGCGGCGCTCGGCATCTCGACGACGCTGGCCAGCGGCATCATGGTCAAGGCCGGCTGGGCCGACGAACCGAAGAAGGGCGGCACGCTGCGCCTCGGCATGGAAGGCGGCTCGCCCAGCGATTCGCTCGATCCGCGCACCTACGCGGATTCGGTCATGATCGCGGCCTCGCTCGCGATCATGAACTGCCTGGTCGAGTTCGACACCGCCGGCAATCCGACCGGCGAGCTGTTCGAAAGCTGGGACGTGAAGCCGGGCGCCGCCGAATGGGTCTTCAATGTCCGAAAAGGCATCAAGTTCTCCAACGGCAAGACGCTCGATGCCGACGACTGCATCTACTCGATCCAACTCCATCGCGGCGAGACCAAGTCGCCGGCGAAGGGCATCCTCGAGCAGATCAAGGAGATCAAGGCCCTGTCGCCGACCCAGGTCGGCATCACCCTCAGCTCCGGCAACGCCGACTTCCCGGTCATCCTCGGCGATTATCACCTCGTCGTGGTGCCGAAGGACTTCACCGACTGGTCGAAGCCGATCGGCACCGGCGCCTACACGCTCGAGAGCTTCGAGCCGGGCGTGCGTCTCGTCTTCAAGAACCGGGGCGACTACTGGAAGCCCGGCCGCGGCAATTTCGACACGGTCGAGCTGCGCAACATCCAGGACGTGGCGGCCCGCACCGCGGCGTTGCAGTCGGGCGAAGTCGATGCCGTCAACCGCCTCGACGCCCGCACCGTCAACCTGCTGATGCAGGATTCGAACCTGAAGGTGGTCCGCACCAAGGGCACGGGCAATCGCTTCTGCTTCGTGACCCGCGTCACCGACAAGCCCTACGACAACAAGGATCTGCGCACGGCGCTGAAATACGGCATCGACCGCGAGAAGATCATCGAGTCCGTCTATAACGGCTATGCCGTCCCGGGCAACGATCACAATCTCGACGCGCTCAATCCCTTCTACAATACCGCGATGCCGCAGATGAAGTACGACCCGGACAAGGCGGCGTTCCACTTCAAGAAGGCGGGAATCAGCTCGCCTCTGGAACTGCAGACCTCGGAAGGCGCCTGGGGCTCGGCGGTCGACTGCGCCTCGCTCTATCAGCAGGCGCTGAAGAAGGCCGGCATCAATCTCGACGTGAAGAAGGTCTCGGCCGACGGCTACTGGGACAATGTCTGGCTGAAGGTGCCCTTCTGCGCCGTGTATTGGGGCCGCCGCATGTCGGCCGACCAGGCCTTCACCCAGGTCTTCGGCGAGGCCTCCGACTGGAACGACACCAACTGGAAGGTGCCGGAGTTCCAGAAGCTCATCAAGGACGCCCGCGTCGAGACCGACCAGGCGAAGCGCAAGGAGATGTACTGGAAGGCGCAGGAGATGATCGCCGACGATGGCGGCTTCATCTGCTTCGCCATCACCGACTATCTCGACGGTTACTCGGCCAAGGTCCGGGGCAACGAGCCGCATGCCCGCTACGACCTGAACGACAACCGCGTCGCGGAAAAGGGCTGGTTCGCCTGATCCAGCCATAGACTAAAGCGACAACAACCCCGGGGACGGCTCCATGTTCCGATTGATCGTTCATCGAGTCATCCTCGGGGTGCTTACCTTGCTCGCGGTCAGCGCCCTGATCTTCGTCGCGACCGAGATCCTGCCCGGCGACGTCGCCAGCGCGGTGCTGGGCCAGGGCGCCACGCCCGAAACGCTGGCGGTCTTCCGGCACGAGCTCGGGCTCGACCGGCCGGCCTATATCCGCTACTTCGAGTGGCTGTTCAACGCGCTCCAGGGCGACCTGGGGGTGGCCCTCACCAACAAGCGCGACATCGTCGCCACGATCACGCCGAAGTTCGACAACACCATGTTCCTTGCCGGCTACGCCGCGCTCATCGCGGTGCCGCTGGCGGTCGGCATGGGGATCGTGGCCGCCATCAACGAAGGCAAGTGGATCGACCGCGCCGCCAACATCGTGTCGTTGGCTGCGATCTCCTTCCCCGAGTTCTTCATCGCCTATGTGCTGATCCTCTTCTTCGCGGTCCGCTGGCACCTCTTCCCCGTCCTCTCGACGGTGTTCCCCGACATGACGCTGGGCCACAAGCTCTATGTCGTGGCGTTGCCGGCCGTGACCCTCACCATGCTGGTGACCGCGCATATGCTGCGCATGACCCGCTCCTCGGTGCTCTCGATCATGTCGCAGCCCTATATCGAGATGGCCTTCCTCAAGGGGCTGAAGCGCTCGCGCGTGGTCTTCGTCCACGCGCTTCCCAACGCCGCGGCGCCGATCATCACCGTGATCGCGCTCAACCTCGCCTACCTGATCGTGGGCGTGGTCGTCATCGAGACCGTGTTCGTCTATCCCGGGGTCGGGCAGTTCATGGTGGATGGCGTCACCAAGCGCGACCTGCCCGTGGTCCAGGCCTGCGGCCTGGTCTTCGCGGGCGCCTTCGTCATCCTCAACACGATCGCGGATGTGCTGGCCATATTGGTCAATCCGAGATTGCGCAAGGCACGATAGGGGCGGCAGTCATGAAGATCTTCGGACACAAACCGACCGTCACGGCCTGGATCGGAATCGTCATCGTCGGCATCTTCGTCCTGGCCGCGATCTTCGCACCCTGGATCGCACCCTACGACGAGGCCGATTCCGTCTCCTCCACCTGGAGCCCAGCTTCCGCCGACTTCTGGCTCGGCACCGACAATATCGGCCGCGACCTGCTGACCCGCGTGATCTACGGGGCGCGCACCACCATCGGCGTGGCGCTGATCACCACCATCCTCTCCTTCCTGCTCGGTACCACGGCCGGGCTCCTGGCCGCGGTGAGCAGCCGGGCGGTCGACCAGCTGATGTCGCGCGTCGTCGACGTCATGCTCTCGATCCCGCTCCTGGTCTTCGCGCTGATGATCCTGTCGATGTTCGGCTCCTCGCTCTTCACCCTCGTGCTGACGATCGCCGTGCTCGATTCGACCCGCGTGTTCCGCCTGGCGCGCTCGGTGGCGATGAATGTCGTCGTGCTCGAATATGTCGAGGCGGCGCGGCTGCGCGGCGAAGGGCTGCCCTGGATCATCCGGCGCGAGATCCTGCCCAACATCCTGCCGCCGATGATCTCGGAGTTCGGCCTGCGCTTCTGCTTCAACTTCCTCTTCGTCGCGGGCTTGAGCTTCCTCGGCCTCGGCATCCAGCCGCCGCTCGCCGACTGGGGCGGGATGGTGCGCGACAATTCGCGCGCCATCGGCTTCGGCATGCCGGCGCCGATCTGGCCGGCGCTCGCCATCGCGCTGATGACGATCGGCGTCAACCTGATCGTCGACTGGATCCTCTCGATCAACGCCCGGCCTTCCGGCGCTTCGGCGGAGATGTGAACCATGGCCGACGCCGTCCTTAAACTCACCGACCTGCGCATCGAATCGATCCATGGCGCGGTCCTGGTCGACAATATCTCGCTCGAGCTCAAGCGCGGCGAGGTGGTCGGGCTGATCGGCGAAAGCGGCGCCGGCAAATCCACCATCGGGCTGGGCTCGATGGTCTATGCCCGCGCCGGCTGCCGGATCACCGGCGGCAAGGTCGAGATCGACGGCGAGAGCGTCCGGGACCTTTCGGCAGACGGGCGTCGCGACCTGCGCGGCAAGCGCATCGCCTATATCGCGCAGAGCGCAGCCGCCTCCTTCAATCCGGCCTACCGGATCATCGATCAGGTCTGCGAGATGCCGATCAAGCACGGCCTGATGAAGAAGGCCGAGGCGCGGGCCTGGGCGCTCGAGCTCTTCAAGGCGCTCGACCTGCCCGATCCCGAGAAATTCGGCTTCCGGTACCCGCACCAGGCCTCGGGCGGCCAGCTCCAGCGCGCCATGACCGCGATGGCGATGTCGTGCCGGCCGGACATCCTGGTCTTCGACGAGCCCACGACAGCGCTCGACGTCACGACCCAGATCGAGGTGCTGGCGCTGATCAAGAAGCTGATCCACACCTACAACACCGCCGCCCTCTACATCACACACGATCTCGCGGTCGTGGCGCAGGTGGCGGATCGGATCATGGTGCTGCGCCACGGCAAGATGGTGGAGTTCGGCGACACCAAGCAGATCCTGCTGGCGCCCAAGACCGACTATGCCCGCGCCCTGGTGTCGGAGCGCAAGGCGGCCGACAAGCTCTCGATCGACACCACCGCGCATGGCGAGCCGCTGCTCGATGTCCGTGACGTGATCGGCCAGTACGAGCATTTCATTGCCGTCAAGAACGTCTCGATCTCGGTGGCGAAGGGCGAGACGGTGGCGGTGGTGGGCGAATCCGGTTCCGGCAAGAGCTCGCTGGCGCGCCTGATCGTGGGGCTGCTGCCGCGCCGGTCGGGAACGGTGCGCTTCGGCGGCAAGGAGCTGCCGCCGGCCCTCAAGCAGCGCGACAAGGACCAGCTCCGGCGCATCCAGTTCATCTATCAGCAGCCGGACATCGCCCTCAATCCGCGCCAGACCGTCGGCGAGGTGATCGGCCGACCGATCCGCTTCTACTTCAGTCATTCCCCCGCCGAGGTGAAGCAGCGGGTGGCGGCGCTGCTGAAGCAGGTGGGCCTGCCGGAAGACTACGCCAAGCGGCTGACCACCGCGCTCTCCGGCGGACAGAAGCAGCGCGTCTGCATCGCCCGCGCGCTCGCCGCCGAGCCCGACCTCATCATCTGCGACGAGCCGACCTCGGCGCTCGACCAGCTGGTGGCCGAGGACATCCTGAAGCTGCTGAAGAAGCTGCAGGACGAGCTCGGCGTCGCCTACCTCTTCATCACCCACGATCTCGGCATCGTGCGCCGCATCGCGCATCGCACCGCCGTGATGCTGCGCGGCGAGATCGTCGATCAGGGGCCGACGGCGCGGATCTTCTCGCCGCCCTTCCATCCCTACACGGAGCGCCTGCTCTCTTCCGTGCCGGAGATGCGCACCGAGTGGCTGGAGGAGATCCTGTCCAAGCGGACGCGCAAGGCGAGCTAGCGCGATCCTTTCCGACTCCCGGCATGGCGCGCGAGGACGGCTCTGCCGAACCTCGTCACGTCACGGGCTGCCGCGAAACCGGCCGCCTCTGGGTCCTGGCCGAACTGCCGAGGGGACCGGTGCCATGACCTCAGTCATAAAAAAATATCAATCAACGATTGATATTTTTGAGAGTTTACTGAGACATACCCGTCATGCAACCTTGACATACCGTAAATATTAGAAACTCAAGCGGAGCCGACGGGTTGGCTTCAGAACCCCGCCATCGGTCAGTTGCATCGGCATTGGCGCCGCTCCGGCGCCGGCCGCAGCGTCGACCCTGCGCGAGCCGAACTTCGCACCGGCCGCGGGTCGAGATCGTGGTCGCCGGTTCCCACGCATGTCCGTCCGCTTTCATGGACGGAACGTCATCCCGTTTTCCGATCCGGCCGGCGCGCGAGGCGCGCCGAATCATTTCCACCGAACACGATGCGCCGCGTTGCGTTCGCCATCGAGACCGGCGCTGCCTGTCTCGACGGTCAAATAACCCCATTGGCGCTATGGCTGCGAGAGGGGCCATGCCATAGTCCGCGTCAAATCATAAGCCGCCAGTGGGAATGCGGCGCTTCATCAAACCCCACCGAAGCGAGGGAGGCTTCAGACAAATGAGTGAACTCGAATATTGGAAATCGCGACTGGCGGCGGGCAAGGTGAGCCGGCGCGAATTCATCGGCCGCGCCGCGGCCTTGGGCGTCACGACGGCGCTCGCCACCACGCTGGCCAGCAAGATCGCGGGGGCCGCGCCCAAGAAGGGCGGCTCGCTGAAGATGGCGCTGGGCCATGGCGCCACCACGGACTCGCTCGATCCGGCGACCTATCCCGACCAGTTCACCGGCACGCTCGGCGGCGCGATCGGCAGCGCGCTCACCCTGATCAACGCCAAGGGCGAGATCGAGGGCGACCTGGCCGAGACCATGGAGCCCTCGAAGGGCGCCACCGTCTGGGCCTTCAAGCTGCGCAAGGGCGTCACCTTCCATAACGGCAAGGATGTCACCGCCGACGACGTGGTCGCTTCCTTCCGCCACCACATGGGCGAAGGCTCCAAATCGGCGGTGAAGTCGATCCTCGATCCGATCACCGACATCAAGGCCGACGGCAAGGACACGGTGATCTTCACGCTGGCGGCCGGCAGCGCCGACTTCCCCTTCCTCACCAGCGACTACCACCTGCCGATCATGCCGGTGAAGGACAACGACGTGGATTGGCAGTCGGGCATCCGCTCCGGCGCCTTCATCCTGGAGAAGTTCGATCCGGGCGTGAGCGTCAAGATGAAGCGGAATCCGAACTTCTACCGCGAGGTCTGGATCGACGATTGCGAGATCAGGACCATCGCCGACGTGACGGCGCGCACCAACGCGCTCACCACGGGCGAGGTGCATTTCATCGACCGCTGCGACCTCAAGACCCTGGGACTCCTGCAGCGCAACAAGGACATCAAGATCCTCGAGGTGACCGGCTACGCCCATTACGTGCTGCCGATGCTCACCGACGTGCCGCCGTTCGACAATGTCCATGTCCGCACCGCGCTGAAATACGCGCTCGACCGCGAGGACATCCTGAAGAAGGTGTTCCTCGGCCACGGCACCGTCGCCAACGACAACCCCATCTCGCCGGTGATCCAGTACGCCATCGAGCCGCAGCCGAAATACACCTACGACCCCGACAAGGCGAAGTTCCACCTCAAGGCGGCCGGGCTCGACAGCCTCAAGGTCGATCTCTCGGCGGCCGACGCGGCCTTCGCCGGGGCGGTCGACGTGGCCGTGCTCTACAAGGAGCATGCGGCCAAGGCCGGAATCGACATCAACGTGGTCCGCGAGCCGAACGACGGCTATTGGGACAATGTCTGGATGAAGAAGGGCTGGTCCGCGTCCTACTGGAACGGGCGGCCGACCTGCGACTGGATGTTCACGACCGCCTATGCGGCGGATGCGGCCTGGAACGACACCCATTGGAAGAACCCCCGCTTCAACGAGCTGCTGGTCGCGGCCCGTTCGGAGACGGACACCAAGAAGCGCGCGAGCATGTATGCCGAGATGCAGCAGCTGCTGCATGACGATGGCGGCCTGATCGTGCTCTGCTTCAACAACTTCGTCAGCGCCCACTCGAACAAGCTCGATCATGGTCCCGTCGCGTCCAACTGGGACGAGGACGGCATGAAGCTGCCCGAGCGCTGGTGGTTCGCGTAAGGTAGGAAACGGAGGGATGGCCGTCGCGCTTGCGGGAGCGCGGCGGCCCGCCCTCGTCCGGGGTCGCCGGCCGCAAGCGTGGGCGGCGGCGGGTCGAGAGCAAACCAGCATGAGGGCTCCGCCGTGGCTGCCAGGGCGCTGAATCCCATCATCCGGACCATCCTGCAGCGGCTGGGGCTGGGCCTCGTCACGTTGCTGGTCGTCTCGGTCATCATCTTCTCGGCCGTGACCATGCTGCCCGGCGATTTCGCCAAGGCCATCCTCGGCCAGTCGGCGACGCCCGAGACCGTCGCCGCCTTCCAGAAGGAGGTCGGCCTCGACCAGCCCCCGGTCCAGCGCTATTTCGAATGGATCGGCGGCGTGCTGCAGGGCGATTTCGGCAGCTCCTACTCGAACCGCGTGGGCTATACCCGCACCGTGGTCTCGATGATCCGGCCGCGGCTCGAGAACACCCTCTTCCTCGCCGGCATGACGGCGCTCATCGCCGTGCCGCTGGCGCTCGTCCTCGGCATGCTGGCGGCGCTCTACCGCAACAGCTGGTACGACCGCCTCGTCAACCTGGTGACCCTCACCTCGATATCCTCGCCCGAGTTCTTCGTCGCCTACATCCTGATGCTGTTCCTGGCGGTGCGTCTCCCGATCTTCTACGCGCTGGCCTCGGTCGACGCGGACACGCCGTTCTGGGAGCGCGTCTCGCGCTGCGCGCTCCCCGCCATGACGCTGGTGCTGGTGATCGTCGCGCACATGATGCGGATGACGCGCGCCGCCATCATCAACCTGCTGGCGAGCCCCTATATCGAGATGGCCCGGCTCAAGGGCCTGTCGCCGTCCAAGATCATCTATCACCATGCGCTGCCCAATGCCTGGGCCCCGATCGCGACCGTGATCGCGGTCAACCTCGCCTATCTCGTCGTCGGCGTGGTGGTGGTCGAGGTGGTGTTCGTCTATCCCGGCATCGGCCAGCTCATGGTCGATGCGGTCTCGAAGCGCGACATGCCGGTGGTCCAGGCCTGCGCCCTCATCTTCGCCACCACCTACATCCTGCTCAACCTGCTCGCGGACGTGATCTCGATCGTCACCAACCCGCGCCTGCTGCATCCGCGATGACGGCGGGAGGCGAACCCATGACCACGCAGACCGTCCCCGGCGAACGCATCCCCCCGCAGCGCCGCTGGTGGCAGACGGCCTGGCGCGAGCTGAAGAAGGCGCCGCTCTCCGCCTGGTTCGGCATGATCGTGATCGCGATCTACCTGATCCTGGCGCTCTTCGCCCATTGGATCGCGCCCTTCCCCGAAAACGAGCTGGTGGGCGCCCAGTACGAACCCTGGGGCGACCAGTTCCTCTTCGGCACCGATCAGCTGGGCCGCGACATGCTCTCGCGGCTCATCTTCGGCGCGCGCAACACCATCGGCATCGCCTTCATCACCACGCTCCTCGCCTTCCTGATCGGCGGCGCCATGGGGCTGATGGCGACCGTGGTCGGCGGATGGGTGGATCAGCTCTTCGGGCGGGCCGTCGACATCCTGATGGCGATCCCGCAGCTCATCTTCGCGCTGGTGCTGCTGTCGATCGTCGGCGCCTCGATCGTGAACCTCATCCTCATCATCGCCGTGCTGGATTCCACCCGCGTCTTCCGCCTGACCCGCGCCGTGGCGATGAACGTCGTGGTGCTGGATTTCGTCGAGGCGGCGAAGCTGCAGGGCGAGAAGATCGGCTGGATCATGTCGCGCGAGATCCTGCCCAACATCCTGCCGCCCCTGGTCGCCGAGTTCGGGCTGCGCTTCTGCTTCGTCTTCCTGACGATCAGCGCCCTCTCCTTCCTCGGCCTCGGCATCCAGCCGCCGACCGCGGACTGGGGCTCGATGGTGCGCGAGAACGCGACCCTCATCAATTACGGGGACATCACGCCGCTGCTGCCGGCGGGCGCCATCGCGCTCCTGACCGTGGCGGTCAATTTCGTCGTCGACTGGTTCCTGCACAAGACCAGCGGATTGAAGGACTGACCCGATGACACCGAAACCGCGAACCGGCAGCGCCGGCGACATCCTGCTCGAGGTCCGGGGTCTGCGCGTCGAGGGCCAGAGCGACGATGTCTGGCACGAGATCGTCAAGGGCGTGAACCTGACGCTGCGCCGCGGCGAGGTGCTGGGGCTGATCGGCGAATCCGGCGCCGGCAAATCCACCATCGGCCTCGCGGCCATGGGCTACACCAAGCCCGGCTGCCGGATCTCCGCCGGCACCGTCATGTTCGACGGCACCGACCTGGCGAAGGCGAGCGAGGAGGCGAAGCGCAAGCTGTGGGGGCCGCGCCTCTCCTATGTCGCGCAGTCGGCGGCCGCTTCCTTCAACCCCGCCCACCGGCTGATCGAGCAATATGCGGAGATCCCCGTCAGCCACGGCGTCATGGGCGAAGGCGAGGCCAAGAAACAGGCGGTCGACCTGTTCCGCCGCTTACGCCTGCCCGATCCCGAGCATATCGGCGCCCGCTATCCTCACCAGGTCTCGGGCGGCCAGCTGCAGCGCGCCATGACGGCCATGGCCATGTCCTGCCATCCGGATCTGATCGTGTTCGACGAGCCGACCACGGCGCTCGACGTCACCACCCAGATCGAGGTGCTGGCCGCCATCAAGGATGTGGTCCGCCAGCTCCACACCGCCGCGATCTATATCTCCCACGATCTCGCCGTGGTCGCGCAGATGGCCGACCGGATCATGGTGCTGCGCTATGGCGAGCTGGTCGAGGAGGCGCCGACCGCGCAGATGCTGTCGAACCCGCAGCAGGCCTATACCAAGTCGCTCTGGGCGGTGCGCTCGCTGCACAAGAAGGAGGATCCCGGCGGCGACAAGATCCTCCAGATCAAGAACGTGGATGCCGGCTACGGCAACGCGATCAAGGTGCTGCACGACGTGTCGGTCGAGATCCCGCGCGGCCGCACGGTCGCGGTGGTCGGCGAATCCGGTTCCGGCAAATCGACCCTGGCGCGCGTCATCACCGGCCTGCTGCCGCCCCTGAAGGGAACGGTGACGTTCAATGGCCAGCCGCTGCCGCCGGCTCTCAAGAGCCGGCCGAAGGAGCTCCTGCGCCGGCTGACCATGATCTACCAGATGCCCGATACGGCCCTGAACCCGCGCCGGCGGGTGCGCGACATCATCGGCCGGCCGCTGACCCATCATCTGGGCCTGCGCGGCGCGGCGCGCGACAAGCGGGTCGTCGATCTCCTGGAGATGATCGAGCTCGACCGGCGCTTCCTCGACCGCCTGCCGAGCGAGCTCTCGGGCGGCCAGAAGCAGCGCGTCTGCATCGCCCGCGCGCTCGCGGTCGAGCCGGACCTCATCATCTGCGACGAGGTCACCTCGGCGCTCGACCAGATCGTCGCCGAGGGCATCCTCAAGCTGCTCCTGCGCCTGCAGAAGGAGCTCGATGTCTCCTATCTCTACATCACCCACGATCTGGCGACCGTGAAGGCGATCGCCGACTGGGTCGTGGTGATGCACCAGGGCCGGGTGGTGCAGCAGGGACCGAAGGAGCAGGTGCTGCGGCCCCCGCACCATCCCTATACCGAGCTGCTGCTCTCCTCGGTGCCGGAGATGGACCCGAAATGGCTCGACGGGCTTCTGGCTCGACGCGCCGCTGCCGCATCGGCCAAGATGGCGCCCGTCGCCTGATGATCGGGCCGAATTTCGTAAGCTTGCGAGCGTGATGGACATCCGGCACCGCCTGGACCCCGAGATGAAGGCTGCGCTGGTCGAAAGCCAGCGGCTCTATGGGAGCCAGGTTCTCGATTGGCGCGACCTCGCCACCATGCGCGAGGCCTATGAGCGCGAGCGCCGCTTCTGGAACCGCGAAGGCCCGGCGCTGGCGGAGGTGAAGGACTTCGCCATTCCCGGCCCTTACGGCTCGATCCCGCTGCGACTGCTGCGCCCCGCCCGCGACAAGCTGCTGCCGGCGCTCGTCTTTCTTCATGGCGGCGGCTATGTGCTGGGCAATCTCGACACGCATGACCGGATCATGCGGCTGCTCGCCGCGAAATCCGGTGCCGCGGTGCTGGGGATCGATTACCGCCTGGCGCCCGAGCACAAGTTCCCGACCCAGCTCGACGAGATCGCGGCCACGCTGGATTGGCTGACGAAGGAAGGCCGCGGTGTGGGTGTCGACGCGGTGCGGCTGGCGCTGGGTGGCGATTCGGCGGGCGCCCATCTGTCGCTCGGCACCGCGGTCGGCCTTCAGGGAAAGCCGCCGGCGATCAAGGCCCTGCTGCTCTATTACGGCAGCTACGGCCTGGCCGATTCGATGTCGATGCGGCTCTGCGCCAACGACCTCGACGGGGTGAAACCCTCGGATCTCGCCTTCTATCGCGATTCCTACGTCCGAGGCCCGCGCGACCATGAGGACCGCCGCCTCGACTGTCTCGCCGCCGATCTCGCCGGCCTGCCCCCGGCCTATATCCTGGCGCTCGAGTTCGACACGCTGCGCGACGACAGCCTGACGCTCGCCGAGCTTCTCGGCCGCGCCGGCGTGCCATGCCGCCTCACCCGCCATGACGGCGTCCTCCACGGCTACCTTCATTACAATCGCATGATTCCCAAGGCGATGCAGGCGATTGAAGAGGGGGCCGCGGCCTTGCGCGACTGGCTGTTCTGAAGCCCCTGGCGCAAGTGGCCCGCGCCCGCCCGCATGTCGCCGAGATTGGGCCTTAGGAAACCCGCGGGTTTCCCTAACCGGCTCGTTAAGTCTGAGATTTCCCCAGGAAAACCGGCCGGAGCCGGGCCGGCGCCCGCCTTGGGAGAGAATCCCGGTTTGCTAAAACGGGGCCGCCGGGCATAATCCCGGCAACCTAAATACGGTAAATACGTAGGAAATCCGCTCCCATGCTCAGCCGTCGCGCCCGCCTCTTCAGGCCTGTCGTCCGATCGCTGTCCGTGCCGCCCCTTGCAGCCCTCGCCCTGGCCCTCGTGGTGTCCCAGGCCGAGACGGCCCGGGCGGCGGACACGCTGACCGACGCTCTCGCCAAGGCCTACGACAACAATCCCCAGCTCCAGGCCGCACGCGCGCAGCTGCGGGCGACCGATGAAGGCGTTCCGCAAGCCAAGTCGGGCTGGCGCCCGACCGTCACCACCACCGGCAATGTCGGCGAGGAATGGGTCAATAACGATCCCGGTTCCAAAGGCGACTTCCAGCCGCGCGGCGTCGATCTCCAGATCACGCAGCCGCTCTATACCGGCGAGCGGACGCCCTCGGCGTTGCGCCAGGCCGAGAGCCTGATTCTGGCCCAGCGCTCGGTGCTCATGTCGGCCGAGCAGAACGTTCTGCTCTCGGCCGTGACCGCCTACATGAATGTGGTGCAGTCGGAAGCCGTGCTCGAGCTCAACCGCAACCAGGAAACCGTGATCAGCCGCGACCTGGAAGCGACGCGCACCCGCTTCGAGGTCGGCGAGCTGACCAAGACCGACGTGGCCCAGGCCGAAGCGCGGCTGGCCGGTGCGACCGCCGCCCGCATCCAGGCGGAAGGCCAGCTCGCGGCCGCCCGCGCCGTCTATGTCAATGTGATCGGCGACAGCCCGGGGACGCTGGAGCAGCCGGCGCCGCTCGCCAATCTGCCTTCCTCCGAGGAGGAGACCGTCTCCGGATCCGAGAACACGCCCGACGTCATCGCCGCGAAATACAACGAGCAGGCGGCTCACGATGGAATCGATGTGGCCTTCAGCCAGATCATGCCCTTCCTGAACCTGGTGGGGACCGCCGGCACCGCCGACGAGACGTCGGCGCGCAATACCGGCCGGGATTCGGCCTCGATCATGCTGCAGCTGACCGTGCCGCTCTATCAGGCGGGGCTGCCGGCCGCCAATGTCCGCCAGTCGAAGCAGGTGGCGGCGCAGCGCCGCCAGGAGCTCGAGAACCAGCGCCGCCTGGCCGTGCAGAATGCGGTCCAGGCCTGGCAGGCTCTCGAAACCGCGCGGGCGCAGATCAAGTCCTTCGTCTCCCAGGTCGAGGCGAACAAGGTCGCGCTCGAAGGCGTCCGCCTCGAGGCCAATGTCGGCGCCCGCACCGTGCTCGATATCCTCGATGCCGAGCAGGAATATCTGAATGCGCAGGTGAGCCTGGTGGGCGCCCGGCGCGACGAGGTGGTGGCAGCCTATGCCGTGGAATCGGCGATCGGCCGGCTCACCGCGCGCGATCTGGGGCTCCCGGTCGACTACTACGATGTCGAGGCCTACTACAAGGAAGTCCACGACAAGTTCTGGGGCTTCGGCGACGGGCAATAGCCGCGACGATTCGGGAGAGGCGGGAAGGCCGATGACGGCGTCTCGCCTCTCCATCATCGTGCCCTATCGCGACCGGCCCGATTCCCTGGCGCGATTCCTGCAGCATGTGACGTTCTACTTCCAGCGGGACAAGGTCGACCGGACCTTGCCCTATCGCATCACGGTCGTGGAGCAGGAGGCCGGGCGCCCCTTCAATGTGGGTGCCATGCGCAATATCGGCTTCCTGCTGAACGAGGGCTCGGCCGAGCAGGTCTGCTTTCACGACGTGGACTACCTGCCGATCTGGGCCGACTATCAGCCCGTGGACCGGCCGACGCGGCTTCTCTGGCACGGCGCCGAAGCCGTGCCGATCGACGACACCGAGAAGCGCTTCATCAATCACGACTACGAGAAGTATTTCGGCGGCGTCGTGATGTTTCCGACCGCCCTGTTCCGCCGCGTCAACGGCTACAGCAACGGCTATTGGGGCTGGGGCTACGAGGATCTCGATCTCAGGGCCCGCTGCGTGGCCGAGGGGCTCGAGATCGGCTATCGCGACGGCACCTTCGGGCCGATCCGCCATGTCAGCCGGGGCTACCAGCCGGATGGCGGCCGCAGCGAGGCCAATCTGGTCAACCGGAAGCTCTACCAGGCCAACTATGCCGCGATGCAGACATCCCAGGCCCACCGTCAGGACGGCCTGAACGATCTGCGCTTCGAGGTTCTCGAGCGCGGCCCGATCCCGGACGGCAAGGGCGAGCCCATTCCGCATGCCGAACGGGTGCTGGTCCGGATCTGAAACCGCCGTCCGGCGCCGCTCCCGACCCGGCCATCATCGGCCCCGCCTTCCGCCAATTCTGTGCTAGGATTCCTGTCGGGGCTGGGGCCGGGGGTTGCAGGGAATGCGTTGCCTTTTCTATGCGTCGAACGGTCATGGCCTCGGCCATCTGATCCGGACGTTGGCGATTGCGCGCGCGCTCAAGGCACGCATACCCGACATCAACATCATGTTCGTCACCAATTCCGAGGCCTGCCAGCTCGTCTGGCGCGAGGGCTTTCAGGTGGTGAAGCTGCTGTCGCCGCCGGCGAACTTCCTGGAGCTCGACATCCCGGCGCGCGAGGAGCTCCGCCGCATCAATCGCGGTTCCGTCCAGGCCGTGCTGAAGCACTTCAAGCCCGACCTGGTGGTGGTCGATTTCTTCCCCATGGGGCAGATCGGCGACATGATACCGATGCATTCCTATGCCTGTCGCAAGGTGTTCGTCGCGCGCGAGCGAAACGCCGCGTCGGAGATCGCGACCCATGCGAAGCTGATCCAGAGCGTCTACCAGCTGGTCCTGATCCCGCATGAGGAGCAGGAGGTCGCCGGATACAAGCCGGCGGACGTTCGCACGCGATATACCGGCCCCATCCTCATCCGCTCGCGCGACGAGGCTCTGCCCCGCGACCAGGCGCGCCGGCGCCTGGGGCTGGCGCCCGAGGGCTTCACCGTCTTCGTCGGGTTCGGCGGTGGCGGCAAGCCCGAGTACCAGTCGGTCCAGCAATGGATCTTGACGGAAGCGCAGGGCCCGCGGAACTGGACCTTCGCCGTCGCCAGGCCGCCTCTCCTCCGGCAGGAGATTCCGGCCACGGACCGGGACGACGTCAAGGAGATCACCTACATGCCGATGGCCGAATGCTGGACGGCATTCGACGCGGCGATCTCCACCCTCGGCTATAATTCCACCACGGAGCTGCTGCATCACGGCGTGCCGACGCTCTTCATCGAGCTTGCCGGCGGGCTCGACGATTGGGCGCGGCGCGGGCGCCATGTGGCGGCGGCGGATGCCGGCCTGCCGGTCAAGGCGTTCGATTCGCAGACGCTGCATTCGCATCTCGAGCAGCTCGCCGATCCGGCGCGCCGGCAAACGCTCGCGGCGAACGCGCGCAAGCTTGTGCCCGTCAATGGCGCCACGGTCGCCGCCGATGCGATCCTGGAGATTCTATGAGCCCTTCCCGAGCACCTCGGGCAGGGCCTGGCTCCGCCCGCCGAAGCCCCGGTGGAAACCGGTCGATGCAAGCCCGCCGCCTTCCTTGCGGGATTTCAGCGTAAAAATCTGCCTCAGCCACAGGAACCCTCCTTGTCACCCGCCGACACGCGCTCCGGTCCGAGGATTGCCCTGCTCGATAGCGGCCTCTCCCGTCTCATGGGCCATCATTCCCATTTCGGCCAGGGGCTGGCTCAGCTTTGCGCCCGGGAAGGCGTTTCGCTCACCACCTTCTCGGCGAAATCCGTCGAGGCCAAGCTCGCGCCCCGCCTCGGCGGGCCTGTGGCCGTGTTCGCGCGATCCCTCTATCAGCCGCTCGGCAACGGAGACATCTACGATCGGGATTGGAACGACTTCCGCACCGGCCGGCAGCTCTATGCGGCCGATCTCGATCAGTCGGGCTTGGAGATGCAGGCCTCCGACCTGATCTGGATCCCGACGGCGCGCCCCCGGGAGATCGCCGGCCTCGCGGAATGGCTGCTCAAGCGCGAGCGTGACCACCGCCCGCGCGTCGCCCTGGGCTTCCATCGGCTGCTGCGGCCCCTGGCTCCAGGAAGTGCCGAAGGTCTGACGCATCGGCTGGCGACGGATCGGCTGGCGGAGGCGGTCGGCCGGGATCGCATCTTCCCGTATGCGACCAACCACCGGCTCGCCCAGCGTCTCGCGGGAGCGATGAATCTCGGCATCTATCTGGCACCTCTGCCGCACTTCTATGGCGCGCTGGCCTCGCCGGCTTCGCCGCCCGCACTGCCGCCGGGCGACGGACCGCTCCTCGTCATTTTCGGCGATCCGGATGCGAGAAAGAACGGCGTGCCGCTGGCCGGGATCGTCCGCGAGGCCCTGCGCCAACGCCCCGATCTGCGCTTCGTCATCCAGGTGAGAGCGGAAGCGGATCCGGGTCTCCTGGAGCTCGAAAAGCTGCGCCCGCTGAAGCTGGTCGAGGGCTGGCTCGAGGAGGATGCCTTCGTGGCATTGATCCGTGCCGCCGACCTTCTGC
Source organism: Hypericibacter adhaerens (assembly GCF_008728835.1). Lineage (GTDB taxonomy): Bacteria > Pseudomonadota > Alphaproteobacteria > Dongiales > Dongiaceae > Hypericibacter > Hypericibacter adhaerens. The sequence goes on from NZ_CP042582.1 coordinate 4,289,695, forward strand.
TCCTGCCCTATCGGCGCGAGCGCTATGCCGACACCATCTCGGGGCCCTTCGCCTTCGCCGCCGCGCACGAACGTCCGGCGATCGTGCCCGCCGGCACCTGGATGGCGGAACGGATCGCCCGCAAGCAGGCTGCTGGCGTTGCCTACAAGCGCGATGCCGCGCTCATCGACGCGCTCATGCTGGCCGCGGACCGCATGACGAAGCTGAAGGCGCAGGCCGCGGCCTTGGCGCCGCGTTGGCGTGTCTGGGACGCCGAGGCCCTGTTCCGGCTCGTGCGGCAATGGTCGCTGGGTCAAGGCACCGGCAAGCTGCGGCGCGTCGATCCGAAACCGCCGCCGGGCCCGCGGTGACGGCCTGTATCCGGAGCGCCGTCAGCCGCCCTCTTCCGGCGCCTCGCATCGAACGGGCGTGCCCGACCGGCAGACGCTCGCATAGCGATGGGACCGGCCCGTCTGGATCGGCAGCAGCGGCACCTGTCCGCGGCTCGCCGCGCTGTCGTCGGGGGCGCTGCAGAAGATGTTCTCGATCATCATCAGCCGCTGCCCGTCGGCCCGCGGAACATAGAGGGCGCCGTCCGACGGCTGGCGATGGAACTGCAGGGTCTTGGAGTCGCTGCTTTCGATCACGCCCAGATCCTGCGTCACCCAATGGCCGAAATTGACCATGCAATGGATCGGCTCCGATCCGCGATTGACGATCCGCAAAGCGATGGGTGCCACCGGACCGGGCTCGGCCGTGCTGCAAGCGGCGATCGCGAGCCCCAGCGCAAGAGCGACACCGCGGCGCCAGACCCTCGCGACGGCGCCCCTCATCGAGCGCGCGGGAAACTGCATCTTAGCCTTCTCCTTCGGTCGCGGCGGGCGCGCGGCCGTTCGAAACGCTTCTGACTGCAGGGGGAACCATCCCGATCATGCCCTCGCGCCTCACGCCCATGTCGTGGGCGCCAGCGGCGACCGGCCCCGCAGCAGGTCGCTCGCGCGCTCGGCCAGCGCGATGATGGCGGCGTTGACCGGGCCTGTGGTGATGCGCGGGATGACCGAGGCGTCGATGACATGCAGTCCCTCGATCCCGCGCAAGGCGAGCTCCGGCGTCACCACCGCCTCCGCATCCGCCCCCATGCGGCAGGTGCCGACCGGATGATGGTGGGTGTAGGCGGCCCGCTCCAGGAACGCGCTGCGATCCGCTTGGCTGCGGCAGGACGGCCCCGGCAGCAGCTCCGCGTCACGCCAATCGGCCAGCGACCGGGCGCCGCCCACCGCCTGCGCCCGATCCAGCGCGTCGAGATAGGCCTGCCGGTCGTACGCCTCGGCCAGGTAGTTGGGATCGATCAGCGGCGGCACTTGCGGATCGGCCGAGGCGAGGCGGATCGAGCCGCGGCTCTTGGGATGGGTGAAGCCGAACATCAGCGTGTAGGCCTCGCCATAGGCCGGTGCCGAAAAACATTCCGTCACCACCGGCGCGATCACGCAGGCCAGCACCAGCTCGGGCACCGAGCCGGGTGCCGCCCCCGGTCGCTCGATATACATGAGCGATTCCGAGTTCTGGTAGCGCGAGGGCGGCACCGGGCGGCGCGCGCGATAGACATTGCCGCCCGAGAGCAGATGGTCATGCAGGTTGCGTCCGACGCCCGGCAGATCGAGCCGCACCGGAATGCCCAGCGCCTTGAGCTCGTCGGCCGGCCCGATTCCGGCGTGCAGCAGCAACGTGGGCGAGCCGATCGCGCCGGTGGCCAGGACGAGACCGCGATCCGCCGAGAGTTGCTCCGTGCCGCCGGAGCCACGCAGCTCGACCCCGCGGCAGCGCTGCGGACCGTCGAAGACCAGCCCGTGGATTTCCCGCCCCTCCAGCAGGTGGAGATTGGAGCGTGCCAGCACGGACGCCGTCAGATAGGCATCGGCGATGGTCTGGCGCCGGCCGTCCTTGATCGTCAGGCTGTTGAGCGTCGGGCCCGCCATGCGCGACCCGTTATGCTCGTCCGTCGGCGTCAGGCCGATCTCCTCGCCCGCCGCCATATAGGCGCGGGTGATCGGGTGGGGCTCTGAGGGCGTCATCACATGGACGGGCCCGCCCGTCCCGTGATAGCGCGAGGGCGCCCCCTGCCAATCCTCGGAGCGGATGAAATAGGGCAGCAGATCGCGGTAGCGCCAGCCGGCTCCCCAATCGTCGAAATCGCGGGGATGGCCGCGCACATGGGCCATGGCATTGATGGTGCTGGATCCGCCCCGCACGCGGCCGCGCGCCCAGGCATGGACGCGGTTCGCCGAATGGCGCTGCGGCACCGTCGCGAAATTCCAGTCGATGGCCGTGCCCTGCAGCATCGGCCAGGCGCGCGGATCGTCGACCTTGGGATCGGTCGGCCTGGTCCCCGCCTCGACCAGCGCCACGCGGACCTCCGGGTCCTCGCTCAACCGCGCCGCCAGCACCGAGCCGGCGGTGCCGGCGCCGAGGATGATCCAATCAAAGGTTCGCAATGGTTCCCCTTTCGGGCCGCCCCTGGTGACGCCCTGAAACGAGTTGTGATATTGTCCGATCGCGCGCGGCGCCGCCACAAGGCCGAATGGAAAAAATGAGCCAATGACGGCCCGCGCACCCATTCCAGGCGAGGGGGACCATCATGGCCACCAAGGAACCTATCATCACGCTCTCGGCCGGTCCGGTGGCCGCCTATCCGGGCGTCATGCGCGCCCTATCGAGACCAATCGAGTACGACTATGACCGCCATTTCCTCGAGCTCTATGAGGCGGTCAACCGCAAGGTCACGCAGGCGCTGCGCAGCGCCACCCCGGCCCTGATCCTCCATTGCGAGCCCGCCCCCGGCCTCGAGGCCGCGGCCGCCTCCCTGATCGGCCCCGACGACGTGGTGCTGAACCTGGCGTCGGGCGTCTATGGCAAGGGGTTCGGCTACTGGTCGGCGCGCTACAACAAGGAGCTCCTCGAGATCGAGGTGCCCTACAACGAGGCGATCGATCCGGCTTCGGTCGAGGCCGCCTTCCGCAAGCGCCCCGACATCAAGATCGTCTCGGTCGTCCATCACGACACGCCGTCCGGCACCATCAACCCGGTCAAGGAGATCGGTCAGATCGTGCGCAAGCACAACGCGCTGATGCTGGTCGATGCGGTCTCCTCCTGGGCCGGCATGGACATCCATCCCGAGGAGAGCTGCTCCGACGTCTTCGTGACCGGCCCCGGCAAATGCCTCGGCGGCGCCCCCGGCCTCACCATCATGGCGGTCAGCGACCGGGCCTGGAAACATATGGAGGCCAACCCCAAGGCGCCGCGCGCCTCGATCCTGAGCCTGCTGGACTGGAAAGAGGCCTGGCGCCACGACAAGCCCTTCCCCTTCACGCCCTCGGTCGCCGAGGTGAACGGGCTCGACGGCGCCATCGATCTCTATCTGGCCGAAGGGCCGGAGGCGGTCTGGAAGCGCCACGCCCTGACAGCCCAGGCCTGCCGCGCCGGCATCAAGGCGATGGGGCTCTCGCTCTGGGCGGCGCGGGAGGAGATCGCGTCCCCGACCTGCACCGCCGTGCGCGTGCCGGACGGCATCAAGGACAGCGACATCCTGGCCGCCTCGCGGGCGCTCTATGGCGTGGTGTTCTCGTCGGGACGCGGCGAGACGCAAGGCAAGCTCATCCGCATCGGCCATATGGGACCGGTGGCCGAGCCGATCTATGCGGTGGTGGCCGTGACGGCGCTGGGCGGCGCCCTCAGGAAGCTGGGCCGCAAGACCGATGTCGGCGCCGGCGTGGCGGCCGCGACCGCCGTGATCGACCAGGCCCGCGCCTGAGGCCGCCCACCGACAAGCGACAAACCTAGAAAAGCAGGGAGATCCACAGCATGAAGCGATTCGAGGGCCGCGTGGCCATCGTCACCGGGGCGGCGCAGGGCATCGGCAAGGCCGTGGCGCTGCGCCTCGGCCAGGAAGGCGCCCTCGTGGTCGCCGCCGACATCAACGGCAAGGGCGCCGAAGCCACCGCCAAGGAGATCGGCGGCAAATCCATCGGCGTCGCGACCGACATCGGCGACCCTGCCTCGGTCACGGCCCTGCACAAGGCGGCCGTGGACAAGGGCGGCAAGCTCGACGTGACCGTCAATGTCGCGGCGATCGTGCCCTTCACGCCATGGGACCAGCTCACCTTCGAGGAATGGCGCCGTATCATGCGCGTCAATGTCGACGGGCTCTATCTCATGTGCCGCGCCAGCTCCGACCTGATGCGCAAGGGCGGCTATGGCCGCATCGTCAATTTCTGCTCGAACTCGATCTTCGCCGGCACGCCCAACATGGCGCATTACGTGGCCTCGAAGGGTGCGGTGCTGAGCTTCACCCGCGCGCTCGCGACCGAGCTCGGCGGCCACAAGATCACGGTCAACTCGATCGCGCCGGGCCTGACCGACACCGAGGGCGTGCAGCAGACCAACCACAAGAACGCCTTCGATTTCGTCGAGATGCTGCAGGCGATCAAGGGCCGCGGCACCCCCGCCGACATCGTCCCGGCCGTGGCCTTCCTCGCCTCGGAAGAAGCCCACTGGGTCACCGGCCAATGCCTCGCCGTCGATGCCGGCATGGTGCGGTGGTAGCGGCCGCTGGTAACTCGGCACGCCATACTTACACCGTCATCCCCGCGAAAGCGGGGAGGTGGATTCACACTCCAAGTGCAACAGCTGCTGCCAGAAGAGTTCGGCGGGGGAGCGCCAGTCAAGGCACTTGCGCGGGGTGTTGTTGTAGGCCCGGAGCAAGTCTGAGATCTGGCGCGAAGTGAGCGCGGCGAGATCGGTTTTCCTGGGGATCCGGCGGCGCATCCTTCCGATGGCGTTCTCGATGCCGCCCTTCTGCCAGGGGGCGTGGGGATCGCAGAAGAAGGTCTGGATGTGGAGGCGATGGAGCTCGTAGTGGCGGGCGAACTCGGTGCCGTTGTCGAAGGTGATGGTCTGGCGCAGGGTCGCGGGCAGGGGTTCGAGCAGGCCGGCGATGGCGGCGGCGATCGGTGCGGCCTGCTTGCCGTGGGGCCTGACGGCGAGGAGCAGGCGGGAGGATCGCTCATGCAGGGTGAGGAGTGCCTGGCCGTAGCGAGCGAACATCATGAGGTCGGCCTCCCAGTGACCGGGACTTGAGCGGTCCTCGACGTCGGGTGGCCTTTCCTCAATGGAAACACGGGCTTGGATGTGGAGGGCGGAGCTGCCGCCCTTGCGCCCGCGAAAGCCGCGCTTGGATTTGGCGCGCGGCAGGTAGTGGCGCCAGCTGTAGTCCTGGCGGCGGGTGATCTGGGCCTGGATGAAGCGATAGATGCTCTCGGGGCTGATGAGATGACGGCCCGACTGGCGCTCGAGCCGGCCGCAGACCTGCTCGGGCGACCAGCCTTTCCTCAAGCCCTCCAGCACCTGCCGGCGCAGGTGCGCGTCGCGCTCCAGGCGCGAGCCGCGCCAGCGCCGGGCCCGGGTCTGCTGCTGGGCGTAAGCCGCCCGGTAGCCGATCTGCCGGCCACGGTTGCGCTTCAGTTCCCGACTAACCGTCGATGCCGGGCGATCCAGAGCTGCAGCGATTTGGCGGATCGAGCGACCTTTGGAACGAAGGTCGGCAATGATGGCGCGCTCTTCGGACGAGAGCTGCTCGTAGTGCTTCCCCATGGCAACACCCTAATCTGGTGTTGCACTTCGTTTGAAAACTCAGCGGATCCACCTCTCAACCGGCACCGCTGGATCGAGTTGGGCACCCGCTTTCGCGGGGGTGACGGGAAGGTGCGTCGACGTGTTGGTGAAACCGTCCCCTCACCCCGCCGCGTTCAGCTTGTGGAACCGCGCTTCGGCCTCGGCGAGGTCGGAATCCGAATCCTGAAAGCGGAAGGAAATCTCCTGGAAGGACTTCTCCAGGAACAGGAAGGCGTCGACCACGTCGGGGTCGAAATGGCGGCCCTTGCCGTCGACGATGAGCTCCCGCGCGCGCTCGTGCGGCATGGGCGCCTTGTAGACACGCCGGCAGATCAGCGCGTCATAGACGTCGGCCAAGGCCATCAGCCGCGCCGAGATCGGGATCGCGTCGGCCGCAAGGCCCTGGGGATAGCCGCTGCCGTCCCATTTCTCGTGATGCCCGAAGGCGATCTCCTTGGCGAAAGCCAGGAACTTGACCGGAGTCCCCATCTGCTTCTCGGCATGCTCGATGGCGTCATAGCCGAGCTTGGGGTGGGCCTTCATGATCTCGAACTCGGCGGGCTCGAGGCGTCCCGGCTTGAGCAGGATGCGGTCGGGGATGCCGACCTTGCCGATATCGTGCAGCGGCGCCGACTTGAACAGGAGCTTGATGTTCTTGTCGGTGAGGAAGCCCGAGAACCGCGGATGGAGCTTCAGATGCTCCGCCAGCACCCGGACATAATGCTGGGTGCGCCGGATGTGGTTGCCGGTCTCGTTGTCGCGCGTCTCGGCCAGCGAGGCCATGGTCAGGATCGTCACGTCCTGAACGGCCTGCACTTCCTTGGTGCGCCGGCGCACCTCGGATTCGAGGAAGACATTATGGTCGCGCAACGTGTCCGAGGCCGCCTTGAGGGCGAGCTGCGCGCTCACGCGCGACATCAGGATCGGCGGGTTGATCGGCTTGGTGATGTAGTCGACGGCGCCCAGCGCGAACCCCTTCTGCTCGTCCGCCGCCTCGGACCTGGCGGTGAGGAAGATCACCGGCACATGGCGGGTGCGCGGATCGGCCTTCAGCCGCCGACAGACCTCGTAACCGTCCAGGCCCGGCATCATGATGTCGAGCAGGATCAGGTCCGGCACATGCTCGCCGGCGGCGATCGCGAGCGCGCGCTGGCCGTTATTGGCGAGCTTCACCTTGTAGGTGTCCTCGAGCAACCCGCCCATCAAAGCGAGATTGTCGGGCGTGTCGTCCACAACCAGGATGGTCGCGGTCGCGGCGGGAGCGAATATTTCAGCCGTCATCGGTTTCCACCAGCTCTAACGGTTGCATGGCATCCTTGAGGAGGCGCAAGGCTTCCTCGAAATCGAATTGCGAGACCGCGTCGTCGATGCGCTGGAAATGGGCCGGCAGGGCGGCGGTCAGCAGCGCCCGGTTCTCGTTCAGCAGCGTGACCGACCGCGAATCGTCGTCCGCCAGCAGCTCGGCCAGCCGCCGGCAGGTGGCATCGCGCACGATGGGGTCGACCGCCACCGGTGCCCGCGGCGACATGTCCGGCGGCAGGCTTCGCGACAAGGTGGCGATCAGGCCCGACAAGCGCTGACCCAGCTGGCCGATCTGCGTCTCGATCAGAGGGCGGGGTTGTGCCGCCTGGATCGCCTCCTCGAGGGCGCCTGCGAGCGCCTGGATCGTCTCGGCGCCGATATTGCCCGCCGCGCTCTTGAGCGTATGGGCAAGCCGCTGGGCGGTCGCCCGGTCGCCCGCATCGAGCGCCGCGCGGATGGCGATGGGCGTTTCCACCTGGTTGGCGGTGAACTTGCGCAGCAGCGAGAGATAGAGGGAAGTCTTGCCGAGCACCCGCCGCAACCCGGTGCGGGTATCGAGCCCGTCGACGCGCAGATTGGTAACCGCCAGGGTCGATCGGTCGAGCTTTCCGTCCGCCCGGTCGGAGACAACGGCGGCACCACGCAGATCGTCGCGGGGCGCCACCCATTTCAGCAGGATCGTCCAGAGATCCACCGGCTCGAAGGGCTTGGCCAGGAAGTCGTTCATGCCCGCCTCGAGGCAGCGCTCGCGATCGGCCTCCATGGCGTTGGCGGTCATGGCCACGATCGGCAGCGCCTGGAGCCGGGGATCCTTTCGGATCTCGATCGCGGCGGCGATCCCGTCCATGACCGGCATCTGCATGTCCATGAGCACGAGATCGTACTCGGCCCCCTGGAGCAGGCGCAGCGCATCCTCGCCATGCACCGCGACATCCACCATCATGCCGACATCGGCCAGGAGCTCGGTCGCGATCTCCTGGTTCATCTCGTTGTCCTCCACCAGCAGGACGCGGGCGCCCTGCATGGGGGCGAGTTTCCGGCGATAGATCTCGGGATCGTCGCCGTCGGCACGGTCCGCATGTTCCGTGCCCAGGGCCCGCATGATGCTCTCGAAGAGGGCGGAAGCGGTCACCGGCTTGGACAGGAGCCCGGCGATGTTGGCGGCCTTGGCATCCTCCAGCAGATCGGGCGCCAGCCCGTAGGCCGTCGCCATGATCAGGCGCGGCATCTTCGCCAGCCCCAGGCCCGCGATCTGCCGCGCCGCCTCGAGCCCGTCCATGTCCGGCATCTGCCAGTCGAGAATGACGAGATCGTAAGGCTGGCCAGCCTCGGCCGAAGCCTTCAACGCCACCAGCGCCGCCGGTCCGGAATCGACCCCGTGCCCCACGAAGGTCATGCTCGCCAGGAGGTCCGTCATCACCAGCCGGGCATTGTCGTTGTCGTCCACGACGAGGATACGGGTGCCGCGCAGCTTGGCGCCGGCGGCCGGCAGGTTTGCCTGCACCAGGCTGACGCCGAAGCGGGCGGTGAACCAGAAGGTGCTGCCCTTGCCATACTCGCTCTCGACGCCGACCTCGCCGCCCATCAGCTCGGCCAGCTTCTTCGAGATCGCGAGTCCCAGCCCGGTGCCACCATATTGACGCGTGGTGGAGATGTCGCCCTGCTGGAAGGATTGGAAGAGATTGGCCTTCTGCTCCTCCGTCAGGCCGATGCCGGTATCCTTCACCGCGAAATGGAGCAGGACGCCGTTCCCGTCTCGCTGCTCGAGGCGGATGGCGACGTCGATCTCGCCGCTCTTCGTGAACTTGACGGCATTGTTGGCATAATTGATCAGGATCTGCCCCAGGCGCAGCGGGTCGCCGACCAGCATGGTGGGCACATCGCGCGCCAGATCGAAGACGAGCTCGAGCCCCTTGGCGTTGGCCTTGTCGGTGACCTGGTTGGCGACGGTTCCCAGCACGGTGGCCAGCTCGAAATCGGTTTGCTCGATGGCGAGCTTGCCCGCCTCGACCTTCGAGAAATCGAGAATGTCGTTGATGAGGGCCAGCAGATGCTGGCCGGATTGCTGGATCTTCTCGAGATAATGCCGCTGGCGCGTCGTCAGCTCCGTGTTCAAGGCCAGATGCGCCATCCCGATGATGGCGTTCATCGGCGTGCGGATCTCGTGGCTCATGTTCGCGAGGAAGGTCGATTTCATCAGCGACGCCGATTCGGCGGCCTTCTTCGCCTCGAGCGTGGCGCGCTCGCTCTCCTTCTGGGGCGTGATGTCGACGAAGGTGCCGATCAACCCGCCGATCGACCCGTCGCCCCGGTAGAAGGTGCGCCGCCAGCTCATCGTGTCATGGAGCTTCCCGTCCGCCAGCGGCACCCGGACGCCGACCCTGTCGCAGTCGACGCCGCGGATGACCTCCATATCCTCTTCGTGATAGCGCTGGCGTTCGGGTTCCGGGATCTGCAGCAGATCGATCGCGCGCTTGCCCATGATGTCGTCGCGCTTCCGGCCCACGATCTCCTCATAGGCCAGATTGACCCCGAGGTAGCGTCCCTCCGTGTCCTTGTACCAGATCGGTACGGGAATGGTGTCGAGCAGCAGCCGCTGGAAGGCCATCTGGTCGGCGATGGTGGCCTCGTTCTGGCGCAGGCTCCGGTTGGCGGCCTCCAGCTCCTGGGTGCGCTGCTGCACCCGTTTCTCGAGATCCTCCTCGGACCGGCGCAGGGTCTCCACCAGCTGGGCCTGCACCGCCAGCCGCTCGGCCTGGGCCGCGGACGATTTGCGGACCTGGCGCACCATGAGGATGGCGAACAGCATGGTCAGCAGGCACTGGAACAGCGTCAGCAGCGCGCTGAGGATGATCTGGCGGCGGACCTCGAGGCTGCGCTCGTGCATCTGCTGGCTGATATAGTGCGTCGCCACCTGCGTCATCAGCTCGAAGGGTTTCTGCAGCTCGTAGAGCCGGCCATAGAACTCCTTCAGCGAGTCGAGGGTGATTTGCCGCGTGGGGCTCGGGCCGAAGAAGCTGTCGCCATAGGGCACGAAGGCCAGCATGCTGGTGATCGACTCTTCATAGATCCCGGCATCTTCCGGCAGATGCTGGTTGTTCATGTTGCGGCTGAGCTCGATGCGGCTGATGAGCACCTCATAGCGCATCTGCAGCGTTTCCAGGTCGATCTGCCCGGTATCGATATTGTGCCCCAGCGCTTCCCGGAAGCGCAGATACTCCCGCGCGCTGCGATCGGCCTGCCAGCCGACGGTGTCGCGCGTATCGTCCGGATTGCGCAGCCGGTCGAGCTGCGTGTACTGCACATAGGCGATGATTCCGAAGACGACAAAGAGCGCCAGCAGGACCAGCGGCGGAGTGAGGCGTCGCATCACGGCCGTCTGCCTACTCGACAACGATGGCGTTGAGTTGCCAGATGCAGCGATCGAGGATGAGCTTGGTGCGCAGCGCGGGGTTGCTGTCGAGCGGATACATCACGAAGAGCGGCCCGTTGTCGCGCACCGCCATCGGCTTGCCATTCATCTTGGTCGCCACGATCACGTCATAGTCTTGGGTATCGGAGATCGGGATCTCGACGGTGTAGTCGTCGATGGCGGAAGCCTTCAGTTCCTGGCCGGTCGCGCCGACCAGAGAGAGGACGTCGCGCAGCAGGGGGCCCGTCAAGGTCACGGGCTGCGGATACCAGGGCGTATGTACCGTCAGCTCCTGCTGGGGCAGGCTCTCCAGCATCGCCATGTCGAGCCGGGCGCCGTCGGCTGCATTGGTCTGGGCGACGTTGCCGCGGATGGTCAGGACCACTTTCCCGGCAGGCGGGTCGAGCGCCAATGCCGGGGTAGCAACGGCAAGGCAAACCAGAAGACCTAGGCTGCACAACAGACGAAACATCCGAGGGAGCTCCTTGCAGTCGGCTCCGGGGAAATTGCCATCTGAAGGGTGCTCTTATCCAGCGCGCCAACGGCCATGGGCTTCGATTTTTGTCCGATAAGCCAAATGATTAATTCTACCCGAGCGCGTCGCGAAAACGACGCCGAGCCGTCGGGAGGGAATGAAAGCAGGCTGTAACAACCGCGCCGGGAGCGAATAGGCGGTTGAAGACAAACAATCCTTTGCCGTCTTCGGCCGGGATTATACCGGTTCCCGAGCGCGGCACGGGACCATAGTCCTGGGCAGCCGTAGGGTTACTCGCGGAGATTGAACCGCAAGTCAGGGATGCCGGACCATTGTCGTGCGACGATGCCGACGCGCGGCAGCGACCCCTGACCGATATTTCAGGTCGCGGAATCCGTCTCGAGCGGAATGAGGCCGGCGACGGCACGGTCCGTCGCCCGGTCGCTGGCGGCGAGGCCCTGGACCACGCCGGCGCGATCGGCCGCGCTGCGGTTCTGGCTCATCTTGAGCTTGCCCTCGAGACGCCCGATCGGCATGCGGATGCCGACGATCGCGCGCAGCTGCTGCCGGATGAAGGCCTCCGGCGCGTCCGTGACGGCCCAGGGCTCGGCCCGCGGCTTTTCATGAAGCGCCGTCAATCTCGTCACGAGATCGAGCAGGCGGTTCTCGTCCTCGAAGAACTCGACGGTGCCATAAGCATGCACGGCCGCGTAGTTCCAGGTCGGCACCACCTTGCCATGCTCCTGCTTCGACGCGTACCAGGAGGGCGTGATATAGGCGTCCGGGCCCATGAAGATCGCCAGCGCCTCGCCGAGCGGCGGCAGCTTCCAATGGGGATTGGCCCGGGCGAGATGGCCATAGAGCACGCCCCGCTCGCCTTCCTTCTCGTCGAGCAGCATCGGCAGCGGCGAGGCGACCGGGCCGTCGGGTGTCGCCGTGACGAAGTTGCAGAGGCGCGCCGCCCGTATCAGCGCATGAAGGACGGCGGGGTCGTCCTCGCGGAAAAGGGGCGGGTTGTACATCGCGCTCCCATCCTATGAGTAATAGCCCGGCGCCTTGACGTAATTCGGGAAGCTGTCGGGATCGTGGCTGTAGAACAGCTCGGCATTGTGCTTCTCGGCCAGCGCCTTCAGCCGGTGCATCGACTTCAGGCTCGCCGTCGGGTCGAGGTGGAAGCTCGAGATGCAGTTCATGTCCATGTTCTTCTGGCTGTAGCAGGCATCGGCCGTGAACAGCATCGGGCGCCGGTTCTTCAGCTCGACCATCAGGCTGTAATGGCCGGCGGTATGGCCCGGCGTCTCGAGCAGCCAGAGGCCCTTGGCGATCTCCTGGTCGCCCGTGATCGTCTCGAACTTCGGCGTGTACATGTCGAGCGCGGGCTCGTCCGGCGGCAGCGCCTTGCCCGCCTGCTTCGCGAGCTGCGGCGCGAAGGTCATGTCGGAATAGCCCAGATGCTCGAAGGGCTGATGCTTGGTCGAAGCCTCGAGCTCCTTGGCGTGGCAGACGGTGCAGGCCTTGCTCAGATGCTTGTTTCCGCCGCAATGATCGAAGTGATAGTGCGAGTTGATGACATAGTTGATGTCGGTCGGCTTGAGCCCGATCTTGGCCAGCGCCCCCGGGATGGTCTGTTCCGGGGTCTGCAACGGCTTCTCGAAGGGCAGCACCCGCATCACATGGGCATGGTCGTACCCGGTGTCGAAGATATAGCGCCCGTCCTTATGCTCGATCAGCACGGCGTAGCAGGGGAAGCGAAGCTCGCCCGCGGGGCCCCGGTTCCAGAACGCATGGAACCCGTCGATCACCAGCGTGCCGCCATCGAGCAGGTAAACCTTGGTGTCCGTCATCGCCTCGTCCTCCCTCTCTCGCGACCCCGCCTCTTCTTACCGGCCCGTCCGGCCGCCCAGGCGGTTCAGTCCCATAGCCTAGCCTAGCGCTCGCCCCGGACATAGGGCAGTCCCAGCGCCGCCGGCAGCACGCTGTGCCGGCCGAAGATCACCAGCACCAGGATCACCATGGCGAAGGGCAGCATCTGCACCACGTCGGTCGGGATGTTCAGCCCCGCCACCTGCAGCGCTGTGGTCATGGCCAGGCTGATGCCGAAGATCAGCGCCCCCAGCAGCACCCAATAGGGTTTGCCGCGCGCCAGCATCGCCAGCACGATGCCGATGAAGCCGGCGCCGTTGGTCATGAAGGGCACGAAGAGGCCGGCGCCCACATTGGCGAGATAGGCGCCGCCCATGCCGGCGAGGAATCCGGTCGCGAGCACGGCGCCCACGCGGGTCGCCACCACGCTGACGCCGGCCGCATCGAGGGCGCCGGGCTTGCTGCCCGCGGCCTCGAGATTGAGGCCGATGTCGCTGTGCTTGTAGAGCCAGCCGATGGCGAAGGTCGCGGCCACGATCAGATAGACGATGAGGTTGTGATGGAACAGCGCCGGTCCCAGCACCGGGATCTCGCTGATGCCCGGGATCTCCAGCACCGGCGCCTTCTCCAGGCGCGGATAGGAGCGCGCGAACTGGAAATGATGCAGCAGCGCCGTCAGCCCCTCCGCCCCCAGCGTCAGGCCGATGCCGATCACGATCTGGTTCATGCCGAGCCGGACGCAGAGCAGCGCCATGAGGCCCGCGACCGCCATCCCGCCCAGCCCGCCCACCACGAATCCCAGCGCGAAGGAGCCGGTATAGAAGGCGGCGACGAAGCCCGCATAGGCGCCGAACAGCATCATGCCCTCGATGCCGATATTGAGCACGCCGGCCTTCTCGGAGATCTGCTCGCCCAGGCCCACGAACAGCAGCGGCACGCCGGCGGTGATCGCGCCGAAGAGGAGTGCCGTCAGGAAGGGCTCGGTGAAGAGGCTGTGCATCGCCCTCAGCTCCGGGTCCGGACCTGGCGGCGATAGTCGAGATACTCGACCAGCGCCAGGAAGATCAGCAGCAGCGCCACCAGCACCAGCGTATAGAAGGTCGGCACGCCGAGCCGCACCGCGGCGCTCTCGCCGCCGACCTGCAGCACCGCGAAGAACATCACGAAGGCGATGGTGGCCAGCCCATGGAACCGCGCCAGGAACACCAGCGGCACCACCAGGAGGCCGAAGGACGGGTTCCAGTCGGCGCGGACCGAGCCCCAGACGCCCAGGATGTCGACGGCCCCGCCCAGCCCCACCAGGCCGGCGCTGATGGCGAAGGTGGCGTAGGTGAGAAAGCCGACATTGAGGCCCGCATGGATCGCCGCGCGGGGGTTGGCGCCCACCACGCAGAGCTTCAGGCCGAAAGAGGTGCGGGTCATGACGAAATGCACGATCAGCACCGCGGCCAGCGCGATCAGGATGCCGCTATGGATGGTGCTGCCGAAAAGCCGCGGCAGGCGGTCCTCGACCGGCAGCGTGTGGGTCTGCGGCACGGTCGTGCCGGGGTCGAAGAACACCAGCTTGATCAGCACATTGGCGAAGCTGATGCCGAGGAAGCTCATCATCAGGGTGCTGATGATCTCGTTGATGCCGTAGCGGACCTTGAGGAAGGCCGGGACCAGCGACCAGACGGCGCCGACGAGCCCCGCCACGACGAAGCAGATCACGATCGTCAGCCAGTCCGGCAGGCTGCCGATGAGCGCCGGCCCCAGCGCCGCGGTGATGACCGCCGCCAGCAGGAACTGCCCGTCGGCCCCCAGGTTCCAGATGCCGGCCCGGAACGCCACGATGAGCCCCGCCGCGATCATGAGGAGCGGCGCCATGCGGGTGACGGTGGCCTGGATCCCCAGCCAGCTGAAGAGCCCGCGCCGGATCACGTAGGTGTAATAGGCCAAAGGATCGGTGCCGAGCAGCAGCAGGATCACGGCGCCGACGACGAGCGCCAGCAGGATCGGCAGCAGGAAGCGCGCGATCGCGGCGGCAACGGCGCGCCCGCGTCCCGCCATCAGCGTGGGCGGGAGCCCCTGGCTGCGGGCGGCTTCCGGCGCGGCGCTCATGCCGCCTCGGCTCCGGTCATCAGGAGGCCGATCCGGCGCTCGGCATTGCCCTCGTTGGGCACGACGCCGCTGAGCCGGCCGCGGAACATCACGGCGATGCGATCGGACAGCTCCAGGAGCTCGTCGAGCTCGTTCGAGATCAGGATCACCGCCAGGCCCTGCTCGGCGCATTGCGCGATCCGGTCGCGTGCCAGGCGGATATTGTGGAGATCGAGCCCGTAGGTCGGCTTGTTGAAGATCGCCAGCCGGCTCGAGCCGTTGAGCTCGCGCGCCAGGAGCGCCTTCTGGATGTTGCCGCCCGAGAGCCGGCCGATCGGCGTGCGCTCCGACGGCGTGCGGATATCGTGGCGCTTGATCTGCTCGCGCGCATGGCCATGGATCAGGTCCCAGCGGCTGACCCCGCGCTGCCAGAGCGGCGGCACGCCGATCTCCTTGACCACGAGATTGGTCGCGACCGAGAAGGCGCCGACCGTGCCCTCGCCCAGCCGCTCGTCGGTGATGTAGCGGAAACCATGGCGACGGCGCTGGGCCACGCCCTCATGGGTCACGTCGCGGCCCTCGAACTGGATCGAGCCCGACGCGGCCGGCCGTTGCCCGGCCAGCATCTCGGCCAGATGCTTCTGGCCGTTGCCGTCCACACCCGCGACCCCCAGCACCTCGCCGGGCCAGAGCTCGAAGCTCACCTCGACCAGCGGGCATTCGCCGCGGTCGGCGAGGGTCGAGACGCCCTTCACCGCCAGAATCGGCGGCTTCGAACGGTCGGCCCGGGCCTGGCGCTTCAGATGGCCGCCGCGGCCCAGCAGCGTCTCGGCATCGCGGCTGTCCGCCTTCTGGCCGCCGAACATGAGCCGGAGCACCTCGTCGGTGATCTGCGCCTCGGTCATGGATTTGAGCCGCGCCTTGTCGAGCTGGCCCGCAACCCGGCCCAGCCGCAGGACCGAGATCCGATCGCCGAACTCGTAGGCTTCGGCCAGCTTGTGGGTGATGAAGATGATGGCGACGCCCTTGTCGCGCAGGCGCTTCATCACCTTGCCCAGATCCTGGACGCCCTGGGGCGTCAGCATCGAGGTGGGCTCGTCGAGGATCAGCACGTTCTCGCCGCGCCAGAGGGCGCGCATGATCTCGACCTGCTGCTGCTCGCCCAGCGCCAGCCTTCCCACCAGCGCATCGGGATCGAGCCGAACGCCCAGCAGGTCGGACAGCTCCTGGAAGCGCTTGAGCACCGGCGCGCGGTCGAGCAGGCGCCAGCGCGAGCCGCCCAGCATCAGGTTCTCGATGACGGAGAGCGTCGGCACCAGCAGCACATGCTGGAACACGGTGCCGATCCCGAGATCGAGGCTGCCGCGCGGCGATCCGATCCGCACCGGCCGGCCCTTGACCAGGATCTCGCCGGAATCGGGCTGCTGCATGCCGGCCAGCATGCCGATCAGGGTCGATTTGCCGGCCCCGTTCTCGCCGAGCAACACATGGATCTCGCCCGGCAGGAAGTCGATGGAGACGTCGTCGTTCGCGACGACGCCGGGAAAGCGCTTGGTGACATTCCGCACCGATACGGCTGTTCCCGGCGTCGCCTCACTCATCAACGCACCCGATCCTTACTGGGCGTTGCCGATTTCGACCGAGGTCATCAGCTTGCGGACGTCCGCCGCATTGAAGACCGGGGTCAGCTTGATGTCGCCCTTTACGATGCCGTTGCGGACCGCCATCACCTGGCTCCACACATCGTCAGGGATGTGCTTGGTGTGCAGGAGCTGGCAGGAATCGTCGGCCACCTGGATCGAGTAGTGCTTGGTGCCGAAGGTGCCGGCCTTGAGGTCCTCGACCATGGCGCTGAACACGGGCACCAGGTTCCAGACCACGGAAGACAGCAGGTGACCCTTGTCGATCGGGGTCTTGTCGCCGATCACGTCGATGAAATAGACATCGCCGCCATCGGTCGCCTTGGTGGTCTCGGTCGCCTCCATCATGCCGAAGCTGGCACCGTCGCCCTGGCCGAAGATGATGTCGGCGCCGGCGGCGATGACGGATTCGGTGACGCGCCGGCCGCCGGCCGCATCGGAATAGGCGGCGGGACCGATCACGGCATAGATCAGCTTGATGTTCGGCTTGATCGCCTTGGCGCCCTGGGCGAAAGCGGCCGACTGCGAGTTCCAGGAGGGCGGCTCGCCCGAGGTGACGATGCCGAGCGCCCCCGTGCGGGTCATCTTCGCCGCCAGCACGCCGGCGAGATAGGCGCCTTCATGGCCGCTCAGCGTGTAGTCGGCGATCAGGCCCGGGACGTTGGCGTCGGGACGATCGACGATCGCGACCGGCACCTTGGTCTCGTTGGCGATTTCCGGCGCCGCCTGGTTGTAGCCCGAGGCATGGGCGATCATCAGGCTGACGCCGTCGCCCGCCAGCTCGCGCAGCTGCGGACGCACATCGCCATAGCCCAGGCCCTCGGCCGGGACGAACTCGATGCCGTATTTCGCCGCCACCGCCTTGCCGGCGTCGATCGCCTGCTGGTTCCAGCCATAGTCCGTGCCCTGCTCCGGCGTCAGGACCGCGATGCTCTTCACATCGGTGGCACCGGCAGCGCCGGCGAAGCCGACGCTGAGCGCCAGCGCGGCCGCGACGGGCGTCGCCTTGATCACTCTGCTCAATGATGTCCACGTCATGGGGTTAGCTCCTCCCTATCGATTAGCACCCAGTTGGATACGCGCTCTTGTTAGTTTCAGCGCGATCGCCCGTCATTTCCTTCGCGGGCTCTTGCGCCGCCGATCCCCGATCCGGGGACTAGCCCTCCAACGCCTTGCGGACCGCCACCAACCGGCGGGCCCGCTGGCTCTGAAGCTCCTTGATGCCGTCCGGCGTGTAGCTGAAGATGCCGCCGCCGCTCTTGATGCCCAGTTGGCCTTTGGCCGTGCGCTGCGTCACATAGGGGCTGACATCGCCCCGCGCGCAAAGCTCCTTGTTCAGATAACTGCCGACCGACTGGTAGATGTCCAGGCCGGCCATGTCGAGCAGCGCCATGGGACCGACCACCGAGAGCTTGTAGCCGATGCCCCAGGAGACGCAGGCATCGAGCCCTTCGGGATCGATCACGCCCTGCTCGACCAGGTCGCAGCATTCGCGCATCACCGCATAGAGCACGCGGTTCTCGACGAAGCCCGGCACGTCCTTCTTGACCCGGATCGGGATGAGGCCGAGCCTCTTCACGAACGCCGCCATCCAGTCGGCGGTCGCGGGCGCCGTCTCGCGGCCCGCCACCACCTCGATGATCGGGATGATGTGGGGCGGGTTCGACCAATGCATGCCGACGATGCGGCCCGGCGCCGAGTTGCCGGCCTGGAGCTTGGTGATGGGGATGCCCGAGGTGTCGGAGGCGATGACGCACTCCTTGGGCACCAGCTTGTCGATCTCGGCCAGGACCTGGAGCTTGAGCTCGAGCTTCTCCGGCACGTTCTCGATGACGAGCCCGGCGCCCTTCACCGCGGTCGCCAGATCCTCCTGGATCGCGACTTCGGCCTGGCTCCGGTCCGCCATGCCCAGCGTCGCCAGCACGCCCGCCGCCATCTTCATCGCCTGCGGCGCCTTGGCGCGCTGCTCGGGCGAGAGGTCGAAGGCGGCGACGGTCATGCCGGCGCGTGCGAGCACCGCCGCGATGCCCGGCCCCATGGTCCCCAGACCGATGAGCGCAACCCTGGTCATGATCCGCTGTCCGTCCCCCTCGAGGGCCGGGCGCCGGCCTTGTCCGGCCGGTCGTCCCGCCCTTCCTCGCTTACCCTATCAGCCGGCGATCGCCTTCTTGAAGGCGGGCCGCGTCAGCAGCTTCTCGCGCCAGGTCCGGAGCTTCGGCAGCGGCGGATGCTCGATCGGAAAATCGAGGCAGCGCGTGATGATGGAACCCAGCGCGAAATCGGCCAGCGTCATCTCCTTGCCCGCGATCCAGTCCCGGCCCGCGATGCCGTTCTCCAGGATCTGGAGCAGCCCGATCAGCTCCTTGCTGTCGGCCGCCCAGCCGGCGCCGCGCTCGGCGGCCGGCTTCTTGGCGTCCTTGAAGATCGAGACATAGGGCGCGTTGAGCGAGGCGAGCTGCCAGTCCATCCAGCGCTCGACCTCGCTGCGCTGCGCGGGATCGGCCGGATAGAACTTGCCGCCGTTCTTGTTGGCGAGATAGCGCAGGATCGTGTTCGATTCCCAGATGATCGTGCCGTTGTCGTCGAGCGTCGGCACCTTGCCGTTCGGGTTGAGCTTCAGATAGTCGCCGCCGGTGTTGTTGAACTGGCGGCCGTAGTCTTCGCGCTTGTAGGGGAGCCCCAGCTCCTCCAGCAGCCAGACCACCTTCTGCACGTTGCCCGATGTGCCGCGTCCCAGAACCCTCAGCATTGTCCTATCCCCGCCCTGTCTCGTTGTTCTCGTGTGATCTCGTCTCGTCGTCCGGCCGGTGCTTCCAAGCGCCTCAGCGCACCGGCCTATAGGCGATCGCGTCGATCTCGATCTTGCAGGAGATGACCGCGCGCGCCTCGACGGTGGTGCGCGCGATGCGGCCTTCCGCGAAATACTCCTTGAAGACGCCGTTATAGCGGCCGAAGTCGCGCGCGTCCTCCAGATAAACCGTCATCTTCACCACATCCGAAAGGTCGGCGCCCTCGAGCGCCAGGATGCGGCGGATCGATTCGAGGGTCCAGCGCGTCTCTTCCTCGATATTGCCGACGCACATGTTGCCCTGCTCGTCCTTGGCCACCTGGCCCGAGACGAAGATATAGTCGCCGGCGCGGACCGCCGGATGGAAGGGCAGGTTCGGGTTCTTCTTGCCGATCGGCTTGATGGCGTCGTTCATGGCGATGCTCAGAGGACCGAGGTTTCGACGATATCGACGCCGCGCTGGCGGTCGATCAGATAGAGCAGCCCGCGGCTGTCCATGGTGACATCGTTCGAGGAGGCGAGCTCGAAGCCTTCCGGCGGATCGGGCTCGAAGAATCCGACCTCCTTCGGCGCGAAGGGATCGGCGATGTCGAGGATGCGCAGGCCCTTGGCGAACCAGGCGAAGGGAATGATCGTGCCCTTGAAGCGCTCGGAGGGCTGGTGGCAGCCGCGCATCGGCGGCTGCGGCGCGCCGTCGGGATCGACGCCCTCGACCTGGAAGGTCGAGATCGGAATCGGCAGATGCTCGTTGGTGATGTCGTATATCCAGGTGAAAGCGGGCGCCGCCGGCCAGAGCTTCGCCACATCCTCGTCGGCCACCACCATCACGCGCCGGCCCTTGAGCGGCTCGGGAATGGCAAGGCAGGTGTGGGTCGGGTGCGGGAAGGTCGGCGAGGTGTTGATGCCGGAGATGGCCTTGGGCTTCGACAGGTCGGAGATGTCGAGGATATAGAAGCCGTGATGCCAGTAGCTGACATAGAGCCGGTTGCCCACGCGCAACGGGTGATGGCAGCGCGGCGGCGTCCAGTTGTCCCAGGGATATTCCTCGCCGCCCGCCTTCCACTGGCCGGGGATCCACCAGCGCCCGACCTCCTCGGGCTTCGCCGGATCCTTGAGGTCGAGGATCATGGCGATATTGCCGATGTAACCCTCCGCGGTCGGCGAGATATAGGCGTAGCGCCCGTCGAAATCGTAGCGGTGCACGCCCTTGCCGTGGGTGCGCCATTTGGTGATGAGCCTGGGTTCGGCCGGCTTCGAGACGTCGTAGATGCCGAGCCCGCCGCCGAACTCCGCGACGCCCTCCGTGCCCTGGCGCTCGTGATTGACGATCATGATGCCGTCGGCGACGCGCACCTTGTGGGAATGCCAGCCGGCGGGCACCTCGACCTTGGTCAGGATCTTCGGCTTGGTCGGATCGGCGACATCCACGATCGTGGTGCCGGTCGGCTGGCGCATATGGCCGATATAGAGCGTCGTGCCGTCGACCCAGACCTGGCCGCCGCCAGGACAGTCGATATGCGCCAGGGGCTTGGTGTTCTTGGTGCGAGCCATGATCTCCGAAAATGCCGGTCGATGCTGCGGTGAAGGCGGTGCGGCGGCGCGCCGAAAGAAACGGCCGGCCCGTCAGACGAGACGGAAGATCTCGCCCGAGGACCGGCGCCCGTGCTTCTGGTAGAGAGCCAGGGCCTTGAGCGTCGGCTCGTCCGAGGCGACGAACAGGATCGCGGGGTCCTTCTCCGACGTGTTCACATGCTCGCACCATTCGCCGCCGGGCACCGCGAAGGTGTCGAACGGCTCCCAGTCGAGCTTCTTGCCGCCCACGATGCTGTAGCCGCTCCCCTCGAAGGGCGCGCAGAGCAGGCTCGCGTTCTGCTTCAGGGGCAGCGTCTTCTCTCCCGGGCGCAGCATCTGGGCGAAGAAGGTGATGGTCCGGTAGACCGGGCCGCCCGTGGTGGGATCGACATATTCCACCATCAGCGCCTCGTAGGGATCGCCGTCCCAGTTGCGGAACTTCTCCAGGAGCTCGCGCATCATCTCCCAGCGATAGACATACATCGGCGAGGCGGCGCCGGTGCCGCGGTGATGCGACAGGAAGCGCGGCATCAGCCCGCCATGGCCATAGACGCGCTGCGAGTAATCGGCCGGGAAGCGCTCGCTCTGCACCTGCTTCTTGATGCGCTCGCCCTTCACCTCCTCGTGATAGTCATGCTCGAAATAGGTGGCGTTGAGCATCTCGGTCAGCGGCAGATCGAGGACGCTGAGATTGATCGCCGGGTCGCCGCCCTTGTTGCCGTGATTGTGCCAGGTGTCGTGCGGCGTCAGCACCATGTCGCCGGGGCCGAACACGATGTTCTCGCCCTCGACGCCGGTGAAGTTCGACATGCCGGTCAGGCCGAAGCGGATCGCGTTGGGCGAATGGCGGTGCGGCGGCATGATCTCGTTGGGATCGTTGAGCCGGTAGGCCGTGTACATCGTGGTCACGCTGGCGCGGCGCGGCGCCAGGCCGGGATTGACCAGGATCAGCGAGCGGCGCTCGGAGGATTCCATCGTGATCAGCTCGGCCGAGCGGTGCAGCAGCGGCTCGATGTCGGTCTTGTACTTCCAGAGGAAGGGGATCGCCTTCTTCTTGTCCATGACCTGGCGGTCCTCGTCATGGACGTTCTTCTGGTCGACCGCCCAGAACGGCGCCATGCAGCGCTCGAACACGTCGGCATGGAGCTTGTCCATCGCCGCCTTGCGATTGTCGCCCTCGACCCTGACCGTCATATTTTCTCGCCTCCCTGCTCACGGCCTCGCGGCCGAAGCGGTTCCTGATGTCCCCGGGATGGCCGATCCGGTTGCCCGAACCAATCGGACTCCAAGTGGTTCATATTGTTACGCAAACACTAGCGGCGGCTGTAACCAATCGTCAAGTTTGAATCTGGTCCCCGCCGCGGCCCGGCGCCGGCCGTGCGGTTCGAGCCGAAGACGGCGCGAAAGCAGCGGGGCGCGTCGGCCCGGACCACCGTCGCCGCCCCTGTCCGCCGCGGCACCGGGCGGGCCGATACCAATTTTCTCGGTTGGGCGTCGCGGAGAACCGCCTTGACGCGTAACGCAAACCATTTTAGTCAATTGGTATCACTTGCCGGCGGAGCCATCTGGATCGGGACCATGGAAGCCTATGAACAGACCGCAGCGAGGCTGCGCCAACTGATTTCCGACGGCGATATCGGCGAAGACGGACGCATCCCGCCCGAGCGCGTGCTGGCCAGCGAGCTGGGGGTCGGCCGGCGTTCCCTGCGCCGCGCCCTCGAAATCCTGGAGAGCGAGGGCCGCATCTCGCGCCAGCAGGGCCGCGGCACCTTCATCCAGGCCTCGCCCTTCACGGCCGCCGCCGCGGGCGCCGAGGTTCTCGACAATATCCTCGAGCATACGAACCCGCAGGAAGTGATCGAGCTCCGGCTCGCGACCGAGCCGGTGATCGCGCGGCTGGCCGCCCTGCGCGCCTCGCAATGCGACATCAAGAAGCTGCAGCGCCTCGCGGCGGAGACCCGGGCCGCGGCCGGCGCCGAGAGCTACGAGCAGGCCGACCAGGCCTTCCATCGGGCGGTCGTCGAGGCGTCGCGCAACGCCCTCTTCCTCGCCGTGTTCGACGCGGTCGGTGCCGCGCGGCGCGACGAGGCCTGGCGGCGCGTGGGCGAGAACGCCCATTGCTTCAAGCGCCAGGCGGTCCATGCCGATTTCCACGCCGAGATCGTGGCCGCGATCGCGGCCCGCGACGGCGAGCGCGCGCAGTCGGCGATGTATCGCCATCTGAGCGATATCCAGCAGCATATCCTGCGCCACGCCTTCTCGCTGCATACGGCCCCGGTCGCCGGCGCCGCCCAGTAAGGCGCCGCCGCTCTCGCTCTTCGTCCGCCGCTCTGCTTCAGCGACAGAGCGTACGCCGCAAGCCTGCGCACGAGCATCGCGACGGGCAGCCTGTGTGTTGGGCGAACGTCGCCATGATCTCCGATCTCTCGCTTGCGAGTCGCGATGCCCGTGCCACAATTCCGGCACGGCTCATGCATATGCCTGATGCAGAGTGGGTGTAGAGGTAGAGCTGGCTGACGCTTGCATGCGATCCGATCGATGACATCGAGGGAACAGAATCGTCATGCGGTATGCCCCATGCGATTGAATCGCGTTCAGTCTCGATCGGCGGAAATCGCATCGGGATGCGCATTGCATCGGGCGCGGCAAACGGTGGGAAAGCGCCGCTTCGCGCCGGCGTGGGCACCGCCGCCGATCGGATCGCGACGGCGGCGTTGCTCCCGCGATGCGCGTCGGAAGCCTGTCCGTCGCCATCTATCGCGCCGGCCGCAGGGTTTGCCCGATGACAGCGTGTTTAGAGTGAATGGTGTGATGGGATTGATTGCATGTCTGTGCAAATTGGCGTCATTCCGGCATAGCCGACGATGTCATTGATGGAGCATCGATTTCCGAAAGCCGCGCGGAACACCGCGGCAGGCTCTGCACGCAAATGCGGCATGACCGCCCTTTTGTTCCCCTGGGGCAAAAATATTTCGAAATGCGCCTTGACCGACTCGGATGACAACCTTTCTTCTTTATATGGGTTATCAGATTTGACGCTCAGATCGCTGATTCGAGCGGAAGAATCCTATGCCGCCTCTGGTTAGCCGGGTGTGCCTCGAGCCGCCTTGGGGCGTGCTTCCAGCACTCCGGAACGATGCAATAAGCCGGCGCGTTAAGGGGTTTTATTAACCACTTGCGCGCAGCATTAACCACATCCGGAGGCACTGGAGGGGATGGATCCCCGAAAGAAGGGCAAGCCGGAGGAAGGAGCGAAGGTTTCATGCCTGAGATTGGCATGACCCTGACAAGATTGCTCCACGGTGCACGAGTGACGCACTCGAGACCGATGAAAGCGCTCGACGATGTAGCGCGGGCGGCCTTAGGCGGCCAACAAGACCCATCGATCACCAGGACTGCGGCAACGGCACAGCCCTTCGCCAGCAACCTCGACGGCAGCGAGGCCTTTAGACCGGTGATCTGAGGAGATCCAGATGGGCGTTGTTGAGAATATCTTTTCGCGTTCCTTGCAGAACTACGAGAGCCGGCGCGAGCACGACATGCCCTTGCTCGATTATCTCGAGCTGTGCCGCACCGACCCCATGGCCCATGCCACCGCCGCCGAGCGCATGGTCGCCGCCATCGGCGAGCCCGAGGTGGTCGATACCGCCAAGGATGCGCGCCTCGGCCGCATCTTCATGAACCGCACCATCAAGACCTACCCCTCCTTCGCCGAATTCTACGGCATGGAGGACACGATCGAGCGGATCGTGAACTTCTTCCGCTTCGCGGCGCAGGGGCTCGAGGAACGCAAGCAGATTCTCTATCTCCTGGGGCCCGTCGGCGGCGGCAAGTCCTCGCTCGCCGAGCGCCTCAAGTCGCTGATGGAGCGCATGCCGATCTACGTGCTCAAGGCCGGCAACCAGCTGAGCCCGGTGCTGGAGAGCCCGCTCGGCCTGTTCGATCCCGAGCAGATGGGCCCGACGCTCGAGCAGCAGTTCAACATCCCGCGCCGGCGCCTGACCGGGCTGCTCTCGCCCTGGGCGGTCAAGCGGCTCGACGAATTCAAGGGCGACATCTCGAAGTTCACCGTCGCCAAGCTCTTCCCGTCCAAGCTGCGCCAGATCGGCATCGCCAAGACCGAGCCCGGCGACGAGAACAATCAGGACATCTCGAGCCTGGTCGGCAAGGTCGACATCCGGATGCTCGAGCTGCACAGCCAGAACGACACCGACGCCTATGCCTATTCCGGCGGCCTCAACCGCACGACGCAGGGCCTGCTCGAGTTCGTCGAGATGTTCAAGGCGCCGATCAAGATCCTGCACCCGCTGCTGACGGCGACCCAGGAAGGCAACTATGTCGGCACCGAGAACATCGGCGCCATCCCCTATCAGGGCGTGATCCTCGCCCATTCGAACGAGGCGGAATGGCAGACCTTCAAGAACAACAAGAACAACGAGGCCTTCATCGATCGCGTCTGCGTCATCAAGGTGCCCTACTGCCTGCGCGTGACGGAGGAGCAGAAGATCTATCAGAAGCTCATCCGCGGCAGCGACCTGGCGGAGGCGCCCTGCGCGCCCGCGACCTTGGAGATGCTGGCCCGCTTCTCGGTCCTGTCGCGCCTGCGCGTCCACGAGAACTCGAACCTCTACTCCAAGATGCGCGTCTATGACGGCGAAAGCCTGAAGGAGACCGATCCGCACGCCAAGTCGATGCAGGAATACCGCGACGCGGCCGGCGTGGACGAGGGCATGGACGGCATCTCGACCCGCTTCGGCTTCAAAGTGCTGTCGGCGACCTTCAACTACGACAATACCGAGGTCGGGGCCGATCCGGTCCACCTCATGTACATGCTCGAGCAGGCGATCAAGCGCGAGCAGTTCGGCGACGATGTCGAGAAGCGCTATCTCGAGTTCATCAAGGCGGAGCTGGCGCCCCGCTATGCCGAGTTCATCGGCAACGAGATCCAGAAGGCCTATCTCGAATCCTACAGCGACTACGGCCAGAACCTGTTCGACCGCTATGTCGACTATGCCGACGCCTGGATCGAGCACCAGGACTTCAAGGATCCGGATACGGGCCAGCTCCTCGACCGCGAGCTCCTGAACCAGGAGCTGACCAAGATCGAGAAGCCGGCGGGCATCGCCAATCCCAAGGACTTCCGCAACGAGGTGGTGAAGTTCGCGCTGCGCGCGCGGGCCGCCAATCACGGCAAGAACCCGTCCTGGACCTCCTACGAGAAGATCCGGGAGGTCATCGAGCGGCGCATGTTCAGCCAGGTCGAGGACCTGCTGCCGGTCATCAGCTTCGGCAGCAAGAAGGAGACCGAGACGGCCAAGAAGCATACGGATTTCGTCGAGCGCATGACAGCGCGCGGCTATACCGAGCGCCAGGTGCGGCGCCTCGTCGAGTGGTACATGCGCGTCAAGCAGGCAGGATGACGAGCAGGCAGAAAGGCCCATGAATATCATCGACAGGCGGCTCAATCCGCAGGGCAAGAGCCTTGCCAACCGCCAGCGCTTCATTCGTCGAGCCCGCAAGCAGATTGCCGAGGCGGTGCGGGAAGCCTCCGGCAAGAGCTCCGTCTCCGACCTCGGCGGCGGAGGCAAGATCAAGATCCGGCGCGACGGCATCGACGAGCCGCAGCTCTATCATTCCGGCAAGACGGGCGAGCATACCCACGTCGTTCCGGGCAACCATGAATATGTCGAGGGCGACCGCATCCCCCGTCCCAAGGGCGGGGGAGAGGGTCGCGGCCGCGAGGCCTCGGCCGACGGCGAGGGCGAGGACGCGTTCCAGTTCGTCCTGACCCAGGACGAGTTCCTCGACCTGTTCCTCGAGGATCTCGAGCTGCCGGACATGCTGAGGAAGCAGCTCAAGAAAGCCGACAGCTTCCTGCCGCGTCGGGCGGGCTATTCGGTGTCGGGTGCCGCCACCAACCTCAACCTGGTGCGCACCATGCGCAACAGCCTGTCGCGGCGCATCGCCTTGAAGCGTCCCCGGCCGGCCGAGATCGCGGCGCTCGAGAGCGAGCTCAAGACCCTGACCGAGAGCGGCGACGATATCGAGCGCTGTCGCGAGATCGAGGTCGAGCTCGAGCAGCAGCGCCGCCGCGCCAAGCGCGTGCCCTTCATCGATCCGGTGGATGTCCGCTACAACCGCTTCGAGCTGGTGCCGCAGCCCGTCGCCAGCGCCGTCATGTTCTGCCTGATGGACGTGTCGGGCTCGATGACCGAGCATATGAAGGACCTGGCGAAGCGCTTCTACAAGCTGCTCTACCTGTTCCTGTCGCGCCGCTACCGCAACGTCGAGATCGTCTTCATCCGCCACACCCATGTGGCCCGCGAGGTGGACGAGGAGACCTTCTTCAACAGCCGTGAGACCGGCGGCACCGTCGTCTCGACCGTGCTGGAGGAGATGCTGCGGGTGCTGCAGGACCGCTATCCGCGCGACCAGTGGAACATCTATGCCGCCCAGGCCTCGGACGGCGACAACCTCTCCAGCGACAACGCCAAGAGCGCCTCGCTGCTGGAGAAGCGGATCCTGCCGCTCTGCCAGTATTTCGCCTATCTGGAGGTCGGCGACGAGGAGGACGGCTTCAATCTCGGCAGCGAGATCTGGCGCACCTATGAGCGCCTCGCCAAGACCGGCCACCCGCTCGCCATGCGCAAGGTCAACAAGCGCAACCAGATCTTCCCCGTGTTCCGCGAGCTCTTCGCCCGCGACCAGTCGACCGGGAGGGCGGCATCATGAACGATGGCGGCGTGCTCCTCGACGGCGAGAAGACCGAATCCCGCATGCGGTTCGACTGGGATTTCGATTCCCTGCGCCGCAGCTACGACCAGATCAGCGACATCGCGCTCGGCGAGTTCAAGCTCGACATCTATCCGAACCAGGTCGAGGTGATCACGGCCGAGCAGATGCTCGACGTCTATTCCTCGATCGGCATGCCGCTGATGTATCTGCACTGGTCCTTCGGCAAGCATTTCGCCCGGGACGAGACGCTCTATCGCCGCGGCCTGCGCAATCTCGCCTACGAGATCGTGATCAACGCCAATCCCTGCATCAGCTATCTCATGGAGGAGAACTCCATGACGATGCAGACCCTGGTGATCGCGCACGCGGCCTTCGGCCACAACCACTTCTTCAAGAACAACCATCTGTTCCGGCAATGGACCGACGCGGACGGCATCCTCGACTATATGGAGTTCGCCAAGGCCTATATCGCGCGCTGCGAGGCCCGCTATGGCGAAACGGCGGTCGAGCGCGTGCTGGACGCGGCCCATGCCCTGATGACCCAGGGCGTCAACCGCTATCCGCGCCGCAAGGCCGGCGGGCTCGAGGAGGAGGAAAAGCGGATCCAGGACCGGCTGGCGGAACAGGAGCGCTCCTATAACGACCTCTGGCGCACCGTCCCCCAGAACGGATCGCGCGAGAAGCGCCGCACCACCGAGGCGGAGCGCCGCCAGATCCTGGGCCTGCCGGAAGAGAACGTCCTCTATTTCCTGGAGAAGAAGGCGCCGCTGCTGAAGCCCTGGCAGCGCGAGGTGCTGCGCATCGTGCGCCACATCGCGCAGTATTTCTATCCGCAGAAGCAGACCAAGGTCATGAACGAGGGATGCGCCACGATGGTGCATTACGAGACCTTGAACCGGCTCCACGAGAAGGGCCTGCTCGGCGACGGGGCGATGGTCGAGTTCCTGACCTCCCACACCAACGTCGTGCTGCAGCCCGATTTCGACGACCGGCGCTATGGCGGCATCAACCCCTATGCGCTGGGCTTCGGCATGATGCAGGACATCAAGCGCATCTGCCTGGAACCCACCGACGAGGACCGCGCCTGGTTCCCGGGCTTCGCCGGCAACGGCGACCCTTGGGGCACGCTCAAGGACGGCTGGGCCAACTATCGCGACGAGAGCTTCATCCGCCAGTTCCTGAGTCCCGCCCTCATCCGCAAGATGAAGCTGTTCGCGGTGGTCGATGACGGGGTTTCCGACCTGGTGGTGAAGGCGATCCACAACGAGCGTGGCTACCAGACGGTCCGCAGCGCGCTGGCGCGCCAGTTCGACGTCGCGCAGAAGGAGCCGGAGATCGAGATCGTCGATGTCGATCTCGACGGCGACCGCCGCCTCATGCTGCAGCATCGGGTCTACGACAATGTCCTGCTCGCCGAGGAGGACATCCAGCCCGTGCTGCGCCATCTGGCCGATCTCTGGGGCTACGAGGTGAGCCTGAGCGAGATCTCGGCCAGCTCGGAGGCGGTGCTGAAGCAGCACACGGCCGGCCCGACCGGCGCGCTTGCCGCCACATGAGGATCCTTCCCATCCAAGGACCGGGCGCGATCCTTTCCCGGTCGCGAACGGCACCGGCAGCCCGCGCTTTCTCGGGCCTGGTCCGGGAGCTGATGCGCCGATCCTCGCAGCGCCGCACTCGCCGGCGCGCCGACCAGCACGGACGCCAGCCGGCCTCTCGGCGGTAAGCCGGCGACGAGCCGCTCAGGCCCGGTCCGCCGGCTCCATCTCCTGCGCCAGCAGATCCTGGTAGCTGTCGCGCCGGCGCAAGCTCGCGATCGAGCCGTCGAGCTTCACCATCACCGCCGCCGCCCGCGGACGGCCGCAATAGGTGAACATCTCGCTCAGCGTATAGGCGCCGACGTCGAAGATCGCGACCAGGTCGCCCGGCGCGGTCGAGGCCGCCATGGCGCGCGTCGGCGGGAGATGCAGGATGTCGGCGGTCAGCGCCTCGTCCAGGTCCATGCCGAAGCGCTGCTGCAGCTTCGGCAGCAGATACTCGCCCTCGGTGTCATAGAAGCAATCCGCCGAATCGCAGAGCGGCCCCACCAGGCGGAACTCCGTGCGTGCGGCTTCGTCGGCCCGATTGGCGGTCGCCATATGGTAGTACCAGCGCGTCACCGCCAGATCGAGCAGCATGTTGTAGCCGGCATCGAGATAGAGCCAGGGCTGCTCGCCGCGATGCTTCTGGTTCTCGACCCGGCTCAGCAGCACCGCCGTGTCGCCGACGATGGCGCGGCCCGGCTCGAAGAGCAGCTCGGTATCCCCGCTGAGCTTGCGGCTCATGGCCGCCGCTACGGCCTCGACCATGGTCGCCGCCCGTTCCGGCGCGCCATAACGCTCGAGCACGGGATCGTTGCCGCGTCGATGCCGGTACTCGATCGGGTAGCCGCCGCCCAGGTTGACATGCGCGAAGGGCCGCCCGATGGCCGCGGCCAGGGTCGCCGCAGCGCCGGCGGCGAACTCCACCGCACCCAGGAAGGAAGCGGTCTCCGCGACCTGGGAGCCGATATGCAGGTGCAAGCCGACAGGATCGAGCGCCTGCGAATGGGCCGCCAGGAGCCGCAGCAGCTCGGGCAGGTCCGCCTGCGTCATCCCGAACTTGGTCTTGGCGTTCCCGGTCTGGATCGAGGCGAAGGCGCCGCCGGTGAGGCTCGGCACGAGGCGCAATGAGACCTTGGCGCGGGCTGACCGGGCGTGGGCCAGCCGGGCGATGCGCTCGAGCTCGAAGACCGAATCGACATTGATGGCCTTGATCCCCAGCTCGATCGACCAGTCGAGCTCCGTCGTCGATTTGCTGACGCCGTTGAAGACGATCTCGGAGGGTGCGAAACCGGCATAGAGCGCCTTGTGCAGCTCGCCGCCGGAATTCACCTCGATCGCCAGCCCCTCGCTGCGCAGGATCTTGAGAACGTGGATGTTGGAGCAGGCCTTGCTGGCATAGCAGACCGTGCTCGACGGATGGCCGTTGCGCGCAGCGGCCAGGAAGGCCGCCGCGTTCGCCCGCAAACGGCGCTCGGAGAAGACGAAGAGCGGCGACCCGTATTCCCCGGCCAGCGCCACCAGATCGCGGCCGTCCAGGGTCAGATGGCCGCCCTGGACGCCATTGCCGGCGATGGCGTCTCGGTTTGTCGTCGTCATGGGTTCCCGCCTTTCCGGCCCGGCGGCCGTCCCTCCGCTAGATCGCGAGATCGCGATCCAGGGGGAAGATCGGCCGCGGCACGTTCTTGTAGGGCAGCCTCTCCAGATGCGTGGTGCAGAGGGCGCCGCTGTCGCAGACGATCACCTTGCCGGCGATCGGCTCGAAGGCGGCGCGGAAATGCTGCATCGATTTGAGCCCGACCACGCTGTGCCGGGCCGGGTCGATGCCGAAGGCGCGGAACTGCTGCAGGTCGAGCATCTGGGCGGGCTCGGTCGTGACCAGAACCGCGGTATCGGCGACCCGGACGACGGCCGAAGGGCCGAAGCTCAGCCGCAGGCCGCCGACCATCGGGCCGTCGCCGACATAATCGCCGTCGCTGATGAGCTCGAGGCGGCCCTCGAGCTTCAGCGGCGCGCCGCCGAAGCGGGCGTCGGTCTTGCCGCCGAGCCAGACCTGGACATTCTGCCCGACCTTGTAGCGGCGCAGCTCCTGGGCCGCTTCCGGATCGACCATCGGTCCGAAGCAGGCCTCCTTCAGGTTCGCCGCCAGCATGGCCCGCAGCAGCTCGGTCGAATCGCCATAGCCGCCGCCCCCGGGATTGTCGGCATAATCGGCGATGATGATCGGCCCCTTGCCCCGCTTGTAATCCTTGGCGATCGCCGCGGCCTCCTCGACCGAATAGTAGCGGTTCAGCACGTCGAACCGCTTCGCCCAGATGTCGTCGGCGATGCCCTCGGCGAAGGCCTGATGGGTCTTCATGTCGCCCTCGGCCGTCACCAGCACCGTCGGCCCCACCTCCTTGATGTCGGCATTGCCGAAACCGGCATTGATGCTGACGGCATAGACGCCGGGCTTCTTCTCATAGGCGCGCGCCTGCTCGAACCGCCCGATCATGGGGCCGATGTCGGTGCGTCCGCCATTGGCCTCGTCCAGCATCGGCCGGTGCGCCCGGATGGTGCGCGGATGGATCTCCCCCTTCATCGCGCGGTGCAGCACCTGCCCCGCATGACGCCCCGCCTCGCGCATGTCGATATGGGGGTAGGTCTTGTAGGAGACGATGATGTTGGCGTGATCGCACATCGCCTGGGTGACGTTGGCGTGGAGGTCGAGCGTGATGGCGATCGGCAGCTTGGGCCCCACGATCTCGCGCAGGCGGCGCAGCAGCTCGCCCTCGCCATCCTCGCAGAAATCCGTGACCATCGCCCCATGCAATCCGAGAATGATCCCGGAAAGCTCGCCCCGCTTCTCCCGCGCCGCCACCAGGATCGGCGCGGTCAGCCGATCGAAGGCGTCGCGCACCACGAAGCCCGCGGGCTCCGCCGAAGCGCTCAGCACATGGATCAGCCGCCAGCCTTGCTGGCGCGCCACGTCGCGGAAGCCCGCCAGCTCGGTATTGGCCTCCCCCCGCTCCTGGATCGCCTGGTCGCCGAAGAAGCCGTAGCGGTCCATGAAGTTGCTGTACTGGGTCTGGCGGACGCTGAAGGTGTTGGTCTCGTGGGCGAACTCGGCGCTGAGAACGGTGAAGGTCATGGCGGTGATTCCTAGTCAGGAGGTGAAGGCGGGAACGGGAGCGGAGGTGGCCGTCAGGGGATGGTGGCAGGCGACGCTTTCCTCGGGCGAGAAGGCCGTCAGCTCGGGCCGGGTCCGGCGGCAGAGATCGGTGGCGCGGCCGCAGCGGCTGGCGAAGGCGCAGCCGGGCGGCAGGTCGTAGGGGCTCGGCACCTCGCCCGCCAGCCGCTCGATCTTGCGCCGCTGCCTCGGATCGGGCTCGAAGCTGCTGTCGAGCAGCGCCTTCGCGTAAGGGTGGCGCGGGGATCGGGCGGAGCGCGGAAATATCTCGACGATGCGCCCCAGATACATCACCACCACCCGGTCGCAGAAATAGCGAACCAGGCCCAGATCGTGGGAGATGAAGAGATAGGTCAGTCCCAGCTCGCTCTTGAGCCGCTCCAGGAGCCCGATGATCTGCGCCTGGATCGAGACGTCGAGCGAGGCGGTCGGCTCGTCCAGCACCAGGAAGGCGGGCTTGAGCGCCAGCGCGCGGGCGATGCCGACGCGCTGCTTCTGGCCGCCCGAGAGCTGGTGCGGATAACGCCCGGCGAACTCTGGATTGAGCCCGACCATCTCCAGCAGCTCGAGCACGGCCTTCTCCGGATCGGCCGGGCGCATGTCCTGCACCTGGAACGGCTCGAGCAGCGCGTCCTTGATGCGGTAGCGCGGATCGACCGCCGAATAGGGATCCTGGAACACCATCTGCATGCGTCGCCGCAGGAGACGCAGCTCGCGCGCCGGCAGGCGCATGAGATCGACGCCGTCGAAGGTCACGCTGCCCTCGCTGGGCTCGATCAGCCGCAGGATGAGGCGGGCGAGCGTCGATTTTCCGCAACCGGACTCCCCGACCACGCCCGTCACGCGGCCCCGCTCGATATCGAGCGAGAGTTCATTGACGGCCGTCATCGACCGCTCCCGGCCGAAGAGACCGCGACGGCTGGTGAAGCGGCGGCTCAGATCGCGTGCAGCGACCAGCGCGCTCATGACGGCACTCCGCTCGGGAAATGACAGGCGACGCCGTCGCCGGTCGGACCGCCCTCGAACGACGGCACCACCTCATGGCAACGAGGCTGAGCCTGACCGCAGCGCGGGTGGAACCGGCAGCCGCTGGGATAGCGGCTCACGCTGGGCACGGTTCCAGGAATGCCCTTGAGCGCGCCCGGCGCCATGCCAGGGCGCGGAATGCAGCCGATGAGCGCCCTGGTATAGGGGTGGCGCGGCTGGGCGAAGATCGCCCCGACCTCGCCGCGCTCGACCACGCGTCCCCCATACATGACGGCGACCCGGTCGCAGGCCTGCGCGACGACGCCCATATCGTGGGTGATGAGCATCAGCGAAAGCTTGCGGTCGCGCACCAGGTCGACCAGGAGCTGGATGATCTGCGCCTGCACCGTCACGTCGAGTGCCGTGGTCGGCTCGTCGGCGACGATCAGGTCGGGATCGGCGGCCAGCGCCATGGCGATCACCACCCGCTGCTTCATGCCGCCGGAAAGCTGGTGCGGATAGAGATCGTGGACCGCCAGGGGCTCGGGGATCTTGAGCCGGCCCATCAGATCGATGCTGCGCGCGCGGGCTGCCGCCGGATCGAGCCCCATATGAAGCCGCGAGACCTGGTCGATCTGCGCCCCCACCCGGAGGATCGGGTCGAGCGAGGTCATCGGGTTTTGGGTGATGAGCCCGATCCGCCGGCCGCGCAGCTTGCGGTAGGCCTCCTCGGGCAGCCGCGCCAGGTCGATCCCGTCGAAACGCACGGCGCCGCTGTCGATGCGCCCGCCGATCAGCGGCAAAAGCCCCATCACCGCCATCGCGGTCAGCGACTTGCCGGCGCCCGATTCGCCCACCACGCCCAGGATCTCGCCTTTCGCCAGCGCGAACCCGACATCGTCCAGCGGCCGCGTCGGCCCGATCGAGACCGAGAGCCGTTCGACCGAGAGGAGCGTCGCGTCAGGCATCGCGCAGCCGCGCCCGGATGTCGAGCGCGCGGATGAGGGCGTCGCCGAAGAGATTGATCGCGACCACGGTGAGCGCCACCACCAGCCCTGGAAAGACGATGATCCAGGGCGCGATGAAGATCTGGGCGGAGCCGCTGCTCATCATGGCGCCCCAGCTCGGCGTCGGCGGCTGCGCGCCCAGCCCGAAATAGCCCAGCGTCGCCTCGAGGATGATCGCATCGCCGGTCGCCAGCATGCCGGCGACGATCACGGGCGCCAACGCGTTGGGCACGAGATGGCGGAAGATGATATGGCCGTGGCGGGCGCCGAGGCTGACCGTCGCCTCGATATAGGTCTCGCGCTTCAGGGCCATGATCTGGCCGCGCGTGAGCCGCGTGAACTGGGCCAGATAGGCGATGGCGATGGCGAACATCGTGCTTTCGAGGCCGGGTCCGATGATGGCGACGAAGATGAGCGCGATCAGGATCTCGGGGAAGGACCAGGTGAGATCGACCGCCGCCGTCACGCCGCGGTCGAAGAGCCCGCCCAGATAGCCGCTCACGGCGCCGAGGCAGAGGCCCAGCAGCACCGAGGCGCCGATCGAGGTCACGCTGACGGTGAGCGAGGTCCGCGCGCCGTAGATGACGCGGGAGAGCACGTCGCGGCCGAACTCGTCGGTGCCGAGCCAATGGCTCATCGAGGGCGGCTGGTTGGTGATGGTCAGGTTCTGCGCGTCATAGGCATAGGGCGCCACCAGGGGCGCGAAGACCGCCAGGAGCAGGACGATGGCCAGATAGAGCGCCGGCAGGAAGCCGCGCGGGCTGGAGATCGCGCGCAGGACCGGATGACGCTCGGCAAGGGTCCAGGCGAGGCTCATCGCGTGGCCTCCTCGCGCACCCGCGGATCCATGGCCGCCTGGACCAGATCGCCCAGGAGGGTTCCCAGCATGACCGCGATCGCCAGCATCAGGAGGCAGCCCTGCACCACCGGATAGTCGCGCTGGGCCAAGCCCTTGATCAGGAGCGTGCCGAGCCCGGGCCGCGCGAACACGAACTCGACCGTGACGGCGCCGCCCAGGATCCAACCGATGCGCAGGCCCAGGATCGTCACCACCGGCAGCAGCGCGTGGCGCAGGATATGACGGAGCTGGATCGTCCGGCGCGGCAGGCCCTTGGCGTGAAGCAGCAGCACGAAATCCTTGCGCGCGGTCTCGATCATGGCGACCCGCGTGATGCGGGCGACGAGCGCCGTGCCGCCGAGGCCGATGGTCAGCACCGGCAGCACCAGGGAGCTCCAGCTCTTGGCGCCCGAGACGGGGAACCAGCCGAGCTGCACCGCGAACAGCAGCATCAGCAGCAGCCCGAGCCAGAAGGTCGGAACGGTCGATCCGAGCAGGATCAGCCCCATGACGCCGTGATCGAGCCGGGAATTCTGGAACGTCGCCGCCAGCGCGCCGGTCGAGATGCCGAGGAGCGTCGAGAACAGCAGGGCGAGCCCGCCCAGGGTCAGGCTGTAGGGAAGATTGAGCAGGACCAGGTCCGCCACCGGCCGGCGCATGACGATGGCGGTGCCGAAATCGCCCGAAAGCATGCCGCGGATCCAGAACCAGTATTGCTCGACCAGCGGCCGGTCGAGGCCGTATTTGGCGGTGAGCTGCGCCCTCTGGTCCGGGGTCGCCCCGATCCTGAGGAGATTGTCGATCGGGTCGCCCGGAACCAGGTGGATGATCAGGAAGATGACGATGGAGACGACGACGAAGACCGGGATGAGGGCGGCGAGCCGCCGCAGGATATAGCTGAACATCCCGGTCTCCGTCCTCTCGGCAGGGCGGCCGGCTAGCCGATCACTTCGATATCGACGATCGACTGGCCCTCGAGCGCGGTGCCGCGGATCTTCTCCGGCAGCTTCAGGCGCTGCTTGTTGTAGCCCAGGTTCTGCACCGGCTGGTAGATCGGGGCGAACACGAACTGCGACAGCAGATATTCGTGATAGGCGGTGAAGTTCTTGACCCGCTCCTCCCAGGTCTTCGACTGCTCGAGCGCGATCTTGTCGAGCTCGTCCGATTTCGCGTCCTTCCACATCGAGACGTTGGGATAGCCCAGCCGCTCGCCGTTGAAGAACCAGTCGAGGATGTCGGCATTGCCCCATTCGTAGGAGCGCACGGCGAGCTGATGCTCGTTCTTCTTGTACTGGTCGCGGATCGTGCTGGAATCGAACACGGTGATCTCCGCATCCATGCCGATCGCCTTGAGCTGGGCCTGCACCGCCTCGGTCACCCGCTTGAACTCGGTGTCGCTCTGGGTCCAGAGCTTCACGTGAAGCGGCTTGCCGTCCTTCGCGCGGATGCCGTCGGGCCCGGCCTTCCAGCCCGCCTCGTCCAGCAGCGCCTTGGCCTTCTCGGGGTCGTAGCTGATGTTGTATTTCGGATCGACCTGCGATTCCTTGAGCGCGCTGATCAGGAAGTTGTGGGCCTCCATGCCGACCCCGCCATAGATGCTGTCGAGGATCTCCTTCTGGTTCACCGCCAGCGCCGTCGCCTCGCGCACCTTGATGTCGGTGAAGGGTTCGACGGTGGTGTTGATCGGCATATACATCACGTCGAGGCCCGGCATGCTCAGGATCGCGACGTTCGCCTCGGCCTTGAGCTGCGACAGGAAGTCGGTCGGCACGCCCATCAGCAGATCGA
Source organism: Hypericibacter adhaerens (assembly GCF_008728835.1). Taxonomy (GTDB): domain Bacteria; phylum Pseudomonadota; class Alphaproteobacteria; order Dongiales; family Dongiaceae; genus Hypericibacter; species Hypericibacter adhaerens. The sequence goes on from NZ_CP042582.1 coordinate 4,326,552, forward strand.
CGCCGCCTGTCTTGAGCTCGAGGAAGGCCGTCGACTGCTCCGCGATCTCGCGGAAGGTCAGCTTCGCGATCTTGGGCGCGCCCTTGTTCTGCGACAGATCGCTGCCCCAGTTGTACTCGTCGTTGCGCACCAGCACCGTCTCCTGGCCGACGGTGAAGCTCTCCATCTTGTAGGGACCCGAGCCGACCGCCTCGGTCACGCCGAAATTGTCGCCCAGGCGCTTGTAGGCCTCCGGCGAAGGAATTCCCATGAAGCTGCTGGAGAGATTGAACAGCATGTTGGAATCCGGATGCCCCATGACGAACTTCACGGTGTGATCGTCGACGATCTCGACATGGTCGATGCCGGCGACCATGTATTCGTTGTCGGTCCCGCGATAGGCGTTGATCCACCAGTCGATGGTCTTGGCGTCGAAGGGCTGGCCATCATGGAACTTCACGCCCTGGCGCAGATGGAACACCCAGCTCATGCCGTCGGGAGCGGCGTCCCAGGATTCCGCCAGATGCGGGTGGTAGCTCTGGTCGGCATCCTGCACCACCAGCCGATCGAAGATCAGCGAGGTCGCGACATTGAGCACGCCCGCCTTGATCGGGTTGTACATGGGGGCGCCGACCTCGTTGCTGCCGACGACGAAGATGGCTTCGGCATCCGCCGCGTGGGCCGGCATGACCTTGATCGCGGCGCCGGCGACGAGCGCGAGGCCCGTGCTGGCGAGAAGACGTCTGCGAGACAATCCGTTCATGATGATCCTCCCTGTGATGGCTTGATTTCCACGTTGTCCGTCGGCTCTCTTGCCGGAGCCTGTCCCGGACGCGAATTCAATGTTCGGGGGCGGATGTCTCCCCCACATAGCCGATGAAGCTGCTATAGAGCGCCGAGACCTCGTTCATCCGCTTCTCGATGTCGGGCCCGAGCTCGTTGAAGACGCCGTTGACCAGCAGGTTGATCGCGGTCGCCATCTGCGCGGTCGAGTCCCAGAACAGGTTGAACTCGGTCGGCACGATCAGGATCTCGTCCACCACGCCCCGACCCCAGTCGCAGAACGGATCGGTGACGAGGGTGGTGGGGATGCCCGCCTCGCGCGCCTTGCGCGCCAGGAGCCGGGACAGGCGCGAATAGCGCCGCGCCTCGAACAGCACGAGGCAGGAATGGCGCCGGTCGCTCAGCAGCAGCTCGGCGAAGTTGCCGCCGGCGAGATCGAGCAGCTGCACCCCGTCGCGCAGATACTGGAGCTGATGGGCCAGGATGGCGGCCATGCCGCGCTCGGTCTGGAATCCCGCGACGAAGACCCGGGGCTTGCGGGCGAGGCGCTTGACGACGCGCTGCCATTCGCGCGTATGCGCCATCTCGTAGACCTTCACCAGGCCGGCGATCTCGCGCTCCAGCCCCTTGGCGAGCTCGTCGGCGCCGTCGCGGCTGCGCCGCTGGAACTCGCGCAGCCGGTCGCCGATCAGCCAGGGCCGGTCGCCGATATCGGCCTTGAGATCGGCCTTGAGATCCTTGAAGCGCTTGTAGCCGATCGAGCGGCAGAAGCGGCCCACCGTCAGCTCGCTGACGCCGATCTTGCTGGCCAGCGTCGCCGCCGTCTCGAACGGCATCTCCGCCAGGTTGGCCAGCATGTAGCTCGCGATCGCCGCCTCGGCCTTGGTGGCCTTGGCCAGGGAATCGCTGAGCCGCTGACGGACGGATGCATTCATCGCTGCCGGACCTCTCTCCTTCGGCGCCGGCAAGACTGTCAGTTTTCTGACATACGGTCAACGATGGATGTTTTTCTGATATGGCGCCCGCGGCCAGAGCCGGGCGCGTGACAGGGACGGAAGTTCCGCGCTAGCGTCTTCCGGCAATCAGGGGGAGTTCGGGCGGATGGATCGCGAAGGATGTCGTGACGCGGAAGGGATGGCCGGCGACGAGGCGCCGCCGGCCTGGTCGCGCCGCAGATTGCTCCTGGGCTGGAGCCTGATGGCCGGCGCAGCGGCCGGGCTCGCGGCCTGTTCCACCCCGCGCTACGACCCCGACCGGGGCCTCTTCGTGATGCGTCCGAAGAAGTAGACGGGCCTCGGCCAGGGGCGAGGCGAAGAGGACGGGCCGGCGCGCCGACGGGTCTTCCGTCCTAGGCAGCGCTCTCCGGCACGAACATGTAGCCCACGCCGCGCACGGTCTTCAGCACCTCGGGGCGCTCCGCATTGACCTCGATCTTCTTGCGGATGCGCGCGATGCGGACATCGACGCTGCGGTCGAAGACCTCCTCGCCATGGGTATGGGCGAGTTCCAGCAGCCGGTCGCGGCTGAGCACGCGGTTGGGATTCTTCGCGAAAGCCACCAGCAGATCGAACTCCATGCTGGTCATGGCGATCTCGTCGCCGTTCGCGTCGTAAAGCTTGCGCGAGGCCACATCGAGCGTGCAGCGGCCCATGCGGATCTTCTCCATCGCCTGGCTCGGGCTTGCCGCGCGCGCGGCGCCGCCGGTGCGCACGCGCCGCAGCACGCTCTTCACCCGCGCCAGCAGCTCGCGCAGATCGAACGGCTTGGTCACATAATCGTCGGCGCCCATCTCAAGCCCGACGATGCGGTCGACCGTCTCGCCCAGGCCGGTCACGACCACGATCCCGACGCCGCCCCGCGCGCGCAGCTCGCGCGTCAGCGCGAGGCCGTCCTCGCCCGGCAGATGCAGGTCCATCAGCACGATCTCGACCTGCTCGACGGCGATGACCTGGCGCATCGCAGCCCCGTCGCCGGCGGTGCTGACGGCGAAGCCCTGCATCTCGAAATATTCGCGGACCGTGCTCTGCACATCCGGATCGTCATCGACGACCAACAGGCGGGTCTTGCCGTCCATCCTGATCTCACCGCTCCCCAGTCATCGCCTTCGGCCGAAACGGAAATGAAAGGCCACACCATCCCCCTGCCGGTTTCCTTATCGAAACCCGGCATCGGGGCTGGGGCCACAGACCCGATTCCCATCCTGTTCGGTGATTCCAAACCCCGCCAGGACTTCTGACACATTACCCAAAAGCCCCCGCCGATGCACGGCCGGGTTTGGGCTATTGGAGGATAATCGGGGCGGCCATTGGGGAAAGCCTGAAATTCGTCGGAATTCCCTGGTTTTGGCGATCCGGTCAGCAATCCGTCCACGGTTTTTTCCGCCGCCGCGCCGACAAGGACGCCCTTGCTGCCGCATGCCCGAAGACGCTGATTTATTTCAGGCCCCGGCGGAATCGCAATCAAATCTGCAACAATAGAAACAGGATTCCCGCTTCCGAGACACCATGCTGCAACGCGGGGAGACCAAATTCCTGTCCGACGCGCTGGACCGGAGGCGATCGAAACGATTGCCGCTGGGGGGCCGGCGCCAGGAAAAGGAGATGTTCCATGGCCATTCAAACCAACGACCACCTTTTTGCGTCCCGCAGCCAAGTCGCGGTCGTGCCGGTGCTGATGCGCACGCTGGAGTCGGTCTACCACTGGTGGACCCGCACCAGCGAGCGCCAGACGCTGGCCAACCTCGATGAGCGCACCCTGCGCGACATCGGCATCTCGAAGGCCGATGTCTATCGCGAGGCGCTGAAGCCCTTCTGGCGGTCCTGATGCGCATGAGAGGGGGCGCCATCGTCCCCCTGGCACCGCGCCAGCCGCAGCCGCATCTGCCGAACCCTCTTCCTCGCGAGCCGGGGAAGAGGGTTTTGCTTTCCGGCTTGAGGCCGGTCAAGTCGCCGGCTGCAGCAGATGGCCGACGAACCGCCGGACATCCTCGGGCGTGAACGGCTTCTCGAGGCAGGCGGCGCCGGTTTCCGCCAGGAACTCGCCCTGGCGCTGCGACAGGGTATCGCCCGTCATGAACGCGATCTTCGCCACCATCGAAGGATGGTCGCGCGCCAACGCGGCATAGAGACCGGGGCCGTCCAGCACCGGCATCTTGAGATCGCTGAGAATCAAGTCGAACGGCCGCGTCTTGAGCTGGTTCAGCGCCGCCTCTCCCTGGGCGACGATCTCCACGCGGTGACCGAGATCTGTCAGGATCTCGGCCAGCGTCTCCGCGATTTCCGCCTCGTCATCGACCACCAGGATGCGCCGGCCCTCGTCGGCGGTCGCCGCCTGTGCTACTGCGGCCGGCGCCGCCTTGGGTTTCGGCAAGCCGGCCAACGGCAGCTCGACCGTGAAGGTGGCGCCGCCGCCGGGCGTCTCGCTCGCCGTGATCGAGCCGCGATGCGTGCCCACGATCGTCATGCAGAGCGAAAGCCCGATCCCGGTACCTTGTCCCGTCGGCTTGGTGGTGAAGAAGGGATCGAAGATGCGCGAACGGATCTCGGGCTCGATCCCGGGGCCGTTATCCGCCACCACCAGCCGCAAGCTCTGCCGCGTCTTGTCGAACCGGGTCGAGATCTTGAGCCGGCGCAGCGACGGGCGATCCGATCCGGCCGGGCCGGTTCCCGGCTGGCCCGCGAGCGCCTGCTCGGCATTGACGATCAGGTTGGTCATAACCTGATGCAGCTGGTCCGCGTCGGCCATCAGTTCGGGCAGGTCCGGCGCCAGATCGAGGGTCAGCTCCACGCCCGAGGTGCGCAGCTGATAGCCCAGGAGGTCGAGGGCCATGCGGACGACCGTGTTGATCTGCACCGGCCGCGGCTCCGGCTCGCGCCGGCGGGCCAGCGCCAGGAAGGTCCGCACGATCTTGGAACAGCGCTCGGCCGCGTGGCGGATCTTCTGCGCGCGGGCGGTGAAGGCGCTCTCGCGCGCGGCCTCCTCCAGCAGGAGCGACTGTCCCACCACCACCGAGAGCGGATTGTTGAGCTCATGCGCCACGCCGGCGAGGAGCGAGCCTAGCGCCGTCAGCTTCTCGCTCTGATAAAGCGCCTCGCGCTGGCGCGCCATCTCCGCCTCGGTCTGCTTGCGTTCGATGGCGCCCGCGATGAGCGCAGCCGCGGTCCTGAGCACGTCGATCTCGATCTCGGTCCAGGCCCGCTCGGTGCGGCAATCGTCGAATCCGAGGAAACCCCACCAGCGCCCGTTGGCCGTTAGTGGCACCGAGAGGAAGGAAAGCGTGCCCTGCTCCTCGAACACCTCGCGGGTATAGCCCGAGGTGGCGCTGCGGACGGTCTGAATCACCTCGCCGCGCTGGCGCCGATGCGCCCAGTCGTCGAGCTCGTCATTGAGCGTGTCAGGGTCCCGGATCGGCATGTTCTGGTAGCGCTGGTCGCTGCTGATGGGCTCGAGCGGCGCCACGCACCAGTCATAGCGGCAGCTCTGCACCATCTCGTTGTCGGGACCCCGGTGGGTCTCGAACAGCGTGACGCGATCGACCTCGGCCGCCTTGCCGAGCCGGCCCAGCAGGTCCTGGATCCCCGCCTGCCAGTCATTGCCGCCGACGATCCGCGTGGCGGCATAGCCGATCGCCTCGAGCATCGCCTCGCGGCGCGCGAGCTCGGCCGCGACTGAGCGGCGATCGGTAGGATCCTGGGATGCCATCTTGCGGAAAAACCTCCTGTCGCCCGGCGGAGAGCCGCTGTCGTGGGGCCGCCTGCAGGGCCCGACTATTCCTATCAGAAAGCGCCGGGAAGACCCAACTTTGCCCCCTGAAAGCGTTGGCAGGGCCTCCCATATGGAATGAAATGAAGCGTTTCCGCTTCCGTGGCGGAATGCGGGGTTGCATGGCGATAAGGTCCCTGACGCGATCGGTTGTCCTTGCCCTGGCGCTGCTTCTGGCGGCGGGGACGGGGCCCGGCGCGGACGATCAGATGGGAACCCGTTCGGGGGCATCCTCTTCGCCACCCCCGAGAATGCCGTCCCGGGGGCCTGGCCTCGTGCCGTCCTCCGGCTCCGGAATCGTGCCTTCCTTCGGCCCGACCATCATCCCCTCACTCGGCGCGGGGATCGTGCCGCCGCTGGTCTCGGCACAGCCTTGCTGCCAGGGCGGTGCCGATCATCGCCGACACCATCGTCCCTTCTTCGCGGGCTTCGGCGTGGCGGCGGTGAACGGACCCACGTTCGTCCCGCAGCCCGTCGCGACGGCGCCTGCCCCGGCCCTCCCGCCGCCGGCGGATTTCGACCCGCATCTGGTGACATTGAAACCCTTCATCCCCCGACCCGGCGACCCGGCCTCGGTCCGGATCTTGAGGCCCGGACAGCCGGACGAGATCGTGAAGGTCCAGACCGCCGCGCGCTGATCAGCGCCGTTCCCAGGCCCGAACCGCTTCCAGCGGCCGCGATTCCGGAGAATAGGGCTCCTCGCCCTCCTCAGGCGGCGCCTCGGCACCCTCGGCCATCTCGCCATCCTTGAGGATGCCGGCACCGAAGCCGCCCGATTGGCGCAGCCAGAGCTTGGCATAGGCGCCGCCCAGCTCGAGCAGCTGGTTGTGCGAGCCCTGCTCGACGATACGGCCGCGATCGAGCACCACGAGCCGGTCCATGCGGGCGATGGTCGAAAGCCGGTGCGCGATCGCGATCACCGTGCGTCCCTTCATCAGCCCCTCGAGCTGCTCCTGGATCGCCGCCTCGACCTCGGAATCGAGCGCCGAGGTCGCCTCGTCCAGGACCAGGATCGGCGCGTTCTTGAGGATCACGCGCGCGATCGCGATGCGCTGGCGCTGGCCGCCCGAGAGCTTGACGCCGCGCTCGCCGACATGGGCGTCGAAGCCGCGCCGCCCCTGCCAGTCCTCCAGCGTCTCGATGAAATCGAGCGCATGGGCCTTGGCCGCCGCCTCCCGCGCCTCGGCCATGCTCGCCTGCGGCTTGCCGTAGCGGATATTGTCGAGGATCGAGCGGTGCAGCAGCGAAGTGTCCTGCGTCACCATGGAGATATGGGCGCGCAGGCTTTCCTGTGTGACACCGGCGATGTCCTGTCCGTCGATCAGGATGCGGCCCTGCTCGACGTCGTAGAAATGCAGCAGCAGGTTCACCAGCGTCGACTTGCCGGCGCCCGACTGGCCCACGAGGCCGACCCGCTCGCCCGGCTTGATGTCGAGATCGATGCCGTGCAGCACGCCGCGGGTCGTGCCATAGCCGAAATGGACGTTCTCGAACTGCACATGGCCTTGCGTGACCTCGAGGGTGCCGGCATTGGGCCGATCGGGCATCTGCAGCGGCACCGCGATCGACTTCATGCCGTCCTGCACCACCCCGACATTCTCGAAGATCGCCGTCACGTTCTGCGCGACCCAGCCGGCGATGTTGGCGATCTGCCAGGCGAGCGGGATCGCCATGGCGACGATCCCGACCTCGATCAGTTCCATCGACCAGAGCCACATCGCCATCGCGGCGGTGCCCACCACCATCAGGATGTTGAGGCTGATCAGGCTCATGCTGAAGATGGTGATGAGCCGCTGCTGGCGGTGGAAGGTACGGGTATGCTCGTCCACCGCCTCGCGCACGAAATCGTCCTCGTCGCGCGGCCGCGCGAAGAGCTTCACCGTCAGGATGTTGGTATAGCTGTCGACCACGCGACCGGTGAGGGCCGAGCGCACTTCCGACATCTCGCGCGACCGGTTGCGCATGCGCGGCACGCAGATGCGCAGCAGGATCACGTAACCCACGAACCAGAAGAAGACCGGGATCGAGAGCCGCCAGTCGTGCGAGGCCAGCACCACGAGGGCGGTGCCGCCATAGACCAGGATGTAGAGCACCGCGTTGGTCGAGGCGACCACGCTTTCGCGCAAGGCCGGGCCCGTCTGCATGATCCGGTTGGCGATGCGGCCGGCGAAATCGTTCTGGAAGAAGGTCCAGCTCTGCCGCACCACATGCCAGTGGCTCTGCCAGCGGATCAGGTTGGTGAGGCCCGGCGCGATCGCCTGGTTGGTGACGAGGTTCTGCAGCAGGAGAGCCACCGGCCGCGCCACCAGCAGAACCACGCCCATGAGAACGAGCTGTGGCCAGGCGGCGGCGAAGAAGGTCTCGTAGCTGTGGCTCGAGATCAGCGCCACGATCCGGCCGATGAAGATCGGGATCGTGGTGTCGAGCCCCGCCACGGCGATGCCGGTCAGGAACAGGGCCACGACCAGCCCGCGCACCTGGCGCACATAGAACCAATAGAAGGCGGCGAGCCCCGGCGGCGGCGCGGCCTCGGTCACCGCCGCCGTCGGTTGGAGCAGCTTTTCGAAGAAACGGAACAGGGACATATCCCGAGGTCTTACAGGGAGTCGCGCCCCCGGCAAAGCGGCAAGATTGCGGCTCCGCCATGTTGAGAGGACAGGCTCCCGCCCGCGCCTTTCCGCCATCATTGCACGGGGTTCATGGTCCTGAGCGCCACGAGGCGCCGGGTCCACCGGCGACTCAGCTTCGGGGTTCCGAACCGAGGAAGTGGCCGAACGCCATCAGCGGCTTGATGCGGTCACAGACGATCTTCGTGGTGGCGAGCATCGGCACCGCCAGCAGCGCCCCCGGGATGCCCCACATCCAGTACCAGAACACCAGCGAGACGACGATCAGGACCGGGTTCAGGATGAAGCGCCGGGCCAGCAGCAGCGGCGTCACGAACTCGCCCTCGATCAGATGGATGCCGAGATAGAGTCCGGCCGGCAGCAGCGCATGCCAGATCGTGCCGAAGGTCAGGAGGCTCGCCAGGAAAATCAGGACGATGCCGCAGAGCGGTCCCAGGATCGGAATGTAGTTGAGGAGGAAGGCGAGCGTGCCCCACAGGACCGGATCGGGCAGGCCGCAGAGGAAAGCGGCGACGCCGGTCAGGAGGCCCACCGCGATGTTCATCATGCTGACGGTCGCGAGATAGGCCGAGATGTTGCTTTCGATCTCATGCGCGATCTCCACCACCTGCTTCTTGTCGCTCAAGGTCGGCAGGATCTCGACGAAGCGGCGCAGGAACAGGTCGCCCGACATCAGCAGGAAGAACAGCAGCACGATCATGGTGCCGATCCCCGTCAGCATGTTCCGCGTCCCGCTGAAAAGAAGGCCGGCCACGCCCGGCCCGGCGACCGTGACGGAAACCGCGTTCTCGCCCTCGGCCAGATGCTCGAGCTGCTTGCTGGCTTCCTCGAGATCGGCGATGGGCTGCTTGAAGATGCGGATCTGGGCCTCGAGCTGCGCCAGGCTCTGCGGGATCTTGGCGAGCCAGTCGGCCGCGGGGCTCGACAGGCTGTAGCCGAGCGCCACGAGGCCGGCGATGACGAGGATGATCATGAGCAGCGCCGCGGCGAGCCGGGGCAATCCGAACTTCGCCCCCAGCCGCATGGCCGGCTGCAGCATGAGATAGAGGATGACGGCGAAGATGACCGGCAGGACGATCGGGCCGGCCAGATAGAGCGCGTAGAAGCTCAGCAGCAGAAAGATGCCGAGCAGCAGGAGCGTCTTGGGATCCTGCGGCAGCGGCATCTCGTCGGGGGCGGTTGCCGGCTCGGCCGGCGGCGGGCTCGCGGCGCCGGCCAGGACGACAGGGGCCGGGGTGTCTGCGGAGGGCTGGGCCATGGATCGGGCCCTTCATCCTCGTCCGGGCTGCTCAGCGCAGGATCAGCCGGCTGGCGATGAAACCGAGGCCGAAGGCGACGAGAACGCTCGTCAAGGGGCGCGCCCGGACCTGATCGCTGACGCGCTCGACCGATTGCGCGCCCTGCTCCGAGACCGTGTCGTAGAGCGCGTTGGCGCGGTCGCTGAGCTGGGTCAGCAGCAACTCGGCCCGCTCGCTCGCATGGTCGACCGCACCGCTGCGGATCTGGCCGACGATGGTGGCGAAATCGCTCTTCAGCGCCGCCAGATCGTCGATCAAGCTGTCCAGATCGACCGTGGCCGGCGCCTTACGCCTTGATTTCGTTGCGCGTTTCATGCCTGTCTTCCTTGCTCGAGCTGCGGCGGCATGAGGGCGGAATTCCCCCTCGCCTCCGCCAGCAGAACGGCCGGGCGCGCGCGAAGTTCCGGAACGCCGGCAGGAAATCAGGCCGGATCGGGCGGCAGGTAGCGGGTGGCGAGCCAGCCGCCATCGACCGGCAGCACGACGCCCGAGAGGAAATCGGCTTCGGGCGATGCCAGGAAGCTCACCGCCGCGGCGATGTCCTCGGGCTGCCCGACGCGCGGCGCCGGCGTGGTCTCGATCATCGCCCGCTGGTACCAGCGGCTGTTGTCGATATAGCGCTTCGTCATCGCCGTCTCGATCACGCCCGGCGCCACCGCGTTGACGGTGATGCCTTGCGGCGTCCAGTCGGCCGCGAGCTGGCGGGTGAGCTGCGCCACGCCGCCCTTGGTCGCGGCATAAAGCGCGGAGCTCGGGAAGCCGACCAGGCCGAAGACCGAGCTCACATTGACGATGCGCCCGCCCGGCCGGGTCATGACCTTGAGGCAGTCGCGGGTGAGCCGGATCAGGCCCAGGAGATTGACGGCGAACATGCTGGCGATGGCCTCGTCGTCATTGTCGGTGAAACGCTCGGCCTCCTCGCCGACCCCGGCATTGTTCACCAGCACGTCGATCCGGCCGAACCGCGCCTGGCACGCCCCGACGATGCGCGCGGGCGTCTCCGCGGCGCCGACATCGCAGACCAGCGGCTCGATCGGCGACTTGCCCGAACCCGTGGACGCCGCCGCAACCAGGCCGGAGAGACCGTCGGGATTGCGGTCGACGGCCAATACGTCCGCCCCTTCCCGCACCATGCGCAGGGCCACGCCACGGCCGATGCCGCTGCCCGCGCCCGTGACGATCACGACGCGGCCCGCGAAGCGCTCCGGAACGAACGACATGGCGGGCGTCTCCTGGACGTGCGTCATGCGACCGAGCCGCCGTCGACCGGCAGGCTGATGCCCGTGACGAAGGACGAGGCCGGGCTCGCGAGATAGAGCACCGCGTCCGCCACCTCCGCCGGCTTGCCGAAGCGGCCCATGGGATGGAAGGCGATGAACTCGCGCTCCCGTTGGGCCTTCGCCGCCGGATCGTCCTGCAGGTCGTCGAACACCGACTGCAGCATCGGCGTCTCGATCGAGCCCGGGCAGACGCAGTTGACGCGGATGTTCTCGGCCGCGTGATTGCGCGCGAGCGAGCGCGTCATCAGCGTGACCGCCCCCTTCGAGGCCGAATAGGGGCCCAGCAGCGGATCGCCCACCAGCCCTGCGGTCGAGGAGAAATTGACGATGCTGCCCCCGCCGCGTTTGCGCAGGAGCGGCAGGAAATGCTTCACCGTCAGGAAGGTGCCATGGACATTGACGGCGAAAACCTTGAGCCAGTCCTCCTCCGGACAATCCACGATCTTGCCGAAAGGCCCGATGATGCCGGCGGCGCAGACGACGATATCGGCACCGCCGAAGGCCGCCTCGGCCTTGCGCGCCGCATCGGCAAGCGCCGCGCTGTCTGTCACGTCGAGCGCGCGCGCATGGATGTCGCAGCTCTTGGGCGCCGCGATGGTCTCGCGGGTGTCGGCCAGCCCCGCCTTGTCGCGGTCGATCAACACCAGGCCTGCGGCACCTTCGGCCGCGAATTTCTGTGCCACGGCGCGGCCGAGGCCCGAGCCCGCACCGGTGACGACGGCGATCTTGCCGGCAAGCATTCCCATCCGAGGCTCCTGCGATTGGATGCGGGCCGCGGGCCGGGGCATGATCGCTCCCGCCCTGCGGCCCGGCATGCCCATCACTATCGCAACCGCCTCCCGTTGCGTCGATACGATTTCAGTATCGACGCAGCTCGGCTCCCCGTAACCCGCAAGCGGTATTGCCAATTCCTGCCGCAGCGGTGGCAACCGTCACGAGCGCGGCGAGTGCGATCCGGTCGCGGGACGAGACCCGCGTCAGATCCGTTCCCAGTATCCCGTCTCGGTGTCGAGGCGCTCCTGCTCCTCGCCGTGGAAATCGCCCCGGGAGACGATGCTGACGACCTTGCCGTTCTCGACGATCGGGACATGCCGGAATCCCCCGTCCTCCATCAGCCGCAGGGCGTCGATGGCGGAATGGCGGGTCGAGATGCTGCAGGGCTTCTTCGTCATCACTTTGGAAAGCGTCGTCTCGGCCGGATTCCGGCTCTCCGCCATGAGAGCCACGGCGTCGCGGCCGGTGAAGATGCCGACCAGCTGCTGCGCCTCGTCGACGACCAGGACCGCGCCGATGCGCCGTTCCCGCATCTGGCGGCAGGCTTCGCAGACCGTCGCATGCGCCGGCAGCGTGAGCGGATGCTTGTGCCGTACTATGTCGGAGATGCGGCGGACCGTCATATCGGCTCTCCTCTGGCTTCACCCCGTGTCGGTCGGTCTCGGGCAATGGCGGGATGCCGGAACCGAACGGCCCTCGGCCCCGGCAAGTCCGTTTCAACTTTGTGACAAATCGGAGAGGTTGCCGCGTTGACATAAGTCAAGACCCGGGGGTGCGACCCCGTTTTCAGCCACGGGGAGCGGTCAAGCTGCCGGCCGCCGGAAGGACTCCGTGCCTAGCCGTTGACCTTGAGCCAGGCATCGATCTCCGGCAGCCGCTTCGCCTTCACCGACAGCCGGAACTCGAGATCGGCATGGAACCGCTCGACCTGCTTGCGGTTGGCGGCCGGCACGTTCTCGTCGATGAAGCGCCGGAGCGCGGGCAGCAGCGCCGGATCGGTCGACATGGCCGCCAGCGAAGGGACGAAATTATAGCGCTGGAGCGCGTCGAGCCGGGCATTCACCTCGCTCAGATGCGCCTGCACGAAATCCCAGGCCAGCTTCGTATGGTCGAGCGCCACACGGGCGATCATGGAGGGGCTCGTGGTCTTGGCCGGCTCGTCGCTCAAGGCCAAAGCGAGATTGCGCTGTGCCAGACCCGGATCGCGGGCCGCGGCGAGCGCCAGGAAATACTGGTCCTTCGCCACCGGGTCGACCGCTGTCTTCGCCAGGCCGTGCAGCGTCTCATGGAGAGCCGCGTCGGCGGCGAAGCCGACCGTCCGCAGAACGGGCTGCCGGATGGCGGCGGGCAGGGCCGCGGCGTTCTCGGGATGGGCCACGAAGCTCTGGAAACGCGCCCTCGCCTCGCCGATCACCGCGGAATCGCCGAGCCGGCCGAGCGCGCCGATCAGGTCCTCGCGCAGGACCGCGGCATTGTCCGGTTCGCCGGGCCGCCGGTCCCAGCCCACCCGCTCGAAGACGGGCTTGAGGAGGCGCGCGGCATAGGCTTGCAGCGCGGCGCGGCCGGCCAAGCCGGCATAGAGCGCATCGATCGAGAGCAGCGTCTCGGTGATCTGGCGCCAGATGATCGTATCGGTCGCCGGGTTCGTGCGACGGGTCAGGTCGAGATAGGAAGCGACCGGCATGAACCCGACCTCGCCCAGGGCCCAGCCGTCATAAAGCAGACCCAGCTGATCGACGGAAGGCAGGTCGGCGAATTTCCCGGCGAGGCTGGCGAAGGCGTCCGCGCCATAGCGGCTTCTGAAATAGGCCGACTGGCCGGCATTGATCTTGACGGGAAGGCCGCCCTTGACCGGGATCGTGACGGGCGCCGGCCCGGCGACGACCGCCTTGCTCACGGCAGCGTTCGCCCCGACCGAGACGGCGGAAACCGGCACATGCCAGGCGAGCGGCTGGCGCGACGCCTCGTCCACGCCGAAACGATCCTGCCGGACCGTGACGGCGACCTGCCCGCCCTGCGGCTGGGCCTGCTCGACGCTGACCAGGGGGACGCCGGGCTGGCGGGTGAAATCGTCCGCGATCGTCTTGATGTCCTTGCCGCCCGCCGCCTCGATCGCCGACCAGAGATCGTCCGTCACCGTGTTGGCATAGGCATGCTGGCGCATATAGCGCCGGACGCCCTCCCGGAAGATCGCCTCGCCCACATAGTTCTCGAGCATCCGGATGACGGCCTGGCCCTTGCGGTAGGTGATGTCGTCGAAGGCCTGGTCGGCCTGCGCGCCGGTGGGCACGGGCTGCACCACCGGATGGGTCGTCGCCTTCGCGTCCTGCCTCATCGCCCGCTGGCGCGCGGATTCGGACTGGAGCCACATCGACCATTCCGGATGGAAGCGGTCGGTCGCCTTGTTCTCCATCCAGGAGGCGAAGCCTTCATTGAGCCAGAGCTCGTCCCACCAGCTCATGGTCACGAGATTGCCGAACCACATATGCGCCATCTCGTGGGCGATGACGACGAAGACGCGCTGCCGGTCGGATTCGCTCGAGAGCTGCGGATCGAGCAGGAGGACCTTCTCGAAATAGAGGATGGCGCCCCAGTTCTCCATGGCGGCGAAGCCGCCCGCTCCTGGTGCCGCGATCAGGTCGAGCTTCGGCAGGGGATAGGGGGTGCCGAAATAATCGTTGAAGTAGCCCAGCAGATCGACGGCGCTGTCGAGCGCGAACTGCCCCTTGAAGGCGCTGCCCCGCCGCGCGATGACAGAGATCGTGACGCCGCCGGCCTGGGTTTCCAGCCGCTCCAGGTCGCCGATGCCGAGGAACAGCAGATAGGTCGACATCAGCGGGCTTTTCTGGAAGCGGATATACTGAAGCCCCGCCTCCGACCGGTCGATCCGGTCGACCGGCATGTTGGAGACCGCGGTTTCGTTCGCCGCGATCGTCACGCCGATGGTGAAGGTCGCCTTGCGCGCGGGCTCGTCCCAGCAGGGCAGGAAGCGCCGCGCCGCCACCGCCTCGAACTGCGTCAGCAGCATCTGTCCGGGGCCCGTCGGCGTCTCGTAGCGCGTGACGAAGAGGCCCATGGCGGTCTCGTTGATCTTGCCGCGATAGTCGATCGCGAGATCGTAGCGTCCCGGCGCCAGCGCCTTCTCGAAGGTGAAGCTCACCTGCTGGCGCTCCGCATCGATCGCCCAGCGGCCGGAGAGCGCCGCGCCGTTGCCGCCGAGCTCGGCCGACTGGAACTCGAGATCGAGGCTGTTCATGACCACGGTCGAAGTCGCTTCCTCGACGCTGATCGTGATCACCGCGCGTCCCTTGAAGCTCAACGTCTCCAGCCGCGGCGCGATCTCCACCGCGTAATGGATCGGAACGGCGTTTCGGGGAAGCTCTGTCTGTGCCATCTCGTCCCTCTTCCTGCAGTGCGCGCCCGACGGTCCCGGCCACCCGTGCCGCCCGGAAGTTATAGGGCGTTGGATCGCGCGAAGGAAAGGTGGCGAATGACTGCAGCGACCGGCGGCTCTCGACGATCGCTACGGCTCCGTGACGGGTCGGCGCGTTCCCGGATACCTTTGACTGCAGAACATTAAGTTACTGCAACCATAGCGGTTCCATGACTAGCATAGGCGATGATTCGCCGAATCCCAGGGATCCGGAAGAGGGCGCAGCATGAAGACGATCATTTTGAGGTTCGCCTTGCTCGGTTTGCTATCGGCGTTACCCATCGGCATGAGCTGGGCCGATGATGCTCAACTGCAGCAACCGGAACAGACATGGATTCAGCCTGCCGGCAGGTATGCGGGCTATCACGAGTTCCTGGATCGGAAGTTCGCAGACCGCCGGTCCCGCGATGTCGCCGCCGGCATATATTCTGCTGACGTGGCGGCGACATTGGCGAAGTGCGAGGCGGACGCAACGGTCGCCCAGATGACGCCCGAGGATCTGGCGGTGCTGGATGCTGCCGCGCGAGGGGAAAGGGCCGCCCCGCGTTCCCTCGTCGAGAAAAGCCTGGAATGGCTGACGCAACCGAGCGCGTTCGGCTTGGCCAGGTTGGTGCCGTTCCAGCAGTACTGCCCGGAGACGTTCGAAAAATACCAGCGCTATCTGCTCTGATCCTGACTTGTCTTGTCCCATGCCCGGCAAGCGAGCCGCGCTGACCCTTGAAGCGCCGCCGCCCTCGGCGCCGTACCACGGCTCGATCCGGAGCGGTGTCAAATCGGAGAAGGCGATCGATCGCCTTGTGCCGCTGTCCGTTCCTGGGAACGGAGGGTCGAAGTCCGCGTTGACAGTCTTTGACGGCGTGACACTGCGGGTCCGAGGGCATGAAACGTTTCCTCAAGATCGCCGCCTGGACGGCCGGCATCCTGGTCCTGCTCATCCTGGCGGCGGGCGGGTTCGTCTATGTCTTCGCGACCTCGGACTATGTCCGTGCCCAGGTCGAGAATCACGCCAATGCGATGTACGGCCGCAAGACCAAGATCGGCTCCATCGCCATCGACTGGGGCTCGACCTCGCATATCCGGCTCACGGACGCGCAGCTCTCCAACACCGACTGGGGCAAGGCCGATCACATGTTCAAGGCGGAGGAGGTCGAGATCGACATCCGCCTCTGGCCGCTGCTCAAGGGCGATTTTGTCCTGCCGCGGCTGGTGCTGCACAAGCCCGACATCGCGCTCGAGCGCAACGCCGAAGGCAAATCCAACTGGAGCCCCGAGGAGAGCCCGATGGCGGGCAGCGTCGCCCAGGCGGTGCAGCCCGAGACGCGCAGCGAGACGCCGCTGATCAGCCGGATCGAGATCGACGGCGGCCACGTCACCTACACGGACATGCAGCGCCGGCTCGATCTCGAAGGCGAGATCCAGACCGCGACCGGCCAGGCCGGCGCCGAACCGCAGACCGAGCTCGCGCTCAAGGGCAAGCTCGAGGGACGGCCCTTGACGCTGCATTTCACCGGCGGCTCGGCGCTGATGTTGCGCGATACCAGCATCCCCTACCCTGCCGATCTCGATATCGGCTTCGGCAACACCAGGCTGAAGGTCAAGGGCACGGTCCAGGACCCCTTCAAGTTCACCGGCGCCGACCTGCAGCTTTCCCTGTCCGGGTCGGACCTGGCGGACATCTATGTGCTGCTGGGCATCCCGGGCCCGCCGACGCCGCCCTACCAGATCACCGGCCACCTGACCCGCGACGGCGATGTCTGGCACGTCGCCGATATGAAGCTGCATGCCGGCAAGAGCGATCTCGCGGGCAAGGTCACCATCGACCAGAGCGTCAAGCCGCCCCATCTCACCGCGGATCTTGTTTCCGACCATCTCGTCTTCGCGGACCTGGCGCCCCTCACCGGCGCCTCTTCCGACGAGGGCACGCCGTCGCAGCCGGCCGGCAAGAACGAGCTCTTTCCCGACGTCCCGCTCCATCTCGAACGCATGCAGAAGATGGACATGGACGTGACCCTCGATGCCCGGAAGGTGATCGCGCCTTCCTATGTTCCGATCGACGCGTTCAAGGTTCAGGTGAAGATCAAGGACGGCCAGCTCCTGGCGAAGCCCGTGGACATCGCCTTCGGCGGCGGCAGGGTGACGGGCGAGTTCGCCCTGCAATCGCAATCCGACAGCGCCAAGCTCATCACCGATCTCCGGCTCAAGGGCGTGAGGCTCGAGACCTTCTTCCGCGATTCACCCTTCTTCGATACCACCAAGGCCACGCTCGGCGGCCGCGTCTCGCTGGCCGGCAGCGGCCGGTCGCTTGCCGATGTCATGAACACGGCCGAGGGCGACATCGCGGTCGCCATGGATGACGGCTGGGTGAGCGGGCTGATGGTGAGCCTCGCGGGTCTCCAGATCGGCGACGCGCTGGTTCTCTATGTCACCGGCGACAACAAGATCCCGGTCCATTGCGCCCTGGCGCGCCTGACCTTCGATCATGGCACCGTCGCCTTCGACAAGACCCTGCTCGACACCGAGAAATCGGTGCTGCATGTCGAAGGAAAAGCCAATCTCGAGACGCAGGCGATCAAGGTCAAGATCGAGGCCGACCCGAAGCATTTCGACCTGCTCGACATCCACGCGCCGGTGCTGGTCGAGGGAACGATGAAGGACCCGAAGATCTCGATCGACCAGGCGATCCCGATCCCCACGCCCGATCTGGGCGGCGCCGAGGACGTGCCGTGCGAGCAGATGACCCAGCAGCTCTTCGCGGCCAAGCCGGCACAGAGCGATTGAACCAGGATCGATGTTCGGAAGGGCGTGGCGTCCCCTAGGGGATTTGAACCCCTGTTACCGCCGTGAGAGGGCGGTGTCCTAGGCCACTAGACGAAGGGGACCTACCGCAAGTCGGGCGCTCGGCCATGGGACGGCCGGCCCGGAAGGGCCTTTGAATAGGGGAAGGGCCGGCCGCGATCAAGCCCTTTCGCGAGGCCTCTCAAGCCCTTGATGCGGCAGGACGTCCCACCGGCCCTGGCTGGCTCGCGCCCCGGGGCCGCGCTTTCCTTGCCATCAGCCCAAAGAGGCCCGTCCCAGCCGACCGGACGGCGCGTCAAAACCGACAAGCCCCGCGGGACTGGCGGAACGCTAGTTCGCCTTCTTTTCCAGCCGGCCGATCATGCCGTCCGGCGGCCCGTTGAGCGAGCCATCGTCGTTCAGCGTGAAGTCGGCCTGCTCGCCTTCGCAGGTGATCGACACGGTCTTGTCCTTTTGGACATAGCTGCAATCGCCTGTCATGGGCCCGAGGGCGACAGCCGCCTTCCCGTCCGACTTGAACTGGATCGACATCGCACCCCCGTTGGCCAGGTAGGTGTTGCCTTCCACGTTGTTCGACTTCCCGCAAGCGCTGAGCCCGAGCACGCCCATGGCGATAACCGCGACGAGTGCGGCCCGCCGATCATGGATTCGCATGATTTTCCCCTGAGATCGCAATCCTAGGCGGAATATTGCCTCCGGGCAGGAACGCTTTCAAGCGGCGGCGGCAATTCGCGCGCTCTTCTGCCGGCGTCAGCCGCCGGCCAGTGCCGGGCTCTTGGTCTTGGCCTGCATACCTGGGCGATAGGCCAGATAGCCGCGCTGCATCGAGATATGGTCCGCCAGGAACTTGGCGTCGTGCCAGACGCCCCAGATGAAGCTCGATCCCCGGCGCGACAGCCATGGCAGTCCCAGGAAATAGAGCCCCGGCACCTCCGAAACGCCGCGGCGATGCTTCGGCCGCCCCTTCTCGTCGAAGCTGCCGACCTTCAGCCAGCCATAGTCGACCGCGAAGCCCGTGGCCCAGATGATCGCGGTGATCCCGGCCTTCGCCAGGTTCAGCTCGCGCAGGGGCTCGCTCACGCAGCGCGGATCGGGCCCGATCTTGCGGGCCTCGGGCTCTTGCGGAAGATCGAGCCCGTTGCGGGCGATGAAAGCGTCCGCTTCGTCCAGCACCGAGAGGTAGTTCGCATCCCCGTTGGCGATGTTATCGGCCAGGTCCGGCGCGAAGCTCATCACCCCGCCCCTGAACCCTTCCGCCCGCCCCACCAGCACCATCCCCCGTTCGGCGAAACGCCGGAAGTCGACGGTCTTGCCGCCATAGGCCCCGCTCACCGCGATCGTCACATGCTCCTTGCCTTGCGGCGGGGTCTCGGCATCCCACTTGCCCAGCACCCCCAGCCACCAGACGAAGTCGCGCCCGCGATAGCTCCGCGGCGGCCGGTCGTGCGGACCGACGGACAAGAAGACAGGCTTGCCCGCGCGCAGGAGCTCGTCGGCGATCTGCGCGCCCGAGGAGCCCGCCCCGATCACCAGCACCGCACCCTCGGGCAACTGGCCGGGATTGCGGTAGGCGTTGGAATGGATCTGGAACAGCCCCGCACTCTCGGGAACGACGGTGGGGATGATCGGGCGCTGGAAGGGCCCGGTGGCGGCAACGAGATAGCTGGCCTCGATGGGGCCTTTCGAGGTTTCGACCCGGAAGCCGCGCCGGCCGACATGGCTTCGCACCGACGTGACCTCGACGCCGCAGCGGATGGGCGCCGCGATCTTTTCCGCGTAAGCGACGAAATAGTCCGCGACGCTCTCCTTGGCGGCGAAGCCGTCGGGGCCGATATCGGAAAATTCCAGGCCTGGAAACCGGTCGTGCCAGGCCGGACCGTTGGCCACCAGCGAATCCCATCGCTCCGAACGCCAGCGCTCGGCGATCCGGTGCCGCTCCAGAACGAGGTGAGGCACCCCGCCCTTGCTCAGATGCTCGCTCATGGCGATGCCGGCCTGACCGGCGCCCACGACGAGCGTTTCCACGTTTTCGATCGACATATCCCGTGTCCTGTCCGGCGATCCTCGGCGAATCCGGGTGGCAGCTTAGCGGAGCCGCTTGCATTCAAAAAATATGAATTCGCGAGGCATTGGTTCGGTTTTTCCTATGCATGAACGACATGGGAACCCCAACGCGCTGGATAGCGCGCGGCCGCACGGCGTTGAAGAAGTCGGCTTCGACTAAGCCGCGTTGGCCGCGAGCAGCCGCTTCGCCGCGGCGAGGAAGGCGTCGACCGCGGCGGCCGGCGTGTTCCAGGCCGCGACCAGCCGCAGGAGCTGCGCCCCGTCCCAGCGATAGAAGCGGAAGCCCTCGCGTTCGAGACCGGCGACTGCGGGCTCCGGCAGGCGCACGAAGATCTCGTTGGTCTCGACCTCGTATTCGAGCTGGGAGCCCGGCAGGCGGGCCAGCCCCTCGGCCAGCCGCTTCGCCATGGCGTTGGCATGGCGCGCATTGGCGAGCCAGAGATCGCCCTCGAGATAGGCCTCGAGCTGCGCCGAGAGATACCGCATCTTGGAGAAGAGATGGCCGCCCCGCTTGCGCCGGAGCTCGAACTCCGGGGTCAGCGTCTTGTCGAACAGAATCACCGCCTCGACGCCGAGCGCGCCGTTCTTGGTGGCGCCGAAGGAGAGGGCCTCGACGCCCGCGCGCCAGGTAAGGTCGGCGGGACTGCGGTTCAGCGTCACCAGCGCATTGGCGAAGCGCGCGCCGTCCATATGGTAGCGCAGGCCATGGCGCTTGCAGGCGGCGCCGACCGCCGCGATCTCCTCCTGGCGATAGACCGCGCCGAACTCGGTCGCCTGGGTGATGCTGACGGCGGCGGGCTGCACATGATGCACCACGCCCTTGCCGGCCCCGCCCCGCGCCTCGATCTCGGCCGCCGCGATCTTCCCGCCCTTGCCGCCCAGCGTGACCAGCTTGGCGCCGCCGGTGAAGAACTCGGGCGCGCCGCATTCGTCGACCGCGATATGCGAGACCTCGTGGCAGAAGATGGCGCCCCAGGGCGGCGTCATGCTGGAGAGCGCCAGCACGTTGGCCGCCGTGCCGGTCGCGACCGGGAACACCGCGCAATCGGTCTCGAAGATCGCCTGGAGCTTGCGCGTCACGCGCTCGCTGATCGGATCCTCGCCATAGGAGCTGACGGCGTCCCGGTTCGCGGCGACGAGCGCCTCCAGCACCTTCGGATGCGCGCCCGTCACGTTGTCGCTGCGGAAGTCCATCGTCGCCTCTTTCGTTCAAGCTCGGGAAGGTCGGAAACGGCTCAGATCAGCCCGGCGTGCCGGGGATGAGCCGGCCGACCACGGTGCCGGTCGCGGGGTCGAGAATGAGGATGTCGGCGCAGGCCGCATCGGCGCTGTTGCCGGTGAGCGGCGTCAGCCGCAGCCAGAGCCGGTCGGCGGCGGCCGTCATCTCGGCCACCTGGCAGCCCGGCGGCAGCGGCAGCACCACGTCGCCGAGCTGGGCCGTGCCCGTCGCTTCCGAGGTGATCGCCGGTGTCTTGTGCTGCAGCCGGTTGACGATCGTCGCCACCACGATCGCGACTCCGACCACGATGATGATCCCCATCACGATGACGAGAGCCTTGAGGGCGCGCATGGAGTTGGTCCAGTCTCGACGGGCGATGGAAGCTGCAGACGAACGCCGCCTCGAGGTGACGATCGAGGCCGATCAGGAGGGCGAGCGGCTCGACCGCGCGCTTGCCCGGCGGCTGCCCGATCTTTCGCGCAGCCGCCTCAAATCCCTGATCGAGGAAGGCCGCGTCCGGTCGGGCGAGCGGACCATATCCGACCCCTCCCAGCGGGTCAAACCGGGCCAGCGCTTCGCCATCATCATCCCACAAGCGAGCGCACCGGTGCCGCAGGCCGAGGAAATTCCGCTGGCCGTCCGTTATGAGGACCAGGACCTCATCGTCATCGACAAGCCCGCGGGCATGGTGGTGCATCCCGCGCCCGGCAACGAGGGCGCGACCCTGGTCAATGCGCTCATCGCCCATTGCGGCGCCTCGCTCTCGGGCATCGGCGGCGTGCGCCGGCCCGGCATCGTCCATCGCCTCGACAAGGACACGAGCGGGCTCCTGGTCGCCGCCAAGAACGACATCGCGCACCGCAAGCTGGCGGAGGATTTCGCCGCGCACCGCATCGAACGCGCCTACCAGGCCGTGGTCTGGGGCGTGCCGGCGAAGCGGTCGGGCGAGATCGAGGGCAATATCGGCCGGCATCCGACCAACCGGAAGAAGATGACGGTCCTGGCCCGGGGCGGCAAACCGGCCCTGACGCGCTACCGGGTTCTGCGCAGCTTCGGCACGGCCGCGAGCCTGGTCGAATGCCGGCTCGCCACCGGCCGCACCCACCAGATCCGGGTCCATCTGGCCTCGATCGGCCATCCGCTCCTGGGCGACCCGGTCTATGGCCGGGTCACCCCCGCCCGGCTCCAGGCGCTGCCGCCCAAGGCCCGGGCGGCGGTCGCCGGCTTCAAGCGCCAGGCGCTCCATGCCTGGCTCCTCGGCTTCCAGCACCCGGTCAATAACCAAGCTTTGCGCTGGGAATCTCCGCTGCCGGCTGATATGGTCGAGCTGATTTCTTCTTTAGAATCAATATAATGGTTAAAAACGGTTACTTGACCGTAACCCCTTGAAATTCCAAGCCTGAATTCAAATTTAGCACTTGTGCCCTCAAAGTGCCAAATTTCCCCGGGAAACTCCGACCCGTGGAAGCAGGGGTTACGCGAGGGGCGTAAGGAGGAGTTTCAATGGCAAGCCTATCACGGTCGCTGCCGGTACTGGCGTCGGACGGCAATCTCAGCCGGTATCTCCAGGACATCCGCAAGTTCCCCATGCTGGAAGCGGATGAGGAATACATGCTGGCCAAGCGCTGGCGCGAGCATGAGGACACCGAAGCCGCCCACAAGCTGGTGACCAGCCATCTGCGGCTCGTCGCCAAGATCGCGATGGGCTATCGCGGCTATGGGTTGCCGGTGAACGAGCTCATCTCCGAGGGCAATGTCGGGATGATGCAGGCGGTCAAGCGCTTCGACCCGGAGCGCGGCTTCCGCCTGGCGACCTATGCCATGTGGTGGATCCGCGCCGCGATCCAGGAATACATCCTGCATTCCTGGTCGCTGGTGAAGATGGGCACGACCGCGGCGCAGAAGAAGCTGTTCTTCAACCTGCGGCGCATCAAGGGCCAGCTCAAGGCGATCGAGGAAGGCGATCTGGCGCCGGAGACGGTGACGAAGATCGCGACCCAGCTCGACGTGCCGGAAGAGGACGTGATCCAGATGAACCGTCGCCTCGCGGCGCCGGATCATTCGCTCAACGCCTCGCCGCGCGCCGACAGCGAGGGCGAGTGGATCGACTGGCTCGAGGACGAGACCCAGAACCAGGAAGCGCGCCTCAGCGACAGCGAGGAGCTCGGCAAGCGCCAGGCCCTGCTGACCACGGCGATGAAGGGCCTCAACGAGCGCGAGCGTCATATCCTGACCGAACGCCGGCTCAAGGAGGACCCGACCACGCTCGAGGATCTGAGCCGCGAATACGGCATCAGCCGCGAGCGCGTGCGCCAGATCGAGGTCCGCGCCTTCGAGAAGCTGCAGAAGTCGATCAAGAACGCGGCGGTCGAGCAGAACCTGGCGTCTTAAGCCACCGACGACTTATCAATCGAAAAGGCCCCGCCCTTCCAAGGCGGGGCCTTTTTGCTTGGGTGCGAGACGGGCATCGGCCGTTTCATTAGGCCGGCGCGAGCCGGCGCGTCCCCGCCACCACCAGGACGAACAGCAGAAGGCCCGTGAGAGTGAGGCCCAAACCCGCCCAAACGGCCGACAACAATCCCAAGCCCGCCCCGATCGCCAAGCCGCCGGCCCAGGCACCGACGGCATTGGCGACATTGAGGGAAGCGAGGTTCATCGCCCCCATCAGGGTCGGCGCTTCCGGCGCGAAGCCGGTGAGGCGGACCTGGATGGTGGGGATGGCGATCATCATCGTCGCGCCGACACCAAACATGGCCGGCATCAGGACCCAGACATTCGCGCCGTAGGAGGCGAGGATCGCGAGCACGACGAGGGCGGAGCCGAATCCGATGATGAGCCCGAAGCCGGCATACCGATCGGCGAGGCGGCCGCCGATCAGGTTGCCCGTCGTCATGCCGATACCGAACAGCGCCAGCGCGATGGGAATCACCGCCGGATCGAGGGAGGCGGCATCCGTGACGAACGGGCCGATGAAGGTGTAGACCGCGAAAATGCTGGCCACGCCAAGGGCCGCAACGGCCATCATCACCCAGACCATCGGCTTGCGAAGGGCGCCGAGCTCTCGCGTCACCGAACCGCCGCGCAGGGCATCGGTGCGGGGTACCCAGCACCACAGGGCCGCGAAGGCGAGCGCCGCCACCCCGGCAACGGTGATGTACGTGTCGCGCCAGCCCAGATTCTGGCCCAGGAAGGTCGCGAGCGGCGATCCGACGATCGTCGCGACGGTGAGGCCGGTCATGACGAGGGAGAATGCCTTCCCCGAGCGCCCGGGGCCCACGATGTAGGAGGCGACGACCGCTCCGGCGCCGAAATAGGCGCCCTGCGGCATGCCGCTGATGAAACGGGCGGCCGCCAGCATCTCGATGTTCGTCGCGGCGGCGGACAGGAGATTGCCGGCGATGAAGAGCCCCATCAGCCACAGCAGCAGGGATCGCCGATTGAGATGAGCCGCCGCCAGGGTGACGAGCGGGGCCCCGACCACCACGCCCATGGCATAAGCCGTGATCGCATGGGTCGCTACGGGGATATCGACGCCGAGGCTGGTGCAGAAGAGCTGGAGCACGCCCATGCTCGCGAACTCGGATGTCCCGATACTGAAGCTGCCGAGCGCCAGGGCGAACAGCGTGAGGCCGTGACTTCGCTGGCCCGGGACGGGAGATGCCTTGGCTTCAGCGGCGGCGCATTGCGCCGCATAGGCTCTGGTGAGCATGCGGATACCTCACGAATGACCCGACGGAAGGAGCCGGCGTTTCGATGCCGCCCCTTTGGACGACGTCACCAGCCCACGAACGCGGCTCAGCTCGCACGCATCTGGACCCGCTCGCGGTGGAGCGCTTCCACGAACTGCTTGGCGATGTCGTGGTCGGAACGCGGGTTCTGGCCCGTGATGAGTTCGCGATCCTGGACGACATTGACCGCGACCAGACCGTCGTTGTCGGCGAGGATGCCGCCGCCCGCTTTCAGCGCATCGCCGGGATAGAACGTCATCGGCACAGCTGACGCGGCCTCCCGGGAGAACGGCTGTGGCCTCGACCGTCGGGAGCGCGGCGCCGGAAAGGGCGAACTGGCCCAGATGGATCGGGTGCCAGTCGCTCATGCATCCGTTCCTTGCCGAATACTGGCACATCGGCACGACCACGATGCGGTTGACCAGGTCGAGGTCGCCGACTCGGATCGGCGTGAAGAGAACGGGCTGGCGCACGATGGCCGCTCCTCGCCGGCTGTTCCCGATTCAAACGGTATAGGATTGCGCGCCGGTGCCCGCGAGCTTGCCGCCCTTGACGATGATGTATTCCTCGCGGATGGGGCGATCTTCGAACCAGCATTCGAGGATCTCGCGCGTGCCCGCCGCGTATCGGGCCTGGGCGGACAAGGATGTTCCGGAGATGTGCGGCGTCATGCCGTGATGGGGCATGCTGCGCCAGGGATGGTCCCTGGGCGCCGGCTGCGGATACCAGACATCGCCCGCATAGCCGGCGAGCTGACCGCTCTGGAGGGCCCGGACGATGGCGTCGCGGTTGCAGATCTGGGCGCGCGCGGTGTCGACGATGTAGGCGCCCCGCTTCATCTGGGACAGGAGTTCGTCGTTGAACATGTTGCGCGTTCCGGGATGCAGCGGCGCGTTGATCGTGACGACATCGCAGATCTTGACCATCTCCTCGACGCTGGCATGGAAGGCCAGACCGAGCTCCTTCTCGACCACCTCGGGCAGGCGGTGGCGCGCGAAGTAATGCAGATTCACCTGGAACGGCTTGAGCCGCCGCAGCACCGCCAGGCCGATCCGGCCCGCGGCGACCGTGCCCACATGCATGCCCTCCAGGTCGTAGGAACGCTCGACGCAGTCGGCGATATTCCAGCCGCCCTTCTTCACCCATTCGTAGGAAGGAAGGTAGTTGCGAACCAGCGACAGGATCATCATGACCGCATGCTCGGCGACGCTGATGCTGTTCGATCCCGTCACCTCAGCCACCGTGATGC
Source organism: Hypericibacter adhaerens (assembly GCF_008728835.1). Classification (GTDB taxonomy): domain Bacteria; phylum Pseudomonadota; class Alphaproteobacteria; order Dongiales; family Dongiaceae; genus Hypericibacter; species Hypericibacter adhaerens. The sequence goes on from NZ_CP042582.1 coordinate 4,352,543, forward strand.
CATGCTTGATGGCGGCCTCCAGGTCCACATGATCGGAACCGATGCCGGCCGTGAGAGCAAGTTTCAGCTTCCTCGCCTTGGCGATGCGCTCAGCACTCAGATAGGCCGGCCAGAAAGGCTGGGAGATGACGATATCGGCGTCCGGCAGCTCGCGCTCGAAGACCGACCCCTCGCCATCCTTGTCGGAAGTCACGACGAAGCTGTGACCGAGGCTTTCGAGATATTTCCGCAGGCCCAGCTCGCCCGAGACGCTCCCGAGCAGCTGGCCGGGACTGAAATCGATCCGCTGCGGCGTCGGCGCCGTCTGCCCATTATCGTAGCGAACGATGGAGGGAACCGTGTCGCGTGCATAGCTGCAGGGATAGCCGTCCATGGGATCGTCGTAGAGAACGCACAGGATCTTGGCCATTGCTCGCCTCCAATGTTCGGAACCGACAGCGGATTCACGGGGGACCGGGACAAGGGCGGCCCGGACCGGAACGACATCCGCATTCACCCGATCGACGGGGCAGCCGGGCGCCTCCCGGGGCCGGGCGCTTCGTCTGACGGGCGCTACCTCTGCGTGGCGAATTCGGCAGCCAACGCCTTCAGCCCATCCTCATAGATGCCCTGGAACAGCCGGGAGGCCTCCTGGTCACTCACGCCATGGGGCGTGAATCGACCCGACCATTCGACGCACGCGCCCTTGCCGCCATTCATCGCCTTGACGCGCAAGGTCGAGAAGTAGCCTGTCACCGGGAAGGGAGCCTGGAGGATGGAATAGCTGTAGCTGCGCGCGGCATTGTCGAAGGCTTCGAGGCGCTCGACGATGGCCTCGCCGTCGGGATTGGCGAGGCGCCGCACGCGGCCACCTTCGCTGACTTCGCTCTTGGGGATATAGGGCAGCCAGTCCGGCAGGGAGTTGAATCCGCCGATCAGCTGCCACACCCGGTCGGGAGAGGCCGGGATTTCCATGGTCGCCGAGGCCTTCGCCGCGCGCGAGACCTCCTTTTGCCGATCGATGGGCAATGGCGCGTCGGCGGAAACCAGGCGCTCCTGCCGCATTTCCCGCCAGAAATCGTCGGGAATGACGGCCTCCAGCGCCGCATGGTCTTCCTTGATGCGCTCGGGCTTGCTCGCGCCCGGGATCACTGCCGCCGCGGCCGGGTGCGCAAGAGAGAACTGCAGGGCTGCCGCCTTGATCGGAACCTTGTAGCGCTCGGTGAGCGCCTTGATCTTTTCGACCCTCGCAAGGATGGCCGGCGTCGCCTCGGCATACTCGAAATGCTTGCCGCCGGCGAGGACACCGGAACTGTAGGGGCCGCCGATTACGATATCGACACCTTTGGCCTCCGCGGCCGGCATCAGGCGCTGCAGTGCGGGCTCATGATCCAGCAGCGTATAGCGGCCGGCCAGCAGCGTACCGTTCGGCCTGGTCTCGGACAGGCCCAGCATCAGCTCGACAGGCTCGATGCGGTTCACGCCCAGGCCCCAGCCCTTGGTGACGCCCTCGTCGCGCAGCCGGCTCAGGGCGCGGAAGGCCCCCGTGCGCGCGATCTCGAACTGGGCGAGCCAGCCATCGCCGTGGAAATCCTGGGCAATGTCATGAATCCAGACGAAATCCAGCCGGTCGACGCCCAAGCGCTTCAGGCTGTCCTCGATCGATTTCAGCGCCCCCTTCTCCGAATAGTCATAGACGATGCGGTTGGGCCTGCCGAACTCGAAGATGGCGCCCTTCTCGCCGAAGCTGCGGCGCCCGGCTTCGACTTCGTCGAGGATCAGCCGGCCGACCTTGGTGCTGAGCACATAATCGTCACGCTTGTGCCTGGCCAGCGCCTTGCCCAGGCGCATTTCGGACAGGCCGGCGCCATAGAAGGGCGCCGTGTCGAAATAGCGAGTGCCCTGCTGCCAGGCCGCTTCGACGGTGGCGATCGCCTCATCTTCGGGGATGTTGCGGAACATGTTGCCCAAGGGCGCGGCGCCGAAACCCAGCGGGCCATTCAGCAGGCTGCCTCTGATCGTCATAGCTTCCCTCCAGATTCTTCGGATCTGCTCCAGCTCGGCCGACAGGCCGATGGAGGCGCGCGACGAAGGGCGAGAGCGCAGCCTGGGCCGATGCTGCCGGCAATGCCCGAAGAGATCAGCGCGGTACAACGACTCTTACCGCCCGCCCGCCCGGGCTGGGCGTAAAGGGTGGTAAATTTTAGTGAAGGCCCGCCGGCGCAGGCGATCGCCGGCGCGTCACGCGCTTGGGAGCGCGGCGCGCAGATCGTCGATCAGCATGCGGGCGATGATGAGGTCTCGGGTCTCGAAACCTTCGCGGAACCGGGCGTAGACCGGGCACAGGAGTCGCTCCGCCTCTTTCGTCTGCCCCTGCCGATGCTGCAACCGGGCAAGCGTCGTGGCGGCACGCAACTCCCACGATAGCGCCTCTTGCCGGCGTGCCCAGTCGAGAGCCTGTCGATACTGGTCCTCGGCGGCACCTATCGCCGCCGCCGATCCTTCTCGCTCCAGGAGTTCGCCCTTGATGCGCAGCAGCTCAGCCAGGCACCAGAATTCCTCGCTCTGCATCGCGGATTCGAGCGCCTCGTCGATCGTGCGACGAGCCTGCGAGGCATTCCCGGCCAGGCCCAGGGCCAGCGCCAACGTGCCGAGATGAGCCGGATAGCGCAGACGGTATCTCGCACCGCGCAGCTCGGTCAGTGCGTCGCGAATGAGCGGCGCGGCTGTCACGTCGCCTTTCATGACACGAAGCGTGCCTTGCAGGCTGAAGGCCAGCGCCTTCGATACGCTCATGGGCTGTTTCGCCAGATGGCCGAGAAGCATCGCCAGCCGGTGTTCGGCCAGCGCCAGATTGCCGACATAGAGCGCGACCGGACAGACCGCCTGGGCCAGGGCGCTGCAGAGCGTGAGCACGTGACCGGTAGCCTGGGCCTCCTCGAACGTCTCTTGCGCCTTGCGAACAGCCTGGTCCGGGCAACCTTGCAGCCAGAGAACGACGGCCAGCGCGTCCTGCGTCGCCACGCGCTGGTCGTAAAGGAACCGGGCGATGTGAGCGCGAGGAAAAGGGCCGGGATGTTCCCGGAGCGCCCGTTCCAACTGCCGCCGCGCGGCCGTCTGGTCGCCCAGATAGTGCTGCGTGGTGGCAGCCAGCCGGTCCCCGCTCAATCGAGCCGCGGCATCGCCCTTCTCGCCGGCGAGCTTGCGGAACCTTCGGGCGAATCCGAGTGCCGCCCGATAGTCCGCGACGTAGAACCGGCAGATGGCCACGCCCCAAAGACAGCGCAGCTGGTATTCGCTGTCCGGCAGGCGTTCCGCGATTTGCAGCGCCTTCGCCCAGGCGATGTCGGTCTCCGGCAGCGGCCCGCGCGCGTGAAGCAAGGCTCCGGCGAGGCCGGCATAAAGCCTCATCTCGTCACGATCGTTCCGTCCCGGACTCGTCTCGTACCCCGCCAGCGCCCGCTCGATGCCGGCCCGGCACTCCTCCATCAACGACAGATGCATCCATAGCGGAATCGCGGCGATCGTGAGCGCCACGCCGACCGACGCGTCGCCCGCCTCGGAGAACGCCCAGACCAATGCGGCCCGGACATTGTCGATCTTGCGCCCGTAATCGGCGAGCCACTCGGCCGTCGGCTTCGCGTCCCATTCGGCCTCGGCCCGCCCGAACAGATCCCGATGGTGCTCGGCATGGCGTCGCGCGACGAGGTCGGCCTCGCCGCTCTCCGCCAACTTCTGGAACGCATAGGCGCGGGTGGTTTCGAGCAGCCGATAACGTACGACGACGTCGCCGACATCCGCCGTCAGAAGGGATTTCGCCACCAGATTGGCCACGCCCTCCACGATCTCGGCCCCGGCGATACTGCGGTCCGAGACCACCGCGCATGCCGATTCGAGCGTAAAGTCGCCGGCGAAGACCGAGAAGCGACGCAGCAGGACCTGCTCGCTCGGCGGCAGGAAATCGTAGCTCCAGTCCAGGGCCGCGGCTAGCGACCGGTGCCGCGCCAGGGTGGTGCGTCGGCCCTGCTTCAGCAGCCGGAACCGATCATTGAGCAGCTCCGACAGCTCGCGCAGGCCGAAGGCGTCGATCCGCGTCGCGGCCAGTTCGATCGCGAGCGCGATACCCTCGAGCTTGCGGCAGATCTCGGCGACGATGGGCGCATCCGCGTCGCTGAGCTGAAAGCCCTCGAGGCACGCCGCCGCGCGCTCGACGAAGAGCTGTACTGCCGGAAAGGCAAGCGCTTCCGCGGCCGTCAGGGAGGGTGAGGCCGGCGGGTTCTCGAACGGCGACAACCGATGCACGTGCTCGCCTTTCGCGCGCAGCGGTTCGCGGCTGGTCGTCAGCACATGGAGGCCCGGCGCCGCGCTGACGATCTGCTCGGCAAGCATGGCCGCCGTTTCGATGACATGATCGCAGCTGTCGAGCAGGATCAGCATCCGTTTGTCCCGCAGATAGGAGGTCAGCGCCGAAACCCCGTTGCCTGGGATCGTGAGGCCGAGGGCGGATGCGAGCGTGCTGGGCACGAATTGCGGGTCGCCGAGCGGCGCCAGATCGACGAAGCACACGCCATGCTCGTAGGTCTCGAGGAGCGCCTCGACGGTGGCGAGAGCGACCGTCGTCTTGCCGATACCGCTCGGACCGACGACCGTGATGAAGCGGCGCTGCGGCAATTGCCGCCGGAGCGCATCGATCGTGCCGGCACGGCCGATCGTTCGCGTCGATGCTGCCGGCAGGTTGTGCGCCAGCGGCTCGGCGGTGCCCCGCGGCGGCGGCATCTCCGGTTCCGAAATCCCGACCGGCGCCACGAAGCGATAGCCGCGCCCGGAGACGGTCGCGACGTAACGGCGGCCGGGCTGGCCCTCGCCCAACGCGCGGCGGAGCGCCGCGATATGGACCTTCAGATTGCTTTCCTCGACGACGGTGTTGGGCCAGACTCGCGCGAAAAGCTCGCTCTTGCTGACCAGCTCACCCGGCCGCTCCACCAGGGCCGCGAGGAGCTCCACCGCGCGGCTGCCCAGCCGAACGGGAGTTTCGCCCTCCAGCAAAAGCTGGCGCGTGGGAAGAAAGCGGAACGGGCCGAAGGAAAATGCACGTTCGGCCGCGGCAGTGGGCAAGTCCGCCACTTTCCCTCTTACCTCTATTTACCGTGCTTAACTTGACGAATCCTAGGAGCGGCGGGCAGCCGCTGTCCATGAAATAGGACCCCGCGCCCGGTGGGCGATGCTGGTATGCACCCCGGCGGCGATATCTCCAGGCAACAAAACTGTAGGAAAAGGCCGCCGGACCTCAATCCGCGAACGGATTGCGCACCAGGATCGTGTCCTCGCGTTCGGGGCTCGTCGACAGGAGCGCCACCGGAGCCTCGATCAACTCCTCGATGCGACGGATATATTTGATCGCGGTCGCGGGGAGTTGCGCCCAGGAGCGGGCGCCGCGGGTCGATTCCGACCAGCCTTCCATGGTCTTGTAGATCGGCGTCACCCGCGCCTGCGCGGCCGTGCCCGCCGGCAGATGGTCGAGGCGCTGGCCATCGAGGTTGTAGCCGACGCAGACCTTCAGCTCCGGCAGCCCGTCCAGCACGTCGAGCTTGGTGAGCGCGATGCCGTCGATGCCGCCGACCTTGACCGCCTGGCGCACCATCACCGCATCGAACCAGCCGCAGCGCCGCTTGCGGCCCGTCACCACGCCGAACTCGTGCCCGCGCGAACCCAACAGCTCGCCGGTCTCGTCGGTGAGCTCGGTCGGGAACGGGCCGGAACCCACGCGCGTCGTATAGGCCTTGGTGATGCCGAGCACATAGGAGACGGCACCCACGCCCACGCCCGCCCCCACCGAGGCCTGCGCTGCCACGGTGTTGGAGGAGGTCACATAAGGATAGGTGCCGTGATCGATATCGAGCATCGAGCCCTGCGCGCCTTCGAACAGGATGCGGTCGCCGCGGCGACGCGCTGCGTCGAGGCATTGCCAGACGCTGGTGACGAAGGGGGCCACCTTGGGCGCGATCTCGTTGAGCTGGGCCAGCAGCTGGTTTCGATCGACCTCGGGCGCACCCAGGCCGCGCAGCAGCGCGTTGTGATGCAGCAGCAAATCGTCGACCCGCTCGCCAAGCGTCGCGGGATCGAGCAGGTCGCAGACGCGGATCGCGCGCCGCGCCACCTTGTCCTCATAGGCCGGCCCGATGCCGCGGCCCGTGGTGCCGATCTTCGCCGTGCCGCGCCGCTCCTCGCGCAGCCGGTCGAGCTGACCGTGGAGCGGCAGGATCAGCGGCGCGTTCTCCGCGAGCTTCAGCACGTCGGGGCCGACCGTGACGCCCTGCCCCTTGATCGTCTCGATCTCCTTCAGCAGCGCCCAGGGATCGACCACCACGCCATTGCCGATGATCGACTGCTTGCCGCGCACCACACCCGAGGGCAGCAGCGACAGCTTGTAGGTCTGGTTGCCGATGACGAGCGTATGGCCGGCGTTATGCCCGCCCTGGAACCGCACCACGACATCGGCGCGCTCCGAGAGCCAGTCGACAATCTTGCCTTTTCCCTCGTCGCCCCACTGGGCGCCGATGACGGCGACATTGGCCATGCTTCAAACCCTCTCGAGACTTCGTTGATGCCCGCCCGTCGGAGACGTGGAGCGGCGGGGTGATAAGGAACGCTACGCCTTGGTCTTGCGCCGGCGGGCGCCGGTCTTGACGACGGACCGGGCCTTGCCGCCCTGCCAGACATGGCTGCAATGGAGGCGGCGCGCCTCCTCCATCATATCCGCCGTGGCGTGCAATGCACCGATTGTGACCCAGCCCTGGCGGCGCAGGGCGGCGGCGGCGGCCCGCGGCGTATCGAGCGGCAGCAGGATCCGTCGGGCCGCGACCGGGGCCGGCAGGGCCTGGATCAGGCTGTCGAGATAGAGGCTGAAACCGGTGGAGGGCTCGCCCTCCCCGCTCACATAACGCCCGCCGCGGCCGAGCTCGTTGCGCGCGCCGCGCGCGAACAGGCTGAAGCCCACGCCGTTGTAATATTCGAAGCCGCGATGCTCGGCCGGATCGATGGTCAGGTGGAGCTTCGGCATGGCGCGCAGCAGATGCGCCACCACGTCGCCCAGGCGGCGGCGTTCCTCGGCCGCCTCGGTCGGCAGATCGAGCCGCTCCAGCGCCGCGATCGCCCGGCGCGCCGGGCCGGCGGCCGCGATCAGCGCCTGGAACAGCAGGGCATGGCGCCCCGCATGGGCGGCGACGGCCGCCGCATCCTTGCGGTCCAGCGCCTGCACCAGCGATTTGACCGCGGCCTTGCGGAAGCCCAGCGCCGCGGCGGCGGCCGGCACCAGGGTCGGCAGATTGAGATCGATGGTGAGGCCCTCTAGCCCCAGCGCCGAAAGCGTCTCGGCGGCGAGCAGGATCACCTCCGCATCGGCGGCGGGTCCTTCGGCGCCGATCAGCTCGATGCCGACCTGGCCCAGCTGGCGCGCCGGCTTGAGCTCGGTGCCCTTCACCCGCAGCACCTGGCCCGCATAGGAGAGGCGCAAGGGGCGCGGCGCGTTCTTGAGGCGGGTCGCGGCGATCCGCGCCACCTGCGGCGTCATGTCGGCGCGCAGCCCCATCATCCGGTGCGAGATCGGGTCCATCAGGCGGAAGGTGTGCTCCGCCATGGCGGCCCCGGCGCCCGCCAACAGGCTGGTCTCGAACTCGATCAGCGGCGGCTTGATCCGCTCATAGCCCTGGGAGGCGAACAGCGCCGTGAGCCGGTCCACGACCGCCGCTTCGAAGGCGGCATCGGGCGGGAGCAGGTCGCTGAGGCCGGTCGGCAGCAGCGCGTTGGCGGCGGAGGCTTGCACGGGGAAAAGACGGCTTTCGGCTGGAAAAGGGCCGCGCGTGAATAGCCCGATTGGGCCCCGGGAGCAAGCCGCCAGAGGGCCGCGCCGGGAATAGCGGGTCTGCGCCAAGGGCTTGGCCGGCCCTGGTCCGGCCGGGCCTCGAGCCGTCAGACGGCCGCGCGCCGGTTATGGCCTGGGGGCAGCTCCTCCAGGAGCTGGCGGGCCACCCATTCATGGAAACAATGGGTCGGCGCATCCATCACGGGCGAGAACTTGCCGCCGTCGAAGCCGGCGGCGTGGCGGCCGCGCTGCATGCCCTCGACGACGAAGACATCCTCGAGGAACACCTGGCGCCACATGGCGGTGTTGTGCCGGCGCATCTCCGCCATCCCGTCCGCCAGCATCGCGGGATCGGCATAATAGAGCTCGAGATGCTCGATGGTGCGGTCGGGCGCCACCGGTTCCAGCATCAGGGCGAAGAAATGATCCTTGTGGACGCCCAGCAGGACGTTCGGGAAGAGCGAGGCATATTCGGCGCCATGGTCCCATTGCGCCGACAGGTCCGCGAAGGAGGCGAAGCGCTCGCCCCGCGATCCGAGCTGCGGGTTATAGACCCGCGATCCCTGGCCGGAGAAGGCGCCCGGCTCGACGATGTTGTAATGGTCCTCGAGCCGCGAATAGCTGTTGAGGCCGGGATGCACCCAGGGCAGGTGATAGCTCTCGCAATAATTCTCGACCGCGAGCTTCCAGTTGGTCTTGAGATCGAAGCGGGTCGATGAATCGGCGCCACCGTGATGGAGCGGCTGGCGGGCGAACTCCCGCCAGCGCCGGTCGAGCTTCGCGATATGCGTCTCGAAATCGGGCGCCTGGCCCGAGAGATTGACGAAGACCAGATCCATCCAGACATGCGAGCGCAGCGCGAAGAGGCCGAGCTCCTCGCGCTTCACCTCGGGATGGCTGTTCTGGCCGGGGCCGCCCACATGCGGCGTGGCGCGCAAGGCGCCCTCGAGATCGTAGCTCCAGGAATGGTAGGGGCAGCGGATCAGGCCGTTGCAATGACGCGGCGCGTCGACGAGCGTCATGCCGCGATGGCGGCAGACATTCTCGAACACCCTGACCTGCCCCTTGCCATCGCGCACCATCAGCATCGGCCGGCCGAACAGCTCGATCGGCTTGAGGTCGCCCGCGTTGGGCAGGTCCTTGGCGAAACCGATGCAGGCCCAGTTGCGCGCGAAGACGCGTTCCTGCTCGACGGCGAAGACCGCGGGATCGATATAGGCGGCGTTCGGCAGGCCGCGCGCCGTTTCGACCGGACCCAGCACCTTCTCGAGGGCGCTGCCGTCCAATCCGGCGACCGATGCTGACAGGACCGACAAGGGAGGCTCCGGGCTCTGAAGGGGGTGACGCGCGAGACTAGCCTAACCGATCAGCCAGCGCAGCAGGACAACGGACCCCACCCCGCCGACGAGAGCGACGATCACGGGCAGACGCAGCGCCAGGAGCACGGTGATCAGGGCCGCCAGCGCGTCGGCCGGCCCGGCCGCGAGCGCGGCCGGCGCGATGATCGCCGTCAGGATCGCGATCGGCACCGCCTCGAGCCCCGCCTTGACGCGGCCCTTAACCGGAAAGCGGCTCAGGAGCGCATAGCCGCCGATCCGGGTGACGTAGGTCACCACCCCCATGCCGAGGATGGTCAGCACCAGTTGCAGGTCGAGCTTCATGACGGCTCCGGCGTCGAAAGCGCCGCGGCCAGCACGCCTGCGGCCCCGCCCAGGACGATGTACCAGACGCCCGGCAGCCAGGCGTGGGCCGCAAGCGCCACGATGGCGCTCGCCGCCAGGGGTGCGATGCTCCGGCGCCCGCGCCAGAGCCCGACGATCAGGATCAGGAACACGGCGGTGAAGGCAAAGTCGAAGCCATAGCGCGCGGGATCCCGGATGATGGCGCCGACGACGGTGCCGAGCCCGGTCCAGAAGACCCAGCTCAGATAGAAGAAGGTGGCGAGGCCGAAATAATAGGCGGGCGTGAGCCGGCCCCGGCCCGCGCGGCGCATCGCCATGGCCCAGATCTCGTCGGCCATCAGGAACAGCGCCAGCGGCGCCTGGAAGCGGTTGAAGCGCCCCATCGCCGGCTGCATCGCCGCCCCCATCATCACATGGCGCAGATTGATCATGGCGGTCGTGGCGACGATCGTGAGCATCGGGATCGGGTCGCGCCACATGTCGAGCGCCACGAACTGCGAGGCGCCGGCGAAGACGGTGCCGCTCATCAGCATCATCTCGACCGGCCCGAATCCCTTCTGCGCCGCCAGCGCCCCCATCAGCAGCCCGAACGGCACCAGGCCCACCTCCAAGGGCAGGATGTGCCACAGCCCCAGCATGAAATCCGCGCGCCAGCCGGCGGCCGGAGAGGATTTCCCCGGCGCCGGCTGGGCTTCGTCAATCGACATGAATCCGGCCTTCGAGATAGGCGACGCAGCGCCCCGCGATGTCGACGCGCTCGCCCTTGAGCTCGCACTGGAACGTGCCGACGCGCGCGGAGATCTGCCGCCCCGTGAGCTTCGTCTTGCCGAGCCGCTCGGCCCAATAGGGCACCGTCACGCATTGCGCGGAGCCGGTCGCCGGATCCTCGGGGATGCCGGCATGGGGTGCGAAATAGCGGCAGACATAGTCGCTGCGGTCGCCCGGCGCCGTCGCGATGATGCCGTCCTTGCCCAGCGCCACGATCGCCGCCATGTCGGGCTCGAGGTTCGCCACCTCTTCCTCGCTCTCATAGACCGCGAGCCATTGATGCACCGCCCGCATCTCGGCCGGCTTGCGGCCCAGCGCCTTCTCGATGCCCGCCGGCATCGCCGTCTTCTCGGTCCGGTAGATCGGGAAATCGAGCGCCAGCAGATCGCCGCGCCGTTCGACGCCCAGGAGACCGCCGCGCGAGCGGAACTTCATCTGCGTGCGGCCCGGCTCGAGATGGGCCGAGATCACATGGCCCGAGGCCAGGGTCGCGTGGCCGCAGAGATTGACCTCGACCGTGGGCGTGAACCAGCGCAGATGGAAATCGCTGCCGTCCGCACCCTTCTCGCGCAGGAAGAAGGCCGTCTCGGCCAGATTGTTCTCGGCCGCGATCGCCTGCAGCGTCGCGTCCGGCAGCCAGCGTTCGAGCGGCACCACGGCCGCCGGATTGCCCGCGAAACGCCGCTCGGCGAACGCGTCGATCTGAAAGATCCTCAACTCCATGTCAGTCTCCCGGAAGAAGCTCCAGTCGCGGCAGGCCCCATGGGGTGGGGCCCTCTGATCCCTGGTTGCCGGTTTGCCCCAGCGTCTTTCTCATGCGACGGCCCGATGCGCAGGCTGTTGTCGGAGCCTGACCGTCTCGCAGACGAATCCCGATTGTGAGTGGCAACAATCAGGGTTGCGCCATAGGAAACAATGAATACAATCCTCCCAGTTTCATCGTCAATGTGTGGATTGTCGTCATGACAATTTGGTCGCCCGATCTGACGGGCCGCACGGGCCCCCGCTACATCGCCATCGCCGATGCGCTGGCCGGCGACATCCAGGCCGGACGGCTTGGCGCCGGGGACCAGCTGCCGACGCACCGCGCGCTCGCCGATGCGCTGGGCGTCACGGTCGGCACCATCACCCGCGCCTATGCCGAGGCGGCGCGGCGCGGGCTCATCGGCGGCGAGGTCGGCCGCGGCACCTATGTGCGCGGCCAGGCCGACCGCACCAACGCCCTCTTCGTCGCGAGCAGGCGGCCCGAGAGCCGGCCGAACACGCCGCTCATCGCCGACATGCGCCACAACTTCGCGCCGCGCCTGACGCAGGATGACAGCATCAACCGGGCGCTCGCGGCGCTGGCGGGCGAGAATATCGAGCCTTTCCTGGCCTACCAGACGCATGAGGGCATGGCCGAGCATCGCGCGGCCGGCTCCGAATGGGTGGCGCTCTCCGGCGTCGCGGCCGAGCCCGATCGCCTGCTCGTCACCTGCGGCGGCCAGCACGGCACCGCCATCGCCTTCAACTCGCTGCTCGAGCCGGGCGACACGCTGCTGACGGAGGCCCTGACCTATCCCGGCGTGCGCACCCTGGCGCGCATGCTGCGGCTGCGGATCCAGGGCATTGCCATGGATTCCGAAGGCCTGATTCCGGAAGCGTTCGAGGCGGCCTGCCGGCAGGGCTCGCCGCGCGCACTCTATTGCATGCCGACGATGCAGAACCCGACCGGCACCGTAATGTCGGTCGAGCGGCGGCGCGCGGTCGCCGAGATTGCCGAGCGCTACGGCGTCGCCCTGATCGAGGACGATGTCTATGGCTATCTGATCGACAACGCCCCGCCGCCGCTGATGAGCTACGCGCCGACGCAGGGCTATTACCTCACCAGCCTCTCCAAATGCATCGCGCCGGGCCTGCGGATCGGCTATCTCGTCGTGCCGCCGAACCAGACCGACCGCTTCCTGCCGGCGATGCAGGCGAGCGTCTGGATGGCGGCCCCGCTCATGGCCGAGATCGCGCGCCGCCTGATCGCGGACGGCACCGCCCATCGTCTCGCCGACGCAAGGCGCCAGGAGGCGCGCGCCCGGCAGAACCTCGCGCGCCATGCGCTGGGCTCGCTCGGCTGGCGCGCCAATCCCGTGGCGCTCCATGGCTGGCTCAGGCTCTCCGAATCCTGGCGCGCCGAGGATTTCGCGATCGCCGCCGCGGCCAAGGGGGCACCCGTCACGCCGGTCGGCGCTTTCGCCGTCAACCGCACCAAGGAACAGGCCGTGCGCATCTGCCTGGGTGCTGCCAGCGACCGCACCTGCCTCGCCCGCGCGCTGGGCGAGCTCGCCAACCTCGCGGTGGCGGCGCCGGAGCCTTATCTGTCGGTGGTGTGAGGGAACGTCGAGCCTTTCGATCATGCGCCGGTCTGGATTACGCCGGATTATAGGAATATTATCGCGGCCCCCGCGTGAAGAGTCTCATGGCACCGAGGAAGAGCAGAATGGCGGCCGACCATGACTATGCTCTCGGGCACTCAGACGCCGAACTGAAGCGTCTTTCAACCCAGGCACGTCTGATAGACCCGATCACGAACCGGTATTTCGTCGCTGCGGGAATCTCCGAAGGAATGCGCGTGCTGGAGGTCGGCAGTGGCGCCGGCGATGTGGCCCTGCTGTTGGCCGCTCTCGTGGGACCGGGGGGCGAGGTGGTCGGCACGGATCTGTCGCAGACCGCCATTGACATCGCGCAGCAGCGTGCCCGTAGCGCCGGCCATGCGAACGTCACATTCCGACAGGGCGACCCGGCTCTCATGCGCTTCGACCGGCCCTTCGATGCCGTTGCCGGCCGTTACGTTCTGCAGTTCATTCCAGACCCGTCGGCCGCATTGGCGAAACTTGCAAGCCACCTGCGCCTCGGCGGAACCGTGGTGTTTCACGAGCTCGACTGGAACGGCGCACGATCCGCTCCGCCCGTTCCCACCTATGATCAGGCCTGCCTTTGGATAAAGCGGACCCTTGCGCAAGCGGGTGCGCAAACGGATCTCGGCGCGAAGCTGGGTGTCGCCTTCGAAAGAGCCGGGCTGCCGGCACCGACGCTGCGCCTCGAGGCGGTGATCGGTTCCGGCGCCGCGTCGATGGACGCCGTTCATCTCGTCACCGATCTCGTGGCGACCCTTCTGCCGAAAATGGAGCGCTTCGGTATCGTCGCGGCATCGGAGATCGAGCCCACCGACCTGGCGCGACGGATTCTGGCCGAGGTCGCCAGGGACGGTATATTGATCGGGCGTGCGGAAGTCGGTGCCTGGACGACGGTCTGATCGTCCCGCCCTACTTCCCCGCCCGCTCGATCGCCTGCGCGATGTCCTCGACCACGCGGCCGACGAGCGCTTCGTCCTCGCCCTCGGCCATGATGCGGATCACGGGCTCGGTGCCGGATTTGCGGATCAGCACGCGGCCATTCGTGCCCAGCGCCGTCTCGCCGCCCTTGATCGCGGCCTTGACCTCGTCGCGCTCGAGCGGCTGGCCGCCGTTGAACTTGAGGTTCTTCAGGAGCTGCGGCAGCGGCTGGAACAGCCGCGTTGTCTCGGAGACCGGCCGACCGGCGCGCACGATCACCGCCAGCACCTGCAGCGCCGCGATCAGCCCGTCGCCGGTGGTGCCGTAGTCGCCCAAGATGATATGGCCGGACTGCTCGCCGCCGACATTGCAGCCCTCGGCGCGCATGCGCTCCACCACATAGCGGTCGCCCACCGGCGTGCGGAGCAGTTTGAGCTTGAGCCCCGCGAGGAACCGCTCAAGCCCCAGGTTCGACATGACCGTCGCCACCACGGCACCGCCCTGGAGCCGGTCGCGCTCGGCCCAGGAACGCGCGATCAGCGCCATGATCTGGTCGCCGTCGACGATCTGCCCCTTCTCGTCGACCAGGATCAGCCGGTCGGCATCGCCGTCGAGCGCCAGACCCAGATCCGCCTTCTCGGCGATCACGCGCTTCTGCAGCGCCGCCGGCGCCGTGGCACCGCACTCGCGGTTGATGTTGAAGCCGTCGGGCGCGTCGCCGATCGCGACCACCTCGGCGCCCAGCTCCCAGAGCACGGTGGGCGCCACGCGGTAGGCGGCGCCGTGGGCGCAATCCACCACGATCTTGAGCCCGTCGAGATTGAGCGATTTGGGGAAGCTGCGCTTGACCGCCTCCATATAGCGGCCGCGCGCGTCGTCGAGCCGCAGCGCGCGGCCGAGCTCAGCCGAGGGCGCCGCCTGCAGCGTCTCGTGCGCCGCCATGCGCGCCTCGATGCGCGTCTCGACCTCGTCGGAGAGCTTGTAGCCGTCCGGCCCGAACAGCTTGATGCCGTTATCCTCGTAAGGATTGTGCGAGGCCGAGATCATCACGCCCAGATCGGCGCGGAGCGAGCGCGTCAGCATCGCGATCGCCGGCGTCGGCATCGGCCCCAGCAGGATCACATCCATGCCCATGGCGACGAAGCCCGAGGTCAGGGCCGGCTCCAGCATGTAGCCCGAGAGCCGCGTGTCCTTGCCGATCACGACGCGATGACGGTGATCGCCGCGGGTGAACTCGGCCCCCGCCGCCATGGCGAGCTTCAAGGCCGTCATGGCCGTGACCGGCTCGGCATTGGCCTTGCCGCGGATGCCGTCGGTGCCGAAGAGCTTGCGTGTCATGAAGGTCTGCCGTCTCCGTTTGCGCGCTACGGGCCCAGTCTAGCAGCGCGCCCGGACCCGTGCCCCGTGCGATTTCAGGGCTGGACGGTACCCCTCGCGGGGGTATTCGGCCGACAGGAACGGCGCCGCCGCCGCTACAGGACCCGCCCCTGGCGAACGACGGGCTTGCCGTCGAGCGCCACATCGCAATTGCGCATCGGAATGTCGATATGGCAGGCCGTCGTCCGCGATCCGCCCCCTTCGTTGTTCGGGCCCATGGAGAACAGGAAGTTGCCGGCGAAGGCTCGGGCATCCATGCCGATGGTCGCTTCGCGGTCGTAGAGGCCGAGGGTCGACCAGCGGGCCTTCTTCTGCAGCCCCCAGCCGACATGGGACACGGCGTAGGCTTCCGGATCGTCGAACGCGCTCATGTAGTCGTTGAGCAGGGCCGCATCGATATCGCCCTGGATGGCGGTCACATAGCCGTTCTTCACCGTCATCTCGATGGGGGTGTCGATATAGCTCTTCATCGGCAGCAGGATGTCACCCCGATCGAGGACGACGCGGCCCGAGGCCTGCCTCTCATTGGGGAAGGTGAAGGTGAAGCCACTCGGCCAATGGTCCCAGCGGCCGGGCCGGTCGACATAGCCGTATTCCTCGATGACCGGAAATTCCCCGATCGGCAGGTGCAGGTCGGTGCCGGCGGCGGAGGTCACCCGCATCTCGCGAGCCCCCTTCAAGAGAGCGGCCGCTTCCGCGCAAAGGCGCTTGTCGCCGGCCGAAGGCAGCAGCCGCACCAGGACCTCCGGCGGCTCGACCGCCAGCAGGATCTTGGTCCCGCTCTCGAGGATCTCCGCCTGTTCCGGGGAGAAGAGAAGCGTCATGAGATCGAGCACCAGGTCGCTCTTCTTCAGCGCGGCCATGGCCGCCGGATTGCCGGAGAGCGGCGTGCTGCCGAGATAGGCGAGGCTGTCGCGGCTATG